>JBATRI010000347.1:0-5154 GCA_049292515.1 Geminicoccaceae bacterium
GTGCATGGCCGAGTTCTGGGGCCTGGAGACGGCCCCGCGCCGCGCCCGCGTCAGTCCGGCACGACCAGCGTCCGCCCGTCGAACCTGATCCGGTCCGCGGCCGCCGGCTCCGGTGCTATCGGCGGCAGGTTCGCCAGCTCCACCGGCGGCACCGAGCCATCCGCGAGCTTACCGCGCGGCACGGTGTGCACGACTTGGCTCGCTGGCAGCGCCGCCTTGGCGGTCAGGTGCGCGTACATCAGGTCCATGGCCTCGATGAAGTAATGGTGCAGCGGGATGAACCGCTCGCTGTAGCCGGGCAGGCTGTTGAAGGCATCGAGATGCTGGCCGTTGGTGACCTCGTAATAGTGGATCCTCGCCTTCTTGCCGTCGCGCAGCTGGCTCAGCGCGTAGTAGGGGCGCGAGGTGTGGTTGGGGGCGATGAGCGCATCGCTGCGGCCGTGCACGAGGATGGTCGGGATGCCGCCCAGCCTGCCGTCGGCCAGGATCTGGCGGATGCCCTGCTGGACCTTGGCATGGAGACCGGCACTGCCGCCGGTCAGCGGCTGGCCGAGCTTGCGGCCGATCGCCAGCGAGCGCAGGCATAGATGCCCGTCCAGGTTCTGATCGGCCTGCCCGCTCGACGGCGACAGCGAGAACTGGTCGCGCAGCGCCCCGCCCGGTGAGCGGTTGTTGACCACGCTCACCCCGCCGGTGGGCGGGATGCCGTTGGCGCTGGCGAACAGCACGGCTTCCGCCGCGGCCGGGAGGGGCACCACCTGGTTGAAGGTCGGGTTGGTGGCGACATTGTCCGTGGCGGCGAAGGAGAAGCCGCACAGATTGGCGACGACGGACGCCCGCGCATAGGCGTTGGCGTAGGTCACCGCCACCGCCTGGGCGACATAGAACGTCCAGTAGGACGGCGCCGTCACGTTCTGCTCGCCCAGGATACCGTAGCGGTTGATGATCCTCTGTGCCTGCTCGGCTTGCTGCTCGGTGCCGGCGCCCTGCAGGAGGCCGGCCTTGGCCAGTGCGGCGCAGCGGTTCTGACCCAGCACCGCCGGCGTCGTGTTGAAGGGTGCCGTGGCATTGGCCGGGGCGAGATTGGCGCAGCCCTGGAAGACGTCGATCAGCGTCAGGTAGTCGTAGAGCGGCCGGCTGTGTCGCCACAGTTTCGGCCCGTCACCCTGGCGGATCGCGAACCGTGGGTCGTAGGTCGGGTTGACGTTGGGCTCCGAGACCACGACGCCGTCGATCATGCCTTTGGGGGCAATCTCGGCCCCACGCAGCGAGGCGCCGCCCCCGTTGGAGACGCTGGAGGCGATCACCAGCGTGTCGGCCCAGCCGCGCGGCGGCAGCCCTTGCGTGGCCAGCCGGTGGTTGATGGCCCAGAGGCCGAACTGGAGCGACTGCACCACGTGCCGGCCCCAGTCGGCTTCGGGATTGCGCTGCGAATGCGCATGCTTCCAGGCGAAACGGTTCGGGAACGCGGCATTGTATGCCTCCCGCCCGGCATCGCTGACCCGGGCCGTGAAGCTCGAGAGATCGCCCGCGGCGTCGGCATCCGTGCGCTGGCCCTGCAGCCGGCCCACCGTGTCGAGCTCGAGATTGTGGGCGCCGGTGCCCTTGCCGGCATCGGTGTAGGCGACGGCGCAGGCATGCTTTAGGCCCCATTCGCCGGCCGTGCCGATGGCGCCGTAGACGCCACGCGATCCTGACGACGGTGCTGCCACCAGACAGGCATGGGCAGGATCGAACGCCTCCGGGATCTGCACCATCATGGTCACGTTCTGGTCGCCGCCCTTGCCCTTGGCGTAGGCCAGATACTCGACCCCGTAGATCTTGCCGTCGGCATCGGCCGTGGTCGGCGGCACCAGCGGCCCGTAGAGCCGGCCATAGCCGCCACCCGAGCTGGTATCGACCAGCGCACGATAGTTTCCGTAGATCGCGGCCGTCCGCAACGACGCCGCCGTCACCGGCTCGACCACCACCGGGGTCGCGTCGGCCAGCCTCGCCGCACCCAGCCCGCCCGTCAGCAGATCGTCACCGCCGCCCACCGGGTAGGCCGTGATCAGCACCTCGCCATGGACGAACCCGGCCGGCGCCGGCCCCAGCGTCGCGGCGGCATCCGCCGGAGCAGCGGCCACCCCCAACACCATGGCTGCCAGCCCGAGCGACCATCCACACCGATTATTGATCGGCATTCGCTGCACGCCTCCCCTGCGGTGCTATCAATAGAGCCGCGACCATGCCGGCTCGCGGGAGGTATCGCAACCCAATCCAACCTTTTGGTTGCAGCGCGCCCGCATTGACCGCGCGCCGGCCCGCCGCCATCTTGCCACCAGAGTCGGAACGGGAGGCCCGCGATGCAGATGCCGGAACCGGATCGGGACTCGCTCGCCAAGCGCGAGCGGATCGTCGATGCGCTGCGGGCGATCGTCCCGGGCGAAGGGGTCATCGCCGCCACCGACGAGCTGCGTGCCTACGAATCCGATGCGCTGACCGCCTACCGCACCGTGCCCATGGCCGTGGTTCTGCCGTCGACGACCGCCGAGGTCGCAGCCGTGCTGGCTTTGTGTGACCGGGAGAAGATCAAGGTCGTGCCGCGCGGCGCCGGCACCTCGCTCTCTGGCGGTGCCCTGCCGCTCGAGGACGGCATCGTGCTGGGCCTCGGCAAATTCAACCAGATCCTCGACATCGACTGGGAGAACCGCACCGTCACCGCCCAGTCCGGGGTCACCAATCTCGGCATCACGAAGGCGGTCGAGCATCGCGGCTTCTACTACGCCCCCGACCCGTCCTCGCAGATCGCCTGCACGATCGGCGGCAACATCGCCGAGAACTCGGGCGGCGTGCACTGCCTGAAATACGGCCTCACCACCAACAACGTGCTGGGCCTGGAACTGGTCCTGCCCAATGGCGAGATTGTCCGCCTCGGCGGCAAGCACCTGGACTCCGACGGCTACGACCTGATGGGCCTGATGACCGGCTCGGAGGGTCTCCTGGGTGTCGTCACCGAGGTCACCGTGCGCATCCTGCAAAAACCCGAGACCGCGCGCGCGGTGCTGATCGGCTTTCCGTCGGTCGAGCAGGGCGGCAGCTGCGTCGCCTCGATCATCGCTGCCGGGATCATCCCGGGCGGGCTGGAGATGATGGACCATCCGGCGATCAACGCCGCCGAGGATTTCTGTAATGCCGGTTACCCGCGCGACGTGCAGGCCCTCCTGATCTGCGAGCTCGACGGGCCGGCGGCCGAGGTCGACCACCTGATCGGTGTCGTCGGCTCGATCGCCCGCCAGCACGGCTGCACCTACAGCAAGGCCTCCGAGAGCGAGGCCGAGCGGCTGCGGTTCTGGGCCGGGCGCAAGAACGCCTTCCCCGCCGCCGGCCGCCTGTCGCCGGACTATCTGTGCATGGACGGCACCATCCCGCGCGGCAAGCTCGCCTTCGTGCTGGAGCGGATGCAGGAGATGTCGGCGCGCCACGGGTTGCGCGTCGCCAACGTCTTCCATGCCGGCGACGGCAACCTGCACCCGCTGATCCTCTACGACGCCAACGTCCCGGGCGAGCTCGACGCCGCCGAGGAGTTCGGCGCCGACATCCTCAGGCTGTGCGTCGAGGTAGGCGGCGTGCTGACCGGCGAGCACGGGGTGGGCGTCGAGAAGCGCGACCTGATGGAAACCATGTTCAACGAGGACGACCTGAAGCAGCAGCAGCGGGTCAAGTGCGCCTTCGACCCGGCCCAGATCCTCAACCCCGGCAAGGTGTTCCCGGTGCTGCACCGCTGCGCCGAGCTGGGCCGAGTCCATGTCCACAAGGGCGAGCATAGGTTTCCGGACTTGCCGCGGTTCTAGGCGCATCGGGTGACGGCGACGCCGATGCGCCCGGTGACCGTCGACGAGGCGCTGGACGGGATCGGCGTCGGTCCGTTCCACTATCGGCTGCTCGGCATCTTCGGCCTGGTCTGGGCGGCCGACGCCATGCAGGTGCTGGCGATCGGCTTCGCCGCCCCGTCCCTGGCCGCGAGCTTCGGCCTCACCGTGCCGCAGGCGATCCAGGCCGGCACTGCCTTCTTTCTCGGCATGCTCGCGGGCGCCTGGGGCTTCGGCCGGCTCGCCGACCGGATCGGCCGCCGTAAGGTGCTGATCGTCACCGTGCTGATCGACGCCGTTTTCGGCCTGGCCTCGGTGTTCGCCCCCGACTTCACCCAGCTCCTTATCCTGCGGCTGCTGACCGGCATCGGCGTCGGCGGCACCCTGCCGGTGGACTACGCCATGATGGCGGAGTTCCTCCCCACCCGGCGCCGCGGCCGGTGGCTGGTAGCGCTGGAAGGTTTCTGGGCCGTCGGCACCCTGGCCGTGGCGCTGGCCGCCTGGGCCGCCAATCTGCTGGCGGGCGACCAGGCCTGGCGCTGGCTGTTCGCCGCCACCGCCCTGCCCGCGATCGTCGGCTTCTGGCTCCGCCTGTGGCTGCCGGAATCCCCGCACTACCTGCTGCACCGCGGCCAGGAGCATGCGGCGCGCGCGGTCCTGGACCGCATCGCCACCGGCAACAATCGGCGACCGACCGCGGCCCCCCTGACCGCCGCCCCGAGCCCGCGCGCCCGGCTGCGTGACCTTCTGGGCGCGGATCTGCGCCGGCGCACCCTCCTGATCCTCGCCGCCTGGCTCCTGGTCTCCACCGCCTATTACGGCGTCTTCATCTGGCTGCCCGGGCGCCTCGTCACCGAGGGCCACGGTTTCGTCCGCGGCTACGGCTTCCTCGTGCTCCTGGCCCTGGCCCAGCTCCCGGGCTACGCCCTGGCCGCCGTCGGCATCGAGACCATCGGCCGTCGCCGCACGCTGGTGGCCTTCCTCTGCGCCAGCGCCGCGGGCTGCCTGCTGTTCGCCGTCGCCGAGCAGCCGGCCTGGATCGCCACCGCGCTGCTCACCATGAGCTTCGCCCTGCTCGGCACCTGGGGCGGTCTCTATGCCTACACGCCCGAGCTCTACCCGACCTCCCTGCGCGCCACCGGCATGGGCGTGGCCGGTGCGATGGCCCGCGTCGGCGGGCTCCTGGCGCCCTCGGCCATCGCCCTGCTCATCGGCGCCTCCTTCCCGCTCGCCATCGGCCTCTTCGCGGCCCTCCTGCTGCTGGCGGCGCTCGCGGTCGGCGGTATCGGCCTCGAGACCAGGG
>JBATRI010000348.1:0-8091 GCA_049292515.1 Geminicoccaceae bacterium
CTGGACGCCTACGCCGCCGCCAGCACCGCCAACGGCCCGCGCGACAGCCGCCACCGCGTCGAGCATATCGAGCTGATCGACCCCACCGACCTCCCCCGCTTCCGCGAGCTCGGCGTCGTGGCCTCGATGCAGCCGCTGCACGCCCCCGGCCCCCTCAGCTACCCCGGCCACGAGATGATGGCGCTCCTGGGCGAGGCCCGCGAGCCCTTCACCTTCGCCTGGCGCACGCTCCGCGACGCCGGTGCGCACTTGTGCTTCGCCAGCGACTGGCCGGTCTCCCCGGTCGACCCGCTGCTCTCCATCCAGGCCGCCGTCACCCGCCGGCCCTGGCGCCCCGGCCAGCCCGAGCAGGCGCAGACCCTGCACGAGGCCCTCGCCGGCTACACCAGCGACGGCGCCTGGGTCGAGTTCGCGGAAGCGCGCAAGGGCCAGCTGAAGCCCGGCTGCCTCGCCGATCTCGTCCTGCTCGACGGCGACCTCGAGGCCACGCCACCCGGCTCGATCGGGCAGCTCAAGGTCCGCCTCACCCTCTGCGACGGCAGGGTCACGCACCAGGCGAGCTGACGTGCCGCCCGGACGCCCTGCCCGCTAGGATCCGCGCGGCGCCATGCAGGTGAGGAAGTACATGCGGTCGCCGTCGCGGAAGCGCTCGAAATTGATCGAGCCGGGCAGGCCCGAATAGCCCTCCAGGCGGCCGGAGAGCAGCAGACGGGAGTACCAGGGCAGGCCGGCGCGGATGATCTCGCGGCGGCGCTCGGCGTCCTGCCGGCAGGCGTCGACCACGTTGGTGGTGATGTCGCGCAGCTCGCCCTCGAGGCCGGCGCGGTGCGCCAGCTGCTCCAGCCGGGGCATCTTCCGGCGGGTCCGGTAGTCCGCGTAGAGGAACCGTCCGCCGGGGCGCAGCACCCGCGTGACCTCGCGCAGGAACGCCGCGTCGTCGCCATAGGCATGCGATGCCTCGACGCTGACCACAGCACTGAACGTGCCGTCGCGGAACGGCAGCTGCAGCGCATGGCCGCGGACGAAGGCGAGGTTGCCGACGGCCGCATGGTGCCGCTGGCAGAACGCGATCGCGTGGGCGGAGTAGTCCAGCCCGACGACCTGGGCCCGCCGTGGCAGGCTGCGCGCCAGATGGCTGAGACCGCCACCACGGCCGCAGCTGATCTCGAGCACGGGTGCCACGCTGCCATCGTCGGCGCATTCTTCCAGCAGCTTCAGCAGCTCGGTGTAGAGCTGGATCTGGAAGCGCTCCGGTGCCTGGCCCTCGGCCGGCGCGAAGCCGTAATTGTTGGTGGTCGTCTCGCCCCAGCGCATGGCGTAGAGGCGGTCGTACAGCTCCTCGCGCCGCGCACCTTTGGTGACGAGCCGAAACAGCAGCTTGCGCATGTCGCCGACGCGGGCCATCGCCCCTCCTTTTATCGCGCACGCGCGACGCGACGCCCGACCCTCGTCGCATCGCCATGCCGTCCCCCGACGGCCGCCGTGTCGTGAGCCACCTGCCCTCGATCCGGGCCGGGCAGCTGACTCTGGCACTTATCGCCAGAGTATCGAGCGCAGGCTCTTCTGTGAACTGCCAATCGCGGTCTCGATGCAGCCCCTCCATCATCACCCGCCGGCCGTGGGGCCTCGACCAGCCCGAGCAGGCGCAGACGCTGCACCAGGCCCTCGCCGGCTACACAAGCGACGGCGTGATCACCTACCAGCGGTAGCCGCGCCCACAACCGTCCGCCGCAGGTAGCCGGCAACCGCCGTCGCCGCCTCGCCCGGCAGGCGACCGATCCGCTCGCACCGCCCCGACCGTGGCGATCTTGCTGACCCGGACGACGGACGGCTCAAAGCCCGGCATAGGCTTCCTCGTCCTCGGCACCCGCCCATTCGGTGAAGGTCGCGAACGGGTCCTCGCCAAGCGGCGGCTGCACCGGCCGGATCACGATCTCCCCCGCCCGCTCCTCGAACGCGATCAGGTCCCCCGGGCCGATGCCCAGCCGGTCCCGGATCGGCTTCGGAATCACCGTCTGCGAACGCGAGGAAAGGCGGGAGGTGACCCGTCGAGTCGCTGTCATCGCCATACTCTGCAAGATCTTCCTATTTCTTACTATTCTAGGTCTCCGATCACAATAAGCCACTTGCCTCCGCGGTGCACCCCGAATGATGTCGGACCGACCGCTCCCCTCACCCGGTAGCAGCCCGCGTCTTCATCCAACCCATCGTCGCTGTCCCCATTGACCGCGCCCCCAACCGCGCATCTACTCAGTTAATCGTCGGAGGTGAATAGGGCACCCGGGAGGTACATATTCTCGATGTTGGGCTACTATCTCGTCCTGAACTACAAGCGCCGCGACGCAGCGGCCGCTGAGGCCCTAGGCATGCGTCTCATCGAAGCCGGCATCAAAACCTTCCTCGACCGCCGCGCCGAGCTCGTCGGCGCCGCTCCTATACGACAGGTTAACTGTACTAGGTGCGGTTACAGGACGGACTATCGCCTCTAATGAATCAAGCTAAGTTGTAGGATCGTTCCTAATGCTGATTACAAAGGTCCTGCCTTTTCCGTGTCCAAAATGCGGCTCAACAGGAAGATTCGGCAATGTGCATGTCGTCAAAGACATACTGATACGCGGGTGCAACGCATGTGGTGTTCGTATGAAAACTCATCTTCCGCATCTTCATAAGAAAGTTTTGTACCTTGACCAATCCTTCCTTTCCCTTGCGTTCAAGGATAAAGATGCACGATACGTTGAAGCGGTTAGGCGAATCGCCGACCTTACGCACCGACAGCTTCTCGTGTGCCCACGTTCCGACATCCATGAGCATGAGACCCATCTGTGGCAGGCGGACAGCAAGGCAGCCCTGTGGAATTTCGTAAAGCGAACAGCGCGGGGAAATGAGTTCGAACAGGCCTACTATATTAAGGACGCACAGCTTAATCGGTCGTTTAAAGCTTTCTGTGATGGTACGCCTATTGCGCATACCGTCGATCGGCACGATGCTCTTAGCAGAGACATCGATGAATGGGAGAGTTACTTTTACGTTGAGGTTGGTTCATACAAAAGCGATTGGGATGCCGTTCGATCTGGGAAAAAAGCAGGAGTAGCTCGGCTGGTCGGTCTGTTCGATGAATGGAGAAGCTCAACAAATACGTTTAATCAGGACCGAATATTGGAAGCAGATGGCTATGCCGGCGGAATGATAATACTATTCGATAGATCTATGAAGTTGCTTGTTCAGGGTTGTCTCATGGAATATTTTAACTCGTCGATTGAAGGCAATTTCGTTCGCCATCTTCTGGCGGCCGCAAAAGATCGGTTCGGTGGCGAAGAACCTTTCAGCAAAGTAAGAGAGTATTTCTCATCAGAGTATTTTCGACAAACGCCCTATGTTGACATAGGATGCCAGATTTATGCATTGCTCCGCGCACGGGTACGAATGGGTCAGTTTGCAAATCAAGAAGATGCGGTCAAGCGCCTTTCTGGTTTCTTCTTTGACGTAAATGCCCTCTCAATCTTTGGCCCCTACTGTGACGGGATATTTGTAGACAGGGAAATGGACCGATGGCTTTCTGATCAGAGACTCTCGATCGGGTCGCGATATCCGTTCAAGGTATTCTCGGCTGAGAATTTTTCGAAATTCAATGCGTTCCTGGATGACGTGGAGGTCGGCGAAACCGAACACATTAAGCGCGGCGTCGAATCGATAGCAGGGAAACAATAGGCGTGGGTATCGGCTTCCGTAGCGTTAATGTTGAACTGAATTGGAGTCGCATATGACCGAGGAACCCAAAAAATTAGAAGCCGCCGAATCCGACGATATGGACGATCGCTTGGCGCTACAGATTGGGAGGCTCATACGATCATGCAGTTTCGTCGACTACTACATTGATATGATAATTCACACGAGTTTTCCTGCACGGAACCAGAACATTGCAAAAATTCTTTTAAACGGAGTGGGGCTGAATCAAAAGATTGTTGCTCTGACCGCCTTGCTTGATCGTTCAAAGACGAAGGAAGCAATGGCTGAGTGGGTCGAAATACGAAAGGAACTTACTTGGGTGTTTGAGCAGCGGGACTTGACAGCGCATGGTGTTTTTGGTCGCAGGGTCGCCGATGACATCTTTCAAGTCTTTCGCACTCGTACGGGAAAATCTGGCGCTGCAACAATACCGCGGGACCACGGAATTGCCGATATAGAAGCGGCCAATGTTCGTGCTAATGCCGTCGTCAACCGACTTGTGCGGTTTCTGTTTCCCTGAGAGTCTCGGGGCTACCGGTACGAGGTACGGTTAAGGCGCAGGTACGGTTGAGGCGGTTAACATCCGGGTACACTTAACACACGAGATGATTGGCTTCCGGCGGAGCTGGTGGCCCCCAATCGAGCTGCGCGCCTGCCGCCAACCAAAGTGTCAGGTCGCCACCCGCTCGCCGCGTCGCTGCCTCAACAGTTCCTTGATCTCGTAGCACCGCTGCTCCGTGAGCGGATAGCGGAGCACGAACAGGATCGATACGAGGCTCAGCACCAGCGGCAGACCGATTTCCACCAGCCGCAGGCGAAACAATGTCGCGGGCGACTGCCGCCGCAGGAATACCGCATGTTGCGACAGCTCGCCCGCCACGCGCAGCAACGGCGCCGGATCGCCGGCGTCGCCGACCCTGCTTGCGTCGCCCGCCAGCTTCTCGACGGCACCGAGATGCTCGAGCAGTGCCCGCGTATGTTCGGCCTGGGCCGGGTGCGTCGCCAGCCGGCTCTCCAGATGCGACCGCAACTTGCCCGCATTCTCGACGATCATGTCCGCCTGCGCGACCAGCGCCGCATCCGGCTCGACTTGCGCCGACTGGCGCACGGCCCGGGTTTCGGCTTCCGCCTGGACCATCGCGATGTTGCCGCCCAGCGCGTCCATGAGCACGTTCTGCCGCTCATCGAAGCTCGTGTAGGCCAGGAGCGCTCCCGTCACCAGGCTCGCGAACGCGGTGCCCATCTTGATGAACCACCAGAACACGGCGTAGTAGGTGCCTTCGGAGCGCGTGCCCGTGGTCAGCTCGTCCTCGTCGCAGACATCCCCCACCATCGACGAGCCGAGCGTGAAGAACATCAGCATCCCGGCTGACAGCAGCATGGTCGGGATCAGGATCAGGTAAGGGCCTTCGATGGTCAGTGTCGGGCCACCGATGTACGCGGCCAGGCCGGCCGGCAGCGGAAGCGTGACGAGCGGCCCCGGCTGGTAGCAGACGATCTTCGACAGCTGTGCTGCGCACATCAGCAGGATCGCCACGAGCAGCGTGTTCTTCTTGCCCAGGCGTCTGCCCAGCCAGTTCAGCGGGAACACCGCGATGAGCGCCGTTACGGCCCAAACCGTGCCGGTGATGCCCAGCAGCGTGCTCGCCGCCCGCACGTCGCCGCCGTAGAGATAGAAGATCGTGATGTAGTTGGCGAGGCTGCCCACGAAATTGAAACCCATCGCCAGCGTGAAGATGATCGCCGTCAGCACGAGAAAAGTCCTGTTGGTGATCGCCGTACGCATGCCTTCGAAGAAGTTGGACTTCTTCTGCCGCCGGGCGACGGCAAATCCAGGCTCGCGCAACGCGAGGAACCACCAGACCGCCATCGGCGCCAGCGCGGCTGCGATGATCATCGAGACATACCGCATGCCGTCGACCAGATTCCCGCCCGGGCCGCTGAACATTTCCAGGCTGGCCAGGAAGATCAGCCACGGCGTGCCCATGGCAAAGACATTGCCCAGAAAGCTCTTGGCGCTGAACAGCCGCGTGCGCTCGTGCTGGTCGGTCGACATCTCCAGGCCGAGCGCGCCATGCGGAATCTCGAACACGGCGCAGGCGGTGAAGAACACGAGCAGTGTGCCGAGCATGAACGACAGTTGCAGCCACATGACGCCGGCGTCGCTGCCCACGTACTGCCGCAGGAAATCCCCGCGCGGCACCCACCAGATCGCGACGAAGCTCAAGGCTACGGCGATGCCGCCCAACAGGATGAACGGGCGCCGCCGCCCCCAGCGCGTGCGGGCGTTGTCCGAGAGATGGCCCACCACGGGATCGGAGAGCGCCTCCCACAGTCGCGGCAGAACCAGGACCGCCCCCAGCCACACAGCGCTGATCCCGAGCGAGATATTCCCCAACAGCGGCACCAGTTGCAGCACGACATTGAACAGCGCGATCGGAATCAGGCCGCCCAGCCCGAAGGCGATCAACTGATCCCACGACACCCGATCCCCGGCCGCCGTGGCGTGCCCATCCCTAGTCGCCATCGGCAACCCACACCTCTCGGGAATCCGCCCGCCGGACCGCCAGCACACCCCGGCCGGAAACGCTGCTCGCACCCTTCGCCGCCCCACGGCGGCCGCCCCGCACCGTGCTGGACAAGCACCTGCGCGTCCAGGGCCGTGCCGTCCGGCACGAGACCGTCGAAAAGAGGCATGTCGCACTGGACGGCTACCACCCGACCGCAGGACCGGCACACCATGCACGCCAGCGAGCACGGATGGTGCGCCCTCGACATCGTCCCACCGTCCGGAGCAGACCGCCGCCGGATGGCGCCAGCACTTCCCGTACCTGGTGCACAGCCACCGGCCAGTCGACGCTACCGAGGACACACTGTCCAGAGCGTCTGACCGGCCACCGCCACAATCCTGCCCGCCCTCACTCCGCTCGGGCTCCCCTGGCGCGGCCCCTGCTCCACCATCCCGACGATACACCCAAAATGGCGAACGCTGGGTTAACGCGCTCCACTCCGCCCGCGATTCATGATAGGATCGTTGACCTATATCTTCGCCCGAGCCGGTGCGCCATGCCCGCCGAAAACCGAATCGATCCTCGAACCCAGCTGGCCTCACCACAGCCGCCAAAATCTCCCGGCCATCCCGTTCGCGCGCAGGACAAAATCTTGCACGTCCGAACCCGAGACGGCGGAGCACGCATGCCCCGCGTCACCCCTAAACCGGCACGAGCGGCGCCGGCGTGAGGCACTGGCACGCAAGGCCAGGCTCGCAGCCTAACCTAGCCGGCCGGCGGCCGCGGGCCAAATCGGGCACGCAGGAACTTCTCGGCCTCCACCAGCAGCAGGAAGGCGAAGGCGGCGCCGAGGATGGCCAGGCCATCCGCCAGCCCCACCGGCCGCGTCGCGAACACCGCCTGCATGAACGGCACATAGGTGAAGGCGAGCTGGGCCAGGACGACAATGCCGACGCCCAGCAGCACGGCCGGCGTGCCGAGGACGCCGGTCCAGGTCAGCGAGCTACCGTGGACGTAGCGAACGGAGAACAGGTAGCAGATCTCGATCGCCACCAGCGCGTTGACGGCGATCGTCCGGGCGGCCTCGAGCGGCAGGCCGCGGTCGAGCGCGCTCAGGAACAGGCCGAACACGGCGGCGGCCGCGACGAGCGAGACGAAGGCGATGCGCCAGAGCAGCAGGCCTGAGAGAATGGGTGCGTCGGGCCGGCGGGGCGGGCGGCGCATGGTGCCGGGCTCGGATGGCTCGAAGGCCAGCGTGATCCCCAAGGCACCCGCGGTGAGCAGGTTGACCCAGAGGATCTGCACCGGGCTCAGCGGCAGGGTGAGGCCGAACAGGATCGCACCGATCACTGCCAGCGCCTCCGCACCGTTGGTGGGCAGGGTCCAGGCCACGACCTTCATCAGGTTGTCGTAGACCGTCCGGCCCTCGCGCACGGCAGCCGCGATCGAGGCAAAATTGTCGTCCGCCAGCACCATGGCAGCAACTTCCTTGGCAGCCTCGGTGCCGCGGCCGCCCATGGCGATGCCGATGTCGGCCCGCTTCAGCGCCGGCGCGTCGTTGACCCCGTCGCCGGTCATCGCCACCACGAAGCCCTGCGCCTGCAGCGCCTCGACCAGGCGCAGCTTGTGCTCGGGGCTGGTGCGGGCGAACACGGTGGTCTCGCGCGCCACCCGGCGCAGGCCGGCCTCGTCCAGCCCGTCGAGCTCGTGGCCGGCGACCACGACCGGGTCGTCGGCGAGCTCGAGCTGGCGGGCGATGGCGAGTGCCGTGGCGGTATGGTCGCCGGTGATCATCTTGACCGCGATGCCGGCGGCCCGGCAGTCGCGCACCGCGGCGATGGCCTCGGCCCGCGGC
>JBATRI010000349.1:0-4020 GCA_049292515.1 Geminicoccaceae bacterium
GCCCTGGCCCGCGCCGCCGGCCGCCGCAACGCCGCCTGAACGCCGGCCTTCAGTCCCGCCGGCTCAGCCGGCGATGCCTTCCTGCTCCATCGCCCGCTGCACCGAAGGCCGGGCCAGCATCCGCGCCTTGTGCGCGGCGACGTTAGCCGGCAGCTCGACATCCATCCGCCCGGCCCAGTGCTCGACGTAGAACAAAGCCGCATCCGCCACCGAGAAGGAGCCCACGACCCATTCCTTGCCCGCCAGCGCCTCGTCCATCAGGCGCATGCCGGTCTCGAAGATCTCCCGCCCCTGCGCCTTGACCTTGTCGTGGTCGGCCTCGGTGGGGGTGAACTTCATCGGCCGGAACATGCGCCCGAAGCCCTGGCCGTGCAGCGTGCCGACCACGTAGTCCATGGCCTCCAGCGCCCGCACCTGCCGCTCGGTGCCCTCGGGCATCAACTTCGCCTCGGGAAAGGTCAGCGCCAGCCACCAGGCGATGGCCGGGAACTCGGTCAGCACGCTGCCGTCGTCGCGGATCAGCGTCGGCACCTTGCTCTTCGGGTTGATGGCCGTGAACGCCGGCTGGTACTGCTCGCCCGCGGGGAAGTTCAGCCGCTGCAGCTCGTAGGGCCGGCCGGTCTCCTCGAGCAGCACGTGGATCCCGAGCGAGCAGGCGCCGGGCGAGTAGTAGAGCTGCATGGGTCGTCCCTTTCGGTTCAGGCCGGGGCCACGACGTTGCGGGGCGTGCCGGCCCAGAAGGCCTCGACATTGTCCACGAGCTGGTCCGCCAGCCTCTGGATCGCCTCCTGGCTGGCCCAGGCGACGTGCGGGGTCAGGATGAAGTTGGGCAGCTCCAGGAGGCGCATCATGACGTGGTCCGCGGGCGGCGGCTCGGTGGTCACCACGTCGAACCCAGCCCCGGCGATCTGCCCGCCGGTCAGGGCGTCGTACAGCGCCTGCTCGTCGACCAGCCCGCCGCGGGCGGTGTTGATCAGGAGCGGCTTCCTCTCCATGGCGGCGAACTCGGCGGCCCCGATCAGGTTGCGGGTCGACGGCAGCAGCGGCGAGTGCAGCGTGATCACGTCGCTCTGACGCATCACCTCGGCGAACGGCGTGTAGAGCGGCCCCATGCCGGTCGTCCCCTTGTAGTCGGAGAACAGGACCCGCATCCCGAACGCCTCGCCGAGCCTGGCCACCGACTTGCCCAGCACCCCGTCGCCGACGATGCCCAGGGTGGAGCCGGCGAGGTCGCGGATCGGGTGGTCGAAGTAGCAGAACTGGGCCGCCGCCTGCCACCGCCCCTGCCGGACCGAGTCCCGGTAGGCGAGGATGCTGCGTCGCAGCGCCAGGATCAGCGCGAAGGTGTGCTCGGGCACGGTGTTGATGGCGTACTGGCGGATGTTGGAGACCGTGACCCCTTGCGCCGCACAGGCCTGGACGTCGACCACGTCGGTGCCGGTCGCGGACACGGCCACCAGCCGCAGCCGCTTCGCCCCTTCCAGCGCCGCGGCGCGGACCGGCGCCTTGTTGGTGATGACGATGTCGGCCTCGGCGATCCGCTCCGCCACCTGCTCCGCCGTGGTCCGCTCGAACACCACGAGCTCGTGCGGGAAGCCCAGCGGCCGCAGCACGGTCTCCGGCGACAGCGTGTCCCGATCGAGGAAGACGACGCGGGCGGGCCGGTCGGTGGGCGTGCTCATCGGTGGCTGGCCTCCCAGGCTGCGTTGGCCCGGGCGTGGCCCCCGGGGCTCACCTGCGACCTATCACCCGCCCGCCGGCCGGTAAAGCCGCCGCCGTCAGTCCACGGCGAAGCAGTAGAGCAGGCCCGCCCCGCCGGTCCCCTGCAGCGCCGTCTGGCTGCAGCCGCCGCGCGACGCGTGCGACGAGTTCCAGGATTTGGACGGCGCGTCGTCGCGCAGGCCCATCCGGTCGTGATGGCCGACCATGGCGGCCCCCTGGTCGCCGCTCAGCGTCCAGTTCCCGCAGGTCATGTCGTCCGCCCCGGCGAACGCGGTGCCGTCGGGCTGCGAGCCGGTCAGGATGTCGTGCATGTTGGGGCTGTCGCCGCGGCCGTTGACCGGCTCCCCCTTCTCGTCGAGTGCCGTCGCCTTGGTCAGGTTGTTCTGGCCGTGCAGCTCCTCGACGCTGGCGGCGATCACCACGCCCTTCGCATTCTGCCACGGCCCCGCCCCGATCCGGTCCCGCGCATCGACCGCGGGCTCGCCGTCCTTCGCCTGGGTGCTCAGGTAGGCATGCCACGTCCCGGCCGCCCCAGCCGCCTGCGCCAGTGCCGCGCAGTGCGCATCGGCCCCCTCGAGCCCGCCCAGGTCGGCGCCGTTGCCGACGCCGGTGCTGGTGATGAAGAACGTCATGCCGGCGCTTCCCTGCTGCGCCAGCGCCACCGTCCCCAGCCCCACGACGCAGGCGGCGACGGCGCCACCGAGTGCCATTGTCTGTCGACGCATCCCTTGGCCTCCCTGGATTGCTCAATCTCCATCCCCGACCCTACCGGTTCCACAGCCCGGCAGCGACCATTACCGGCCGGGCCCGGCCGCGCTCACGGCCATATGACCACCCTCGCGACAGACGAAACACCGGCCGGAGCCGCCGACACCGGATTGAAACCCGGCCGTGGCTAGATCCGGCCCGCGATGCCGCCGCCGGCGGCCAGGTTCCACGAGCCAGGTTCCACGAGGATGCCATGATCAGGACGCTCATCTCCCTCTTCACCGTCACCATACTGGGCTCGGCCGCGCCGGCGCATGCCGAGGACCAGCTCGGCCGGGGCCAGTATCTGGTGGGCATCATGGACTGCGGCGGCTGCCACACCGGCGGCGCCCTGGTGGGAGCACCCGACCCGAAGCTGCACCTGGCCGGGTCCGACATCGGCTTCGGCGCCCCCGGCCTCGGCGTCTTCTACCCGCCCAACCTGACCTCCGACCACGAGACCGGGCTCGGCGCCTGGAGCGAGGCCGACATCGTCAGGGCGATCCGCACCGGCGAGCGCCCCGACGGCCGCGAGCTGGCGCCGATGATGCCGTGGCGCTCCTACGCCGTGCTCACCGACGCCGACGCCGCGGCCGTGGCCGCCTACCTCAAGAACCTGCCGCCGGTGCGCCACCAGGTGCCACCGCCGACCGGCCCCAGCGAGAAGGCGCCGGCACCCTATCTCGGCGTGACGATGCCGGCCAGCTGACGCCGGCTAGGGCTTCACCCCGAGCAGCTCCAGGTCGACCGCGTCCGCCATCGCCTTGTAGCCGGTATCCTGCGGGTGCAGGTGGTCGCCGGAGTCGAAGTCGGCCCGGATGTGCTTGGGGTTGCTCGGGTCGCGGGTGGCGGCATCGAAGTCGATCACCCCGTCGAAGGCCCCGCTGGTGCGGATCCACTGGTTGACCGCCTGCCGCTTGGCCTCCTTGGTCTCGTCGTAGTAGCCGAACAGCGGATGGCCCGCGAACGTGTTCTCGAACGGCGTCAGCGTGGCGCCGAGGATCCGCAGGCCCTTGCCGTGCGCGCGGGCGATCAGCTGCTCGTAGCCGACGATGATGTCCTCGGCCGACGGTGCGGGCTCGCCTTCGGGCACCAGCAGCGTTCCCGGCCAGCCGATGTCGTTGATGCCCATCATCACCACCACGGTGTCGGCATATGGCTGGCTCAGCACATCGCGGTCAAAGCGGGCCAGGGCATTGTCGCCCATCCGGTCGCGCAGCACCCGGGCGCCGGAGATGCCCTGGTTGACCACCGCGACGTCGGCTCCCGCCGCTTGCAGCCGCTCGGCCAGGAAGTCCGGCCAGCGATGGTTGGCGTCGGGCGTGGAGGCCGCCCCGTCGGTGATCGAATCGCCGAAGGTGACGACCGCCCGCGCCCCCGGCTTGGCGTCGACCAGGATCTCGGAGAGGAAGATCCGCGAGGTGATCGTCTGCGCCGGCTCGAAGGTCGCGGCGGCGGCGAAGTCGCCCGGGCCGGAGACGTAGGCCGTCTGCGCGCCCTCGTTGTGCCAGGTCGTGGTCGGCGTGATCTCCGGCAGGAACAGGCTGACGG
>JBATRI010000350.1:0-22568 GCA_049292515.1 Geminicoccaceae bacterium
GTGGTCGCCATGGCGGCGCCGGCCAGCCGGGTCACGACCGGAGCGGAGAAGCGCCCGGCGGCCATGCCCAGGCCGAGCCCGGCCGCGTGGAGCAGCACCGAGGCCAGCGCGAAGCCCAGGCCATAGAGCAGCGGATGGGCCGCCGCCGGCATCTCCACCCCGTGGGCGTGGCCGTGGAACAGCGCAAACAGCGCCACGATCCCCATGCCGGCCACGCTCGGCAGCCGTACCGCGAAGGCGATCAACAGACCCAGGGCGAGCAGCGAGGCCATGATCCCAGGCTCGACGGCCGGCAGAGCGATACCGGCGCCCGCGAGCCCGGCGCCCACCGCCAGGGCCGCCACGAACGCCGCCGGAACCTGCCAGACGGCGCGACCACCGAGCTGAGCCGCCCACAGCCCGACGCCCACCATTGCCAGGAGGTGGTCGAAACCGGTCAGAGGATGGCTGAAGCCGGCGGCGAAACCGCCGCCCTGTGCGCCGAGCGTGTGCGCGGCGGCCGGGCTGCTGGCCAGGGCCGCGGCAGCGATCAGGCCGAACCCAATGGAAGCGTTACGTCGCATGGTGGTCTCCGAGAAACCGTTGGTGCCGTCACGGCCGGGGTGGCGCCATAAGGCCGCGCGGCCCCGGTCCATGCAAGAGCCTTGCCGACACCTCTCGTCGCGAAAGCGACCTCGGCCCGTGGCGCAAGTGCCGGGACAGGTGCCTTCGGGCGCGATATGAGGATGCAGGGCAGGAAGAGGCGACAGTCATGCAGACAACCTTCACCACCGAGCAGCTGAAGGACCCCGACACCCGGACGAGCGAGAAGATCCTGCGGACCTGCGTGCATTGCGGGTTCTGCACGGCGACCTGCCCGACCTACGTGCTGCTTGGTGACGAGCTCGACAGCCCGCGCGGGCGCATCTACCTGATGAAGCAGATGCTGGAGAGTGGCCAGCCGCCGGCGGCCGAGACCGTCAAGCATATCGACCGCTGCCTCTCCTGCCTGTCCTGCATGACCACCTGCCCCTCGGGCGTGCATTACATGCATCTGGTGGATCACGGCCGGGCCTATATCGAGAAGCACTTCCGGCGCCCCCTCCCCGATCGCCTGAACCGCTGGCTGCTGCAGCGCACGCTGCCCTACCCTGCCCTGTTTCGGCTTTCCCTGCTCGGTGCGGCGTTGGCCCGGCCGTTTGCCGGTCTGTTGCCGGCACGGTTGAGGACGATGCTCGAGCTGGCGCCGCGGGCGCTGCCGGCCCCGTCGGTGGTCGATCGGCCGCAGACTTTCCAGGCGCAGGGTCAGCGCCGGGCTCGGGTGGCAATGCTCACGGGTTGCGCCCAGCAGGTGATCGCACCGCAGATCAACGAAGCCACGATGCGGCTGCTGACCCGTCTCGGGGTCGAGCTCGTGGTGCCCAAGGGCATGGGCTGCTGCGGCGCGCTCACCCACCATATGGGCAACGAGCATGCCGCACTGGCATTCGCCAGAGCCAACATCGACGCCTGGACCACCGAGATCGAGCGTGGTGGTCTCGACGCCGTGATCATCAATGCCTCGGGCTGCGGCACGACGGTCAAGGACTATGGCCACATGCTGCGCGAGGACTCCGCCTACGCCGCCAAGGCGGCGCGGATCGCCGCCTTGACCAAGGACGTCACGGAGTTCCTGACCGATCTGGGCCTGCCGGCCGCCACCAACGATACCGACCTCGTCGTCGCCTACCACTCGGCCTGCTCGATGCAGCACGGACAGAAGATCACCACGCTGCCCAAGAAGCTGCTGACCGACGCCGGGTTCACGGTGAAGGATGTGCCGGAGGGGCATCTCTGCTGCGGTTCGGCCGGGACCTACAACATCCTGCAGCCGGAGATCGCGCGCCGCCTGCGCGACCGCAAGGTAGCCAACATCGAGCGCACCCAGCCGGACGTCATCGCCACCGGCAATGTCGGCTGCATCACCCAGATCGGCTCCGGCACCACGATCCCGATCGTGCACACCGTCGAGCTGCTCGACTGGGCCACCGGCGGCCCGAGGCCCGCGGCCCTCGCCTCCATGGCCTGAGCCGGAGCCTCCGACGCGCACCGCAAGAGGACGGGTCGACATGGGTGGTTCCTGTCATGTGAATGGCAGGGACATTGCCGAACCGGGGGCATACCCGTATCTAAGGCGGGACAGAGGGCAGGATCTGGCAAGGAGGGCGGCTGATGCTGTTCCAGGCATTCTCAACAGCTCGCCTGCGGAGCGTCGTGCTGGCGATGGCGGTGTGCGCCCTGAGCGGGTGTGATGATGGCGACAGCAATGCCCAGGCCGCGCGCGCAGCTCCACCACCGGCCGAGGTAACGGTCTCCAAGCCGCTGATCCGCCGCCTGACCGAATGGGACGAGTTCACCGGCCGATTCGAGCCTGTGCAGGTGGTCGAGATCAAGGCGCGCGTGCCGGGCTACCTGCAGGAGATCGGCTTCAAAGACGGCCAGAATGTCGAGGCTGGTCAGGCGCTGTTCACGATCGACCCTCGCCCCTTCGAGGCGGCGCTGGATCGCACGAAGGCCCAGATCGAGCTGGCGCAGGCGCAGCTCCGGCTGGCCCAGCTCGACCAGGATCGTGCCGCCAAGCTGGTCAGCACGTCAGCTATCGCCAAGGCGACGCTCGACCAGCGTGACGCCGAGCTGAGCGAGGCTGGCGCCAATCTCGACCAGGCCAAAGCCCAGGCGCGCGACGCCGAGCTCAATCTGGGCTTCACCCGGATCACGGCGCCATTCGCCGGCCGCGTCTCGGACCGGCGCGCCGACATCGGCAATCTGGTCGACAACACTCTAGTGCTGACCACCATCGTCCAGCTCGACCCGATCTATCTCAGCTTCGACATGTCGGAGCAGGATTTTCTGGCCTACCAGCGCGCGGCGGCCAAGGGCGACCTGCCTTCGACCCGTAATCAGGAAACCATCGTCGAAGCCCATCTCGTCGACGAGGATGGCTGGCCGCACCAGGGCACGATGAACTTCGTCGACAATGTGGTCGACCAGGGCAGCGGCACGATCCGCGGTCGGGCCGTGTTCCCGAATCCCGACGGGCTGATCACGCCTGGTCAGTTCGGCCGCATCCGCATTCCGGGCTCGCCCGAGTACGATGCGATCCTGATCCCGGACGCCGCCATCGTCACCGACCAGTCGCGCAAGATGGTGCTGACCGTCGATGCCGAGAACGTCGTGCGGCCCAAGATCATCCGCCCGGGCCCGAGTCAGCCGGGCGGTCTGCGCATCGTGCGGCGCGGCCTCGAGCCCGACGACCGGATCATCATCAACGGCCTGATCCGCGCTCGCCCGGGGGTGAAGGTGGCGCCCAAGGACGGCACCATCGAGCCCGAGGCCACCGAGCCGGCGGCAGGCTGAGATGCGCTTCTCGCACTTCTTCGTCGACCGGCCGATCTTCGCGGCGGTGATCTCGATCATCATCACCCTGATCGGCGGCCTCGCCTACTACACGCTGGCGGTGGCGCAGTATCCGGAAGTGGCACCGCCCACCGTCGTGGTCTCCGCCAGCTATCCCGGCGCCTCGGCCGAGGTCGTGGCCGAGACCGTTGCCACGCCGCTGGAGCAGCAGATCAACGGCGTCGAGAACATGCTCTACATGGTCTCGCAGTCGACCGGTGACGGCAACGTCCAGATCACGATCACCTTCGCGCTCGGCACCGATCTCGACGAGGCGCAGGTGCTGGTGCAGAACCGGGTCGCGATCGCCGAGCCCCAGCTGCCCGAGGAGGCAAGGCGGCGCGGCATCACCACCAAGAAGAACTCGCCCGACCTGATGATGGTGATCCATCTCAACTCGCCGGACGGGTCGCTCGACCAGCTCTACATCTCCAATTATGCGACGCTGCAGATCAAGGACGTGCTGGCCCGCCTCCACGGCGTCGGCGACATCCAGATCTTCGGTGCGCGTGACTACTCGATGCGCGTCTGGCTCAACCCCGAGCGCCTGTCCGAGCTCGACCTCACCGCCACCGACGTCGTGAACGCGGTGGCCGCGCAGAACATCCAGGTCGCGTCCGGTGCGTTGAACCAGGTACCGGTGCCGAACCCGGGCGCGTTCCAGCTCAGCGTCGAGACCCTCGGCCGGCTGAAGGACGTGCGCGAGTTCGAGAACATCATCGTCAAGACCGACTCCGACGGCCGGATCACCCGCGTGCGCGACGTGGCCCGGATCGAGCTTGGTGCACAGGACTATCTGCGCAACGCCTATCTCGACGACCGCACCGCCACCGCACTCGGCATCTTCCAGCTGCCGGGCTCGAACGCGCTGGCCACCGCCGACGAGGTCAAGCGCACCATGGAGGCGCTCAGGCGCGACTTCCCGAAGGGGCTCGACTACGAGATCATCTACAACCCGACCGAGTTCATCCAGCAGTCGGTCGACGAGGTGGTGAAGACCATCTTCGAGGCCGTGGCGCTGGTCGTCGTCGTGGTGATCCTGTTCCTGCAGACTTGGCGCGCCGCGGTCATCCCGATCGTGGCGATCCCGGTCTCGCTGATCGGCACCTTTGCCGTCATGGCGGCGCTGGGCTTCAGCCTCAACAATTTGTCCCTGTTCGGGCTGGTGCTCGCGATCGGCATCGTCGTCGACGACGCCATCGTCGTGGTGGAAAATGTCGAGCGCAACCTGCGCCAGGGTCTTTCGCCCAAGGATGCCGCCCACCGCACCATGGATGAGGTCGGCGGTGCCTTGCTCGCCATCGCGCTGGTGCTCTGCGCGGTGTTCATCCCGGCAGCGCTGATCTCCGGCATCCAGGGCCAGTTCTACCGCCAGTTCGCGGTCACCATCGCGGCCTCGACGCTGATCTCGTGCATGGTCTCGCTGACCCTTTCGCCGGCGCTGTGTGCGCTCCTGCTCAAGCCGCACGAGGAGCACCCGAAGAAGTCCGCGATCACCGCCCCGATCCGATGGTTCTTCAACGGCTTCAACTGGCTGTTCGACCGGCTGGCGTCCGGCTACGGCGCGCTCACCCGCCGGCTGATCCGGCTCAGTATCCTGGTGCTGGTGATCTATGGCGGTCTGATCGGGCTCGCCGTCTACCAGTTCCAGCGCGCCCCCACCGGCTTCATCCCCGAGCAGGACCAGGGCTACTTCATCACGGCGATCCAGCTGCCGCCGGGCTCATCGATGGAGCGCACCGACAAGGTGGTGCGCGAGGCCACCAAGCTGGCGCTTTCGGTCGAAGGCACCGCCCACACCGCGGGCTTCGCCGGCCTCGATGGCGCCACGCTGACCAGCGCGCCCAATGCCGGCGCCATCTTCGTCACCCTCAAGCCGTTCGAGGAGCGGGTCGCCGCCGGGATCACCAAGGACCAGATCCTGAACGATCTGCGCCAGACGCTGGGCCAGATGCAGGAGGCGTTCGTCCTGGTGATCAATCCGCCGCCCGTACGCGGCGTCGGCACCGGCGGCGGCTTCAAGATGTATGTCGAGGACCGGCGCGGCCGCGGCCTGCCGGCGCTCGAGGCGGTCACCAACGAGCTGGTCGCCCGCGCCAATCAGGAGCCCGGCCTGACCTCGGTGTTCACCCTGTTCAATACCCGCACGCCCAAGGTCTATGCCGACATCGATCGGGCCAAGGCCGAGATGCTGGGCGTGCCGGTGAGCAACGTGTTCGACACGCTCAACGTCTATCTGGGGTCGTCCTACGTCAACGACTTCAACTATCTGGGCCGCACCTACCGCGTGCAGGCCCAGGCCGACGGCCCGTTCCGGCGCGAGGTGCGCGACATCGCTAACCTCAAGACGAGGAACGCCCGGGGCGACATGGTGCCCTTGGGCTCGGTCGCGACCTTCGAGGACGTGACCGGTCCTTACCGCGTGCCGCACAACAATCTCTACCCCGCGGCCGAGGTCCAGGGCGCCACCCTGCCCGGCTTCTCGACCGGCCAGGCGATCGCCGCCATGGAGCGCCTCGCCGCCGAGGTGCTGCCCGACGGCTTCGCCTTCGAATGGAGCGAGCTCGCCTACCAGGAGAAGCTCGCCGGCGACACCGCGATCTACGTGTTCATCGCCTCGGTCGTGTTCGTGTTCCTGTTCCTGGCCGCCATGTACGAGAGCTGGCTCCTGCCACTGGCCGTGATCCTGATCGTGCCGATGTGCCTGCTCGCCGCCATCACCGGCGTTCTGTTCCGCGATCTGGACAACAACATCCTGGTCCAGGTCGGCCTGATCGTGCTGGTCGGCCTCGCCGCCAAGAACGCCATCCTGATCGTCGAGTTCGCGAAGCAGCGCGAGGAGGAAGGCGAGGAGCCCCACCAAGCCGCGGAGGATGCCGCCCACACCCGCCTGCGCCCGATCCTGATGACCTCGTTCGCCTTCATCCTTGGCGTGGTGCCGCTGGTGATCGCGACCGGTGCCGGTGCCGAGATGCGCCAGTCGCTGGGCACGGCGGTGTTCTCGGGCATGCTGGGGGTGACGCTGTTCGGGCTGCTGTTCACCCCGGTGTTCTATGTGGCGATGCGCTGGATCGGCAATCTGGGCCGCCGGCGGGCAGCCCCCACGCCGCCGGTGGAAGCTGCCCATCGACCCTGACGACGGATCCGGCCGGAACTCAGCCGAGCTCGTCGAAGATGGTGAGCGCCTTGGCGGCATAGACCAGGGAGGGTCCGCCGCCCATCTCGACGGCCACGGCCAGCAGCTCGACCAGCTCCTCCCGGCTGGCGCCGTGCCGCCTCGCGGCGGCGACATGGAACAGGATGCAGTCCTCGCAGCCGCGGGCCACGCCCAGTGTGGCCGCGACCAGCTCCTTCAGGCCGGGTGAGAGGGCGCCCGGGCGTGCCGCCTCGTCGGCCAGCTTCTTGAAGCCGCCCAGCACGCCCGGGGCAGCCTGGGACAGGGTGCCGATCCGCTGCTGCAGGGCGCGTAGATCCTCCTTGGCGGTACCGGTCGCCATGACATCGTCTCCTCGTTGGTTGGAGAGGCGGCACCCTGAAGCGGGTGCCGCCACCGCTCAGGCTGGCTGGACCAGGATCTTGACGTGCTTGTCGCGGTTGGCGAGCAGCTCCTCGAACCCGCCCAGGACGATGTCGTCGACCGTGATGCGCTTGGTGATCATCGGCGTTGGGTCGATCCGGCCGTCGCGCAGCAGGCTGATGACGCGCGGAAAATCGCCATTGTAGCAGATGCTGCCGACCAGCTTAATCTCGCGCAGCACCAGCGCCAGCATGTCCACCTTGGCCGGATGGCCCCAGATTGCGATCATCACGATGGTGCCGCCGCGCCGGACCGTGTCCATGGCCGAGCTGACGGTGGCATCGAGGCCGGCGCAGTCGTAGACGACCTCGGCCCCGCGACCGCGGGTGAGACGCAGCACTTCGCCCGGAACGTCGACCTCGCGGGGGTCGAGCACGAGATCGGCCTTAAGCGTGCGGGCCATCTTCTGGCGCGCGGCCGCGGGGTCGACCACGATGACGGTACCCGCACCGGCCGCGCGCAGGCACAAGATCACCGCCTGCCCGATCGGCCCGGCACCGTAGACCACGGCCGTATCGCCGGGACGGATGGGGGACTGGCGGACGGCGTGGAAGGCCACCGCCAGCGGCTCGACCATGGCGCCGATGTCGGTGCCGAGATCGCCCAGAGCGTGCGTCCGGTCGGCGAGCACCACGACCGACTCCGAGAACCCGCCACCGCCGCCGGACAGGCCCTGGAAGCCCAGCTTGCGGCAGAGATGGGAGTCGCCCCGGCGGCATTCGTCGTCGTCGCCGGAGGCGAAGATCGGGTCGACCGCAACGCGGTCGCCGAGCTTGAAGCCGCTGACCCCCGGGCCGATCTCGGCCACGGTGCCGGCGAACTCGTGCCCGAGGATCAGCGGCAGCGTCTCGCCGGTGATCGGGTGCGGGTGGCCCGGCGGCGGCACGAAGATTGGCCCTTCCTCGTACTCGTGCAGGTCGGTGCCGCAGATGCCGCACCAGTCCACCTTGAGCTTGAGCGTGCCGGGCCGGACCTGCGGCTCCGGCCGCTCCTCGACGCGCACGTCGGCGCGGCCGTGATAGACGGCAGCCTTCATGGATTTGCCTCCTGCATTGTTTGATGGGATCGGATCAGTCGAGGACGATGCCGCCGTCGACCAGAAGGGTCTGGCCGGTCATGAACGCCGAATCGGCGCCGGCCAGGAACAGGGCCACCCCCGCCATGTCGTCCGGCCGCGACCCCCGACCGAGCAGCGCGGTGGCGGCGAAGGTCTCGAACGCCTCGTTGTCGCGGGCGGTGAGACCGCTGTCCTTGAAGCCGCGGTCGATCAGCTTCCACATGTCGGTGGCGACGACACCCGGGCAGATCGCGTTGACCCTGATCTTGTCCTTGGCGAACGCCCGCGCCCCGGCCTGGGTCAGCGCCACCACGGCGAACTTGCTGGCCGAATAGTGGGCCAGCGGCTCGTAGCCCTGCTTGCCGGCGATGGAGGCCGTGTTGACGATGCTGCCGCCGGTCCCCTGCGCGATCATCTGCTTGGCGGCCTCCTGCATGCAGATCAGCACGCCCAGCGCGTTCACGTCCATGACCGCGCGCCAGTCCTCCTCGGTGATAGTGAGGAACGGTCGGACCTGCGCGATGCCGGCATTGTTGAAGATCGCGTCCAGGCCGCCAAAGGCCTGGACGGTGGCGGCGATCATCGCCGCCACGCTGGCCCGATCGCGCACGTCCACCTGCACCGGGACGGCACTGCCCCCGGCTGCGGTGATCGTTCCCGCCATCTCTTGCGCCAGCCCGAGGTCGAGATCGGCGATGACGAGCTTGCCACCTTCGGCGGCCATGGACTTGGCCATCTCCGCCCCGATGCCGCGCCCGCCACCCGTGACGATGATGCGCTGATCGGCCAGACGTCGTGACATTTTTACACTCCCTGATGTTTGTCGGATGGACCGGCGGGTGTCCGCACCCGCCGGTCCATTTTAGGCGGCGCGACCGAGAACTGCCTCGATCGCGGCATTCACCTCGTTGGCTTTCTCCATGTGGGCCAGATGACCGGCGTCCGCGAAGATCGTCACCTCGACGCCGCTGGGCAGGCCCTGCGCATGAGCTGCGGGCACGATGCGGTCCTGCCCACCCCAGAGCACCCGGATCGGGACCGTCACATCGGCCAGCCGGTCCTTGAGCACGAGCCCTTGCCGGCCCTCCGGGAAGAGAGCCGCACGCAGTGTCTTCAGGCTTGCATCGACACCGTCGAGGCGCTTGTACTTGAGCACGTCCTCGATCATCTCGCCGGTGACCAGCTCGGGATCGGCCACCAGCATCTGCAACACGGGCTCCATCTTCTTGCGCCGGCTCGCCTCGATGAAGCCGTCGATATAGGTCATCGAGATGTCCGGCCCGAGCCCGGCCGGGCAGACCAGGGTCGCCGAGGCGACCTTGCCCGGATGACCGGTCGCCAGTGCCAGGGCCACGGCCCCGCCCATCGAATGCCCGACCAGATGCGCCCGGGCGATGCCCTGGGCCTGCATGAATCCCAGGACGGCCTCGACCAGGCTCTGGATGGTGCCGGCGCCGACATTTTTGGTCGACCCGCCATGCCCCGGCAGGTCGAGCGCGTAGGTGGTGTGGTTCGCGGCCACGGCCGGCTGGTTGAACAGCCAGTTGTTGAGGTCGGCGCCGTAGCCGTGCAGGAAGATGACCGGATCGCCTGCCGCATCGCCGAGCTTGAGGAAGCGGAGCCGACCGCCGGGCAGCTCGACGAACTGGGGCTCCGGCCCACCGACTTCTGCCGTCGCGGCCAGAGATTCGGCGAACTTGGCCTGGAAATCGCCGATGAAGGCCTCGAGCTCGGAATCGGCCACGGTATCGTCGGCGACGACAGCAAGGAGCGCCCCGACGGGCACCGTCTCGCCGACGCTGACGAGCTGCCGCCGCAGCTTGCCGCTGACCGGGCTCTCGAAGGCGTTGGCGATCTTGGAGGTCTCGATGTCCATGATCTCCTGGCCCTTGGAGATCGCCGTCCCCTCCGCGACGTGCCACTCGGCGAGCATGCCTTCCTGCATCGCCAAGCCCCATTTGGGCATGACGATGGGTTCGATCGCTGCCATCAGTGGGTCCTCCCGACGATGCCGCGTACCGCCGCCTCGATCTTGTCCGGGCTCGGCAGGTAGAGGTCCTCCAGGGCCGGCGTGAACGGCACCGGGCAGTGCGGCGCGGTCACCAGCTTGATCGGCGCCTTGAGCCGGTCGAATGCCTGCTCGCAGATCAGGGCCGAGATGTCGGTCGCCATGCTGCAGCGCGGATGCGACTCGTCGACGACGACGACGCGGCCCGTCTCGGCGGCGGTCTCGAGGATGGTCTCGGTGTCGAGCGGCGAGGTCGTGCGCAGGTCGACGACGGTGCAGCCGATCCCGTCCTTCGCCAGCTTGTCTGCGACCTGGTTGGAGAAGCCCACCATGCGGCCCATGGTGATGATGGTGACGTCGTCGCCCTCGCGGGTGACGTTGGCCTCGCCGAACGGGATCGTGTAGGCGTCGTCGGGGACCTCGGCCTCCTCGTCGTACATGGCCTTGTGCTCGAGGAAGATCACCGGGTCGTCGTCGCGGATCGCCTGGGTCAGGAGGCCCTTGGCCTCGTAGGCGTTCGATGGCAGCACCACCTTCAGGCCCGGGATGTGGGTGAAGATGCTGTACAGGCACTGGCTGTGCTGCGAGGCGGCGCGGAAGCCGGCGCCGTACATGGTCCGCACCACCATGGGTGTCACGGCCTTGCCGCCGAACATGTAGCGGAACTTGGCGGCCTGGTTGAAGATCTGGTCGAAGCAGACGCCGAGGAAATCCACGAACATCAGCTCCGCCACCGGGCGCAGGCCGGTCGCCGCCGCCCCGGCGGCCATGCCGACGATGGCGCTCTCGGTGATCGGCGTGTCGATCACGCGCTCGCGGCCGAACCTCGGCATCAGACCCTTGGTGACGCCGAGCACGCCGCCCCAGGCATCGTCCTCACCGGGCGCACCCATGCCGCCGGCAATGTCCTCGCCCATGACCACCACGCGGTGGTCGCGCTCCATCTCCTGCCGCAGCGCCTCGTTGATCGCCTGACGATAGGTCTTTTTGGACATTGGCGTAGCCTCAGTAGGAGACGTAGACGTTGGTCAGCAGGTCGGCCGCGGTCGGCACCGCCGCCACCTTGGCCTCGGCGGTCACCTGATCGATCTGCGATTTGACCTCGTGATCGATCTGATCGAGCGCCTCCGGCTCCAGGAGCGCCGCCTCGAGCACGCGCTGACGGAATCGGATCAGGCAATCGCGCTGGCTGCGCAAACCGGCCACCTCGTCCGGGAGGCGGTAGCTCATCGCATCGCCCTCGAAATGGCCGTAGTAGCGGGCGAGCTGGACATGGACGAGGCTGGGGCCGCCACCGCCGCGCGCCCGCTCGATCACCTCGCGGGCCACGTCGTGGACCGCGAAGAAGTCGAAGCCGTCGACCTGGTAGCCGGGCATGCCGAAGCCGGCGGCGCGACCGAGCTGGGTGCCACCGACCGACCAGGCGCTGGCCGTGGCCTCGGCGTAGCCGTTGTCCTCGACCACGAAGATGACCGGCAGGTTCAGCACCTTGGCCATGTTGTAGCTCTCGAACGTGGTGCCCTGGTTCGAGCCACCGTCGCCGACGAACGCGATCGCGACACCACCGGTCTTGAGCGTCTTGGCCGTCAGCGCCGCCCCGCAGATCAGCGGTGGGCCCCCGCCGACGATGCCGTTGGCCCCCATCATGCCGGTCTCGAGGTCGGCGATATGCATCGAGCCGCCCTTGCCGCCGCAGATTCCCTCGTGCTTGCCGAAGATCTCCAGCATCATGCCGCGGACGTCGCAGCCCTTGGCGATGCAGTGCCCGTGGCCGCGATGGGTGCTGGCGATGTAGTCCTGCTTGCCCAGATGGCTGCAGAAGCCGACGGCCGAGGCTTCCTCGCCGGCATAGAGATGCACGAAGCCCGGGATGTTGCCGGCGGAGAACTCGTCGTGCACCCGTTCCTCGAACTCGCGGATCGTGCGCATCTGGCGATAGGCTTGCGCCAGCTCGTTGCGACTTAGCTGCATGAAACCCTCTCCCTTGCATTGGCCGCCCGGCCTTCGCTCGAACCGGATGCGGAGGGAATTGCAGTTCATGTGCCAGTTGATCAAAGCACGGCAGATCAAGTACTTAGCTTTGCCGAAAGTGTAGCACCTGCGACAGTAGGACGATCGCGACCGTCGCAGCTGCGACATTGTCGTAAGGTCGTACTTGCCTTGCGACCGCGGACGCGGGATTTAGGGTCTTCTACGCGGCCGATCATCGTCGTCGTTGCCCGGCCGGCATCAGGGAAGCACAACCGGGACCAGACACGTCGCCGGGAGCGAAGGTCGCCAGCCAATGGTGAGCGAACACGTCGACCGAATCTTCGCGTCCTTGATCGGGCGGACCCAACCGCCGGCACATCCCCTGGGCCGCGAGGTGGTCGCCTCCTGGAAACGCTGCGTCGACGAATATCATCTGGCACCCGACCAGGTAGCGGGACCACAGGTGCTGACGGCCGCCGAGCTGAAGTCGTTCCGCGAGCCGTTGGGCGACATCATCGCGATCGCACGGCCCGAGCTGGATCGCCTGTTCCGCCGCCTGGTCGATGAGGACTACGTCGTGCTGTTCGGCGACCGGCACGGTGTCATGGTGGATTTTCGCGTGGCCCAGTGCCTCGAGCGGGATGCCCGCCGCACCGGGCTCTATCTCGGGTCGATCTGGGACGAGCCGCACCAGGGCACCAATGGGGTCGGCACCTGCCTGCGGACGGCGCGGCCGGTCTCCATCGTGCAGGACGATCACTTCGCCCCCTGCAATGCCGGGCTCACCTGCACGGTGGCACCGATCCATGGCCCGACCGGCGAGATCGCGGCCGTGCTCGACGTCTCGACGGCGCGCGCCTCCGACCACGCCCGCCAGCGGCTCATCCTCGACGTGGTCCTCAACAGCGTGCGGCGGCTGGAGAACCGGATCTTCCGCAAGCATTTCCGCGATGCCGGCGCCACGCTGGTGCAGCTCTCCCACGATCGGGAGTTCCTCGACGCCGCGGAGGAATACCTGCTGGCGGTCGATGCGGCCGGCCGCGTGGTCGGTGCCGACCGCCGTGCCCTCGGCCGTCTCAAGGATCGATCGGATGCCGCCGTGCTCGGCCGCAAGGTGGAGACCGTGCTGCGGCTCGAGCAGAGCCAGCTCCTGGCGACATCCCGTGGCGCGCCCGTCGACCTCGACGCGCTCAGCGGCGGGCGTGGTCGCCTCTTCGCCCGCCTCCTCCCATCGGCCAAGCCGGCTGCTGTTGTGGGCGGAAATGCCAAAGGAACCCGGCGCCACCAGGCACTGTCCGACAGCCCCGATCTCTCGACGCTCGCTGGTGGCGATCCGCGCCTACAGCATGCCGTCGCCACCTCGCTGCGGCTGATCGGTGTCGGGCTGCCGATCCTGCTCATGGGCGAGACCGGGTCGGGCAAAGGTGCCTTCGCCGAGGCCCTGCACCAGGCGAGCGCCCGCGCCGGAAAGCCCTTCGTCGCGATCAACTGTGCGGCGCTGCCCGAGCCGCTGATCGAGAGCGAGCTGTTCGGCTACCAGCCCGGTGCGTTCACCGGCGCCGCCAAGGCCGGTGCCAGCGGCAAGCTGCTCGACGCGCAGGGCGGCACGCTGTTCCTCGACGAGATCGGCGACATGCCGGCGGTGCTCCAGACTCGGCTGCTGCGGACCCTGTCGGAGGGCGAGGTGACGCCGCTGGGCGGGACCGGGCGCACGGTGAAGCTGGATGTGGCCGTGATCGCCGCCACGCATCAGCCGCTCGATCGGCTGATCAGCGAGAAGCGCTTTCGCGAGGACCTGTACTATCGCCTCGCCGGCGCCACGGTGCAGCTGCCGGCCCTACGCGACCGGGCCGACAGGACCGAGCTGATCGCTCTAATATTCGCCGAGGAAGCGGGCACCCAGGGCAGCCAGGCCAAGCTCGCGCCGGCGACCATGGCGGTGCTCGCCGGGTATCATTGGCCGGGCAACTTTCGCGAGCTGCATCATGCGGCGCGCTATGCGGTGGCGTTGTGCGACGGCGAGGTGATCTCCTCCGCGCACCTGCCACCCCAGTTCGCCGGGCCCATGCAGATCGACTCCCATGAGAATGAAGACGTGTCGGCATTGCAGCTGGCGCTGTACCGCTGCGACTGGAACGTGACCGCGGCTGCCCGTCTCCTCGGCATCTCGCGCGCGACCGTGCACCGTCGCATGCGCGTGCTCGGGCTCCATCGCCCTTGAGACCAGGTACGTCAGCCGCCGGCTCGCTTACCTCATCTGCCGGACAAAACGCTGCTCCAGGACCTCCTCGCCCCACTGGCGGCCGGGGTGTTCCTCGACCAACGTGAAGCCATGCGCCTCGTAGAGGCGGCGGGCCGCATCGAGCCCCCGGAACGTCCACAGATGGCATTCGGCGAAGTGCTGCCGCTCGCAGAAGGCCACAGCCTCGGCCAGCAGGCGGCGACCGACTCCACCGCCGCGCATCCCGTCGTCGACAATGAACCAGCGAAGATGCGCGCGGCCCGGCCCCAGATCCTCGCCATCGATCGCAACCGTGCCGACGATGCGGCTGAGCTGGACGGCCAGCCAGAGCTGGTTGCACGACTTGTCCAACCGCGCCGCGAATTCAGCCAGGCCGGCGGCGACCTGCGCTTCGAATGGGCGACCGAAACCTGCGGTGCGGGCATAGTAACGTGCATGCATGTCGACGCATCGCGCGATCGCACCTGGGCGATAGCCGGCCTCGATCTCCACGGCGAGACGTCCGTCATGGGCACCGGTCCTGTCCGCCCCCAGAGCATCGGCATACAGGCGCAATCCCTCGATCACCGTCCGGTGCTGATCGGAGCTGATATGACCCAAGGCGTCGAGCACCTGGCGTCTGGCGAATTCGTCGATCCTCGCCAGCGTCGCCCTGCCGCGGGCGGTCAGATGGAGAGGTTTCGTCCGCCCATCCAGCGAGCCCGAGCCCTCCTTGATCTCTCCGGCTTTGACGAGCTTGCCCAGCATGCGGCTGACGCTCGACTTTTCCAGGATCAGCAGGTCGGACAGTTCACCCGCGGTGATGCCGTCCCGTGCGCCGATCTCCACCAGGGCATGAACCGCCGAAGGAGCTAGATCCGTCCCCGCAAGCATTCCCTGCATGAAGCCCAGCTCGCGGACGAGCCGGCGGGATACGGCCCTGACCGGCTCGACAAAGCATGCTGGAGCTGTATCATTCGCCATGATGGTTGCACGATACAACTAGATCTTTTCTCGATCAACCGCCTGGCCGCCGCCTCAGTCGTCGAGATGGACCATCGGTCGTGGCGGATCGCCGGCGCCCTGGACGGACTGGTCGAAATCGACCAGCGCGCCGCTCATGGGCATGCTCTCAGCCGAGCACAGAAAGGCCACGGCACGTGCCACCTCGGCGGGGTCGAGCAGACGGCCCAACGGGAGACCGGCGCCGGCCCGGTTCAGCCAGTCCGGCGGCGCATCGTGCGCTTCCTTCTGGATCGCGTGCTCGCCGGGTGTGTTCATCCAGCCGATGTTCAGCCCGTTGACCCGGATACCGTCGCGCATGAGGGCATAGGCGACGTTGCGGGTCAGGATCCCGAGCGCACCTTTGGACGAGGAGTAGGCCGCCAGGAAGTGCTGGCCGCCATGGGCCGAGGTCGAGAGGATGTTGACGATCGTGCCACCGGCACCGCCGCGGCGCATGATCCGGGCAGCATCCTGGATCAGGAAGAACGGTGCTCGCACGTTGACCGCGTACATCCGGTCGAACAGCTCCGGCGAGGTGTCGAGGATGCTGCCCCGATCGGTCAGGCCGGCGGCGTTGACCAGGCAGTCGACGCGCCCGAAGGCGGCATCCGTCCGAGCCATCACCGCCCGGACCTGATCGAGCTCGGCCAGCTCCGCCGGCACGAACAGCGCCTTGGCGCCGGCGGCCTCGAGCTCGCCGCGCACCTGTTCGCCGCGCGCGGCATTGCGGCCGGTGATCACGATGCCGGTCGCCCCACGCTCGACGAACAGCCGGGCTATCGTCTCGCCCAGGCCCTGCGTTCCTCCCGTGACCACCGCGACCTTGCCAGCGAGCTGCCCTGCGGTCTCAGCCATCCCTGCCCCCCGATTTGATTGCATCGACACATCGCAGCGCCGGGACGATCGATCAAGATGTCGAATGAACCCGAGCACGACCCGCCAGAAGCCGCCTTACGGCCACTACCGCGACCCAGACCCAGACCAGGATGTTGGCACATCCCAGCACGCCGGCGACGGGCCGCTGGAAGAACCCGAGCAGATCCCCGTTGGCCTTGATCATCGAGGTCAGGAAATTGGCCTCGATCATGCCGCCGAGCACGAGGCCGAGGATCGCCGGCGCCACCGGAAACCCGTTCTCCTCCATGATGTAGCCCAGCACCCCCATGGCCAGCATGATGCCGATCCCGAACACGCTGTTGTTGATGGCGAATGAGCCCACCACGCAGAAGATCAGGATCAGCGGCATCAGGACTTCGCGCGGCACCGCGAGGATCAGACGAAACAGGCGGATCGCGCCGTAGCCGAGCGGCAGCAGCATGATGTTGGCGGCGATGAACGTGATGAAGATCGCATAGAGCAGCTCCGGCCGCTCCAGCATGATCATCGGGCCGGGATTCATCCCCTTCATGTAGAGGACGCCGATGACGATGGCGGTGATGGAATCTCCGGGAATGCCGAACACCAGTGCCGGAATCCAGGCCCCCCCGAGGCTGGCGTTGTTGGCGGTGCTGGCAGCAGCGATGCCTTCGATGTGGCCCGTGCCGAACTTCTCGGGCTCCTTCGACAGGCGCTTGGACAAGGCGTAAGTGATCCAGGCGGCGATGTCCGCCCCGGCCCCCGGCAGGGCGCCGATGCCGGTGCCGACCACGGCACTGCGCAGCGTGCCCCGCCAGTAGTGGCGGACGAGCCGCAGCTGGCCGTGGAACACGTTGCCCACCTGGGCGACAACCGCCGTCTCGAGACTGCGCGAGCTGGTCACCCAACGCAGGATCTCGCTTATCGCGAACATGCCGATCATGGTCGGGATCAGGCTGATCCCGGCCATCAGCTCGACATTGCCGAAGGTGAAGCGCGGATGGCCGGCCGTGGGATCGATGCCCACCGTGGCGAGGAACAGGCCGAGCAGAACCGACACGATGCCCTTGATCGGGCGCCCGGTCGAGATGAAGACCGCGCACGACAGCCCCAGCAGGGCCAGCCAGAAATACTCGAACGAGCTGAAATTGAGGGCGACCTCGGCGATCCACGGTGCGGCCACGGCCAGCACGATCGAGCCGAAGATGCCGCCGATCACCGAAAAGACGAGGCCGGCGCCGAGGACCGTCGCCGCCTCGCCGCGCAGGGTCATCCGGTGCGCATCCTCGACATAGGCAGCCGAGGCGGGCGTGCCGGGGATGCGCACGAGCGCGCCCGGAATGTCGCCCGCGAAGATCGCCATGGCAGTCGCGGTGACGATGGCCGCGATCGCCGGCTCCGGCGACATGAAGAAGGTGACCGGCACCAACAGCGCCGTGGCCATGGTGGCGGTCAGGCCGGGCATGGCGCCGACGAACAGCCCGAAAATACCGGCGAGCACCATCACCAGGAGGTTCTGGGGATCGAAGACGATCTGCAGCGACGCGGCCAGCGTGTTCACCAGACGATCCCAGTCAGCGGACCCAGCGGCAGCGGCACCAGCAGCACACGGCGGAAGATCCAGTCGATGATCAGACAGGCGACCAGCGCGCCCACGAACGAGCCGACCACCCTTCCGCCACGGAAGCGCGCGACGAGCCCGCCGGTCAGCAAGGTCGCGGCGATCAGGAAGCCGACGCGATCCCAGACCGCGATGAGCACGACGAGCCCACCGATCACCAGGCCGATATCGATCAAGTGGCCACCACTTCTGGCCCACTCACCGAGTTCGACGGCACCCTGGAACTCCGGGCGACGCATGCCGGTGTAGATCAGCACGCCGCCACAGACGACGAAGCCCGCCGCGATCAGGTCGGGAAACAGCGCCGGCCCGAAGTCCTGGCCAGGCATGCCCGGAAAGCCGCGCGCGACCACGAAAATGGCACCCGCGGCCAGCAGCAGGACCACGCCGAAGACGGCATCATTGAAACGCATGCGACGAGCCCGCCGCCGTCAGCCGGCCAGACCCAGACCTTTCATCACGGCACCGAGGCTGGCGTCGCGGCTGGCCATGAAGGTCTCGAAGTTAGCCGGGTCGGCGTAGACCGTGCCGAAGCCGCGGCTGCCCATGAACTCCTTGAACTCCTGGCTCTCGTAGGCCTTGGCCATCGCTGGCACGAGCACGCTGGTCACCTCAGCGGGTAGGCCCTGCGGGCCGGCGAAGCCGCGCCAGGCGCCGAGCATCCAATCGAGACCCGCCGCCTCTTTAAGAGTCGGCACTTCCGGGAAGGCCGGGTTGCGCTCCTTGGACATCACCGCCAGGCTGCGCACCTTGCCGGCATCGATCAGCGACTTCGCCTCCGGCGTCGAGCAGGTGACCATCTGCACCCCGCCAGCCACCAGATCCTGCAGGCCGGGCGCGGCACCCTGGCTCGGCACCCACTGCACCTGATCGGGCGCGATGCCCGCGTCCTGCAGCATCCCGGCCAGCGCGAGATGCCAGATCCCGCCCTGCCCGGTCCCCGACGCCTTCAGCTCACCCTTGGCGGAACTGCGGATGGCATCCAGCACGGCCTTGGCCGAATCCTGGGACGCGTCCGCCGCGACCTGGAGGCCGGCCGCATCCTCGTTCATCAGCGCCAGCGGGGTGTAGGACTTGTAGTCGAGTTCCGTCAGACCCTGCCAGTGCATCATCCCGATCTCGACCGTGATGATGCCCAGCGTGTACCCGTCGGGGGCCGCGGTGGCGATCGCCGAGTGACCCACCACGCCGGAGCCGCCGAACCGGTTGACCACGTTGACCGGTACGCCGAGCTCGCGCTCCAGGATGCTGGCGACGATGCGCGCCGTGGCATCCGTCCCGCCGCCGGCGCCCCACGGGCAGATCAGCGTGATCGGCCGCTCGGGGTAGCCGGCCGCCTTGGCGCGCGGGCCAAATGCGAGTGCGGCTGCCGCCGTCGTGGCCAACATGGTCCGTCGCTGCATCGCTGCCTCCCTTGACGCTGGCCCGGTCGGCACACGTTGCCGCCACGGCGCTTTTCATTACCAGACGTTTAACAACGCTGGTCACCATTGTCACCACCCGTGGATGCAACGGCCGCACATGCTGCAGCCTCTGCGTTCCTTGCCACCGGGACGGCGGCAGCATGATGGACCAGCTGGCTGGAGTACGGCCATACCCTGTAGCTGGCTGTCGAATGCTACCGGCTACTCAACACCGGCCACGGCCTGGTGGAAGTCACGAGTTCAGCGCGAAGCGTCGACAAACCGCCACGGCCGTGCTCTCAGAATAGCGAGGCTTGGCTGCCGACTCGAGGTGCTTGCTCAACCGAGCGGTTGGTGTCCGTGGAGTCTTCGGCTACCATCTGTAATTCTGTGACGAAGCGGTGATATTCCGTCGTTCGTGAGCGTTCATCTGGAAGACGCAGCAGGTACGAGGGATGAATGGTGATCAGAAGCTGCCGATTTGCGGCGTAGGGCTGCATCCGCCCCCGTTCCCGGCCGATGGCGACCGTCCTGCCCATCAATGAATGGGCCGCCGTGGCACCGAGGGCCACGATCGTGTGCGGCGCCACGAGTTCGATCTCGTCCAGCAACCAGCGCCTGCAGGCAACGACTTCCTTGTAGGTCGGCTTCTGGTGGATTCGGCGCTTGCCGCGCGGCTCGAACTTGAAATGCTTGACGGCGTTGGTGACATACACCTGCTGACGGTCGATCCCTGCCTCCGCCAACGCACGATCGAGCATCTGGCCGGCAGGGCCCACGAACGGCCGCCCTTGGCGATCTTCGCTATCGCCCGGCTGCTCGCCCACGAACATCACGGCGGCACCGACGGGCCCCTCGCCGAACACGGTCTGCGTGGCGTCCGCCCAGAGCGGGCAGGCACGGCAGTGTGCCGCCTGCTCGCGCCTTTCGGCCAAGGTCGTCCCATCCATCGTACCTATCTCCCCTTGCCCGCGGTAAGGCGTGGACAAGGGGAGAACGTGGCCCTGGTCGGCCGGTTCCGCCGGCGGTCAGGCTGCGGCGCTGGCCGCGCTGATCGCCTTGTTCAGCGCCTCTTCCTGCTCATTGGTCAGCGAGGTCTGCAGCACATGGCCATGGAACCCTTCGGCCCGCAGTCGCTCCAGCACCTTGTCGGCCGTGACCTTACGGATCAGCAGGAACAGGGCGGAGCTGTTCGGCTTGATCCTGGCGCCCAGGTCCTTGATGAAATTGTCGTCGATGCCGTAGTCGGACAGGCTTCCGGCCAGCGCACCGGTGGCGGCACCGACACCGGCGCCAATCACCATGCCGGCCAGCGGGTTGAGGAACAGGAGCCCGACCAGGGCACCCCATAGGGCCCCCGACGACCCACCGCTGAGGGCGCCGACCTTGGTCAGCGGCAGCATCTGCTTGAGCTGGGGCTCGCCTTCCAGCGGGCGGATCACCACGCAGGCGTCCTCGAGCTGGATGAGTTGCTCCTTGCTCATCGTGGTCAGCGCGTGCAGGACCTTATCGGCGGTATCGGGCTCGTCGAAGGCAACGCAAATCAGATCGGCCATCACAATGCTCCCATGTGGGCCGCGGACTCGAAAGCGAGCATCGCGGCGATAACGGCGATCGCAACAAGCACGCCACCTATCGGCTGACAACCCTGCGCCGTGAGGTGGACCGGGACGGTCAGGCGTGACATCTTCGGCGACGTGGTCGCCGACAGGGCGCCATGTTGCGCTCCGATACATCGCAGGTAAGGTCCAGTATGCCCAGTACGGCTCGAGAGGCACGCCCCCGCGTGACATTGGCACTCCAGGGCGGCGGTGCTCATGGCGCGTTCACCTGGGGCGTCCTCGACCGCCTGCTCGAGGACGGCACCATCGACGTTGCCGGCATCTGCGGCACCAGTGCCGGAGCCATGAACGGCGTCGCCCTCGCCTATGGCCTTGCGCATGGCGGGCCGCCGGAAGCCCGGGCCGTCCTGACCCGCTTTTGGAACAAGGTCTCCGAAGGTGCGCGCTTCAGCCCGCTGCAGCCGACGCCGCTCGACCGGGCACTGTCGGTTGGTGACATGGACTACTCGCCAGGCTGGCTGTACTGGGACGCGGTATCGCGCGCCGTGTCGCCCTATGTCGCCAATCCTTACAACTACAACCCACTGGCTGAAGTACTCGACGATGTGATCGACTTCGCCTGGCTGCGCAAGAACCATACGGTTCCACTGTTCGCCTGCGCCACCAACGTCAAGACCGGCAGGATTCGGGTGTTCGGCTGCCATGAGATCTCGGCCAAGGCCATCCTGGCCTCGGCCTGCCTGCCGTTCCTCTACAAGGCGGTCGAGATCGACGGTGAGTTTTACTGGGACGGCGGGTTCATGGGCAATCCCCCGCTTTATCCGCTGATCTACCAGACCGACTGCGAGGACGTGCTGATCGTCCAGATCAACCCGATCAACGTCGATGAGGTGCCGACCACCGCCCCGGCGATCATGGACCGGATGAACGAGCTGTCGTTCAACAGCTCCCTGATGCGGGAGATGCGGGCGATCGCGTTCGTGAAGAAGCTGCTGGACGAGGAGCGGGTGCCGCGCGGCCGCTACAAGGACCTGCGGATCCACACCATCGACGCGGAAGTGCAGATGCGCGACCTCGGCTACTCGTCCAAGCTCAACGCCGACGGCAAGTTCCTGCATTGGCTGTTCGAGCTCGGGCGCGAACGGGCAAGCGCGTTCCTGGTCGAGCATCGGGCCAAGATCGGCGTCGAGAGCTCGACCGACATCGCGGCCAAGTTTCTCTGATTCGGGCGGCTCAGCCGCCCCGCGGCCCGTATCGGAGCGACGCCACCGGCGCTTCCCGGCGCTGCATCAGGAAGAACTCGTCCGTCGGCGTATAGTCCGTGATCAGCAGATCCACCGTGACCGTCGCTCCGGGCGGCACCTGGCCGTCGGCGAAGACCAGGGCATCGAGCGGCTCGTCGGTCAGCTCGGCCGTGGCGTAGCGGTCCGACGCGAAGGGTCGCCGACCCGGCGTTGCCTGCCCGAAGGAAAGCCCGTCCTCATAGGTGCTGGGCTGTTCCAGCCGCTCGCGCAGCTCGAGCTCGAACGCCTGCCACGTCCGGTTGGTGCGGTTGGTCACGACCTTGCGCAGCCAGAAGCCCAGCTGGCGCTGGCCTGCCAGCGGCTGCCCGAGGCGCCCACGCAGGCCACGCACCACCAGGACCGCAGGCCCGTCGTCGGTGATGTCCTCGATCAGCACGAACGGATCACCTTCGGTGCCGCTGCCCGAGCCGCCATGCAGCACCACCCCGCCCAGCTCATCGCTGAAGGTGATGTCGCGCAGGGTCACCGGCGCCGCTGCGGCTGGCGGTGACGCCCAGCTCAGAAGCAGCGCGCAGGCGGCGCCGGCCAGCGCCTGCCGCCGGCGACGACCCACTAGGCCGTGGCCTCGAT
>JBATRI010000351.1:0-28995 GCA_049292515.1 Geminicoccaceae bacterium
AGTGGGCATTGCGAGCTCCAGGGAAGTGGCGCAGGAAGTCGAGCAGGACGCCCATCGCGACGTCGGCATCACGGGTCGTGATCGACTCGGCCGGATGGTGGCTGATGCCGCCCTTGCAGCGGACGAACAGCATGGCGATCGGGCACAAGGTGGCGATGGCCAGGGCGTCGTGCCCGGCGCCGCTGGGCAGGCGGTGCGGGGTGATCCCGGCGCGGGCGACGGCAGCCTCGATCCCGGCCACGAGGGTCGGATCGCAGCTGGCGGCGGGCTCGTCGTAGAACTTCTCGACCTTGACCCGCACATGCCGGCGCGCCGCCAGGGTGGCGAACGTCGCCACCAGATCCTCGATCGCCTTGAACCGGTCGGCATCGACGGGAGCACGGATGTCGAGGGTGAAGATGGCCTTGCCCGGGATCACGTTGGGCGCACCCGGCACCGCCTCGATCGAGCCGGCGGTGGCCACCAGCCCCTGGTCGGCCGCACCGGCGGCGCGGCGCTCGACCGCGAGGATCATCTCGGCGGCGGCGGTCAGCGCATCCTGGCGCAGCGCCATCGGCACCGTCCCGGCGTGGCCGGCATGGCCGGTGACCTCGATGCGAAACCGGCTCGCCCCATTGATCGCGGTGACGACGCCCACCGGCAGCTTGAGCTGCTCGAGTACCGGACCCTGCTCGATATGCATCTCGACATAGGCGAGCACGTCCTCGCGCCGGCGGCCGATCGCTGGGATCGCCGTCGGATCGCAGCCGAAGCTGCGCAGTGCCGCCTCCAGATGCACGCCCTGCGCGTCGACCACGTCCAGGGTCTGCGGGTCGAACGTGCCGGCCACGGCGCGCGAGCCGGTGAGCTTGCTGGGAAACCGCACGCCCTCCTCGTCGCCGAAGGCCACAACCTCCAGCGCGAAGGGCAGGCGCTCGCCGGCGCGGTGGAGGGCGCCCACAGCCTCGATCGCGGCTACCACGCCGAGATTGCCGTCATAGTGGCCGGCGTCGCGCACGGTGTCGATGTGCGAGCCCAGCAGCACGGCCGGCAGGCCGGGCCGCGTGCCCTCGTAGCGCCCGACCACGTTGGCGGCGGCATCGAGCGTGACGGTCATGCCGGCCTGCTCCATCCAGCCGGCCACCATCTTCGTGGCCGCGGCATGGGCCGGCGTCAGATAGAGGCGGGTGAGCTTGCCGGGCTCGCTGGTGCAGCGGGCGAGCTCGTGCAGATGCGCCATCACGTTGGCGCCGAGCGCGGTGGTCACGGCAGCAGGTCCTTGAGCCGGAGGAGGGCGATGCGTTCGACCTGGACCAGGGCGGTCGCCAGCTCCGTTGCACGATCGTTGCCGAGGCGGCGCTGGAACGCCGCCAGGATGTCGGCCTTGCTCAGGCCCTTGACGGCGATGATGAAGGGAAAGCCGAACTTCGCGGTGTAGGCGTCGTTGAGCCCGGTGAAGGTCGCCCGCTCGGTGTCGGTCAGGCGGTCGAGCCCGGCCGAGGCCTGCTCGCTCGTTGACTCGGCGGTGAGCCGGCCGGCCTGGGCGAGCTTGCCGGCAAGGTCCGGATGGGCACGCAGGAGGGCGAGCTTCCGGGCCTCGGAGGCCGGGGCCAGGGCCGCGCACAAGGCCGCATGCACGCTCTCGGCCGTCAGTGGCATAGGGGGCGGCCCGGCGTCCCAGGCCGCCTCGGCGATCCAGGGCGAATGCTCGAACACGGAGCCGTAGGCCGCCACGAACGCTGCCCGCGCGGCGGTCACGCGCCTGCTCCGTGGTGCTCGTGCCAGTGCCGGGCGATATCGACGCGGCGGCAGACCCAGACCCGCTCGTGCCCCTGGACGTAATCCAGAAATCGGGCCAGCGCCGCGGCGCGGCCGGGGCGCCCGGCCAGCCGGCAGTGCAGGCCGATCGACATCATCTTGGCGGCGCCGCGCTCGCCCTCCGCGTAGAGGACGTCGAAGCTGTCCTTGAGGTAGTTGAAGAACTGGTCGCCGGAGGTGAACCCGGCCTGGATCGCGAAGCGCATGTCGTTCACGTCCAGGGTGTAGGGGACGATGAGCTGCCGCCTGCCGGCGACCTCGACCCAGTAGGGCAGGTCGTCGGCATAGGAATCGGCGACGTAGAGGAAGCCGCCATCCTGGACGGCCAGCTCCAGGCTGTTCGGGCCGGTCCGCCCCAGGTACCAGCCGAGTGGCCGCTCGCCCGTGACCTCGGTGTGGATGCGGATCGCCTCGTGGAGCTGCCGGCGCTCGTCTTCCCGATCCATGTATTGGTAGTCGATCCAGCGCAGGCCGTGGCTCGCGATCTCCCAGCCGGCCTCCTGCATGGCGGCGACCACCTCGGGATTGCGCTCGAGGGCCATGGCGACGCCGTAGACGGTGAGCGGCAGGCCGCGCTCGCCGAACATCCGCCACAGCCGCCAGAAGCCGGCGCGGCTGCCGTACTCGTAGATCGATTCCATGTTCATGTGGCGCACGCCCTTGAGCGGCTGCGCGCCGGTGATCTCGGACAGGAACGCCTCGGACGCCGCATCGCCGTGGAGGATGCAGTTCTCGCCGCCCTCCTCGTAGTTGAGCACGAACTGCACCGCGATCCGCGCCTCGCCCGGCCAGCGCGGGTCGGGCGGGTTGCGGCCGTAGCCCACCATGTCGCGCGGATAGGTCTCGTCCGCCATGCCTGCCTCCATTGCCGTCGCGTCCCGATCCTAGCAGCGAGATCGCGGTTTCGTCCTCGCCCTTGGTTTGAATGAGCTTCCAGCGAAACCGAAAGGTTTCACGGCGCGAAGCGCTCGAACTCCCCGGCATAGCGCTTGCGCAACGGCGGCGCGTAACCGCCGACCTTGCTGGTGCCGAGGCCCAGGCCGGCCACGGCCTCGACCAGCTTCACCGCGGCGGCGACGCCGTCGATCACGGGCAGGCCGAACTCGGCGGCCAGTGCTGCGTTGAGGTCCGCCATGCCGGCGCAGCCCAGGACGATGGCCTCGCAGCGATCCTCCGCGATGGCACGGGCGATCTCGGCGCGCAGCCGTTCGACGGCGTCGGATTTCGGGTCCTCCAGCGCCAGCACCGGCACCTCGGCCGTGCGCACACGCCGGCAGCGATTGGCGAAGCCGTATTTATGGACCAGATGCTCCAGCGCCGGCGCCGAGCGGCCGAGGGTCGAGACGATGGTGAAGCTGCCGGCGATCAGGGTCGCCACATGCATCGCCGCTTCCGCGATCCCCACCACGGGCGCACGCGCGACGCAGCGGGCCGCGTCCACGCCGGTATCGTCGAAGCAGGCGACGACGTAACCGTCATAGCCGGCGGCCTCGCCCTTGCGCACCTCCTCGACCAGACCCGGCACCGCGAAGGCCTCATCATAGTAGCCCTCGATGCTGACCGGCCCCATCGCCGGCGAGACCGCCGTGATGTCGGTGCCGGCGCCGGCCGCGGCGCGGGCGGCGTGGCCGATCTTCTCGGTCATCGACAGGGTGGTGTTCGGGTTGACGACGAGAATGTGCATCGTGGCTCACTCCGGGTCGGGTGTCACCGTGCGGCGCCGCTGGGCGACCTGGGCCAGCACGGTCTTGAGGTCGATCGGCGTCTCGTCGTCGGGGACGAGGGCCAAGGTGGTGGCGATGTGGTCGAGATGGTGCTCCATCACGCCCGCCGCCTCGTCGGGATCGCCGCGCTTGACCGCCTCGATCAGAGCCTCGTGCTCGTCGCACAGGCAGATCGGGCCGCGCGCCGGGGCGTAGAGCGCGATGATCAGCGAGGTGCGAGCCACCAATTCGCGCATCATCGTGTGCAGGGTGGCGTTGTCGGTGAGTCGGGCTAGCTCGAGGTGGAAGTTGCCGGACAGCGAGATGGCGCGGCGGCGGTCCTGGCGCTCGTAGGCGTCGCGCTCGTCGGCGACCTCGCGCCGCAACCGGGCCAGCTCGCGCCCCCCGATATTGCCGGCAAGCAGGCGCATCATCCCGGTCTCGAGGATGCGGCGAAGATCGAAAATGTCCCTGGCATCCTTGACCGACGGCCGGGCGACGGTGGCGCCGCGGTGCCGCTCGAGCTGGACCAGGCCCTCGTGCGCCAGCTGCTGCAGCACCTTGCGGATCCGGGTCCGACTGACGCCGAACGTATCGGCCAGGGTGTCCTCGGGCAGCTTGGTGCCCGGCGCCAGGTCGTGTTCGACAATGGCGGCCAGCACGTGGTCGTAGATCTGATCATCGCTCGGCGCCGTGGGAGCCGGCGCGGCCATCGGAACAGGGTCGTACCGGTCCATGCTCACGTCCTGAGAGCGACCCTGCAGCAGGTCGCCTTGCAAGGTATGTCGGATCAGCATGCCGAACACCAGCGCGCAAAGTTGTACACAAGATAGCTTCGAGTTGCGTGCAATGTAGGCAGAAATTGGCCTTCAGGCAACGAAATTAGGCAATGGCATGCCGCTCGCTTGGATGTAGCTGCCTTGAATGACCGTTTACATGAGCAAATTGGTGCCGAAAATCGTATACGAAACACTCTTGTGAGTGCGACAAATTTGTGAAAGATGGTATCCGTTCGCGGGCCGGGATCGCGGCCCTAATCGACCCGATGCGGGTCGCTCACCGACAAGGAGGGCTGCCGATGCGGCTAATTCCCCTGACCCGGCGCATGGCGCTGATGGGCACGGCAATCGTGGGCCTCACCCTCGCGGGCTGGTCGGCCGGCGCGATGGCCGAGGAGGTCCTCAAGATCGGGGTGCTGGGCGTGATGAGCGGCCCGGCAGCATCGTGGGGCCTGACCAACAAGTACTGCGCCGAGGCCACCGCCAACATGTACAACGCCAAGGGCGGCGTCGACATCGGTGGCGAGAAGTACAAGATCGAAATCGTGCCGATCGACGACAAGAACGACCCCAAGCTGACCGTGTCGGGCGCCGAGCGCCTGACCCAGCAGGATGGCATCAAGTACATCATCGGCCCGAACATCGACACGACGGCCGCCAGCGTGCGCCCGGTTGCCGAGAAGAACGGCGCGCTTTACTTTCCTTATGCTTTCTCCAAGTCACTCTACACGCCGCCCGCCAGCAATGCGGTGCTGGGCATGATCGCCAGCTACCAAGCCGGTCCGATCATCTATAAGTACCTGATGGAAAATCGTGGCGTGAAGTCGGTGAGCTTCGTCGCCCGCAACGAGTCGGATGCGCTCAACCAGCGCACCGAAGGTGTCGAGGCGGCCAAGAAGCTGGGCCTGAGCATCGTCTCCGAGGAGGATACCTACGAGCCCGGCACCACCGACTTCTTCCCGGTGATGTCGAAGGTGGTGGGCGGCAACCCCGACCTGATCGTGCTGTCGGGCGTGGCGCCGGCCGATGCGCCGACGCTGATCCGCGCCGCCCGCGAGCTCGGCTTCCAGGGCACGCTCAGCACCGAGACGGCACAGGACATCAAGATCCTGAACGAGGTCGCGGGTGAAACCGCCAACGGCTTCATCTCGGTCGGCGGCGCCAGCACGCCCGAGATCCGCAGCGCCTACATGGAAGAGTTCGCCAAGGAGTACGCCAACGTCGCCGGCGAGTGGAACGACGAGGCGGGCACCAAGGTCTATGCGCTCGAGATCATCCTGGCCACGCTGCAGAAGGCGGGGAAGGGAGCGATCGACGATGTCGAGGCTTTCAAGCAGGCGATCCCGGCGTTCGAGATGAAGAACCCGTTCCTCAAGGACGAAGCCAAGCTGACCTATGTCGGCATCACGGACTTCGGCCAGAAGCGTCAGATCGGCGTGCCGATGGTCGTCAACGAGGTCCAGGACGGGCAGTTCAAGACGCTGTTCGTCGGCAGCGTCGAATAGGGCCCACCGCATCGGCCGGGGGCCACCGCCCCCGGCGTCGCGCCAAGGGGGAGGAATGGCCATGGAGCAGGTCCTGGTCAACGGGATCGTGCTGTCGGCGAATTACGCGCTGATCGCACTCGGCATCACGCTGATCTTCAGCATCATGAGCCTGTTGAACTTTGCCCACGGGCAGATGTTCATGATCGGCGGCTTCATGGTCTACTACGTCTACGGCGTCTGGGGCCTGCCCTACGGCCTGGGCCTCGTGGCCGCGGCGCTCGTCGTCGGCCTGATCGGTGTGCTCTTCGAGCGCTTCTTCTTCCGCCGCGTGCAGCGCGTCGCGACCCGGGAGGAGAACAGCATGCTGCTGGCGGTCGGCACGGCGCTGCTGCTCGAGAACCTGGCCCTGTTCGCGTTCGGCGAGAAGCAGCGCGGCGTGCCGCCCGTGGTTAGCGGTGTGCTCCGGATCGGCGACGCCTTCCTGCCGGCCAACCGCCTGATGGTGGTGCTGATCTCGCTGGCGCTGATCGTAGCCCTGCTGCTGTTCGTGCAATACACCAAGCCCGGCCGCGCAATGCGGGCCCTGGCCCAGGACCGCGAGGTGACGCAGCTCATGGGCGTCGACGTCGGCCGGATCTCGGCTCTGGGCTTCGGCATCGGCGCGGCGCTGGCCGGTGTTGCCGGCGGCCTGCTGGTCACCGTGTCGGGCGTGAACGCCGGCATCGGCACCGCGATCTCCACCAAGGCCTTCATCATGATCATGATCGGCGGTGCCGGCGTGGTCGCGGGCTCGATCCTGGGGGCGGTGGCCTTGGGCTTCATCGAGGCCATCGGTACGGCGCTGCTGCCGGGCTCGATCACCTACCTGCTGATCTTCGTGGCGCTGATCGTGTTCCTGATCGTCCGCCCGCAGGGGATCATGGGCAAGCCCTGGGGCTGAGCCGAAGCGAACCCCGCCACCCCACCGGAGGCACGCCATGCCCACCCCCTCCCTGCCTGCGGCATCCGCCGGCGCCAGCGACACCGGTCTGCTCCTCGGCCTGGGCCCCGCCAAGCTGGGCGCCGCCGCCCTCGTGGCGCTCGTCTACGTCGTCGGCGTCCCGCTCCTGCTCAGCGGCAAGCCCTACCTGCTCAACGTGCTGACCAACGCGTCGGTGCTGAGCTTCGCCAGCCTCGGCGTCTGGGTCACCTTCTCGATCGGGCGGGTGAACATCGCCCAGGGTGCCTTCGCGATGATCGGCGGCTACACGACCGCCATCCTCTCGACCCGCTACGGCATCTCCTGGTGGCTGTGCCTGCCGCTCTCGGCGCTGGTCGCCGCTGCGGTGGGCACGGCCATCGGCTGGCCGATCCTGCGGCTCAAGGGCGTCTACTTCGCCATGGTGACCTTGAGCCTGACCGAGGCCGTGCGGCTGGCCTTCCTCAACGGCGGCGACTTCACCCAGGGCGCCAGCGGCATCGTCAACATTCCGCGCCCCGCCGGCATCGACAGCCCGGTCGCGTTCTACATGCTGGCAGCCGTGCTGCTGGTCGTGGGTGTCGTCGCGGTCTGGCGCCTGGCCAACAGCCGCCTGGGCTGGGTCTTCCGCTCGCTGCGGCAGAACGAGGACCTGGCGTCGAGCATCGGCATCGACATCGCGCGCTACCGGGTGATCGCGTTCGCCTTCTGCTGCGGCATGGGCGGCATCGCCGGCGCCTTCTTCGCCGCCTTCCAGCAGAACATCTACCCCGCCAGCTACACCGTCACCGACTCGATCAACTTCATGCTCTACTGCTTCCTGGGCGGCCTCGACTTCGTCCTCGGACCGATCGTCGGCGCGTTTCTTCTGGGGCTGGCGTTCGAGCTGCTGGGTGCTTTGCAGCAGTACCAGGCGCTGCTCTACGGCGTCTTGATGATCGTGGTCATGCTCTTCCTGCCCAACGGCATCTTGAGCCTCGGCAAGCTGCTGCGCGACCGCAAGGGAGCCCGTCCATGAGCCTGCTCAGCGTCCAGAACCTGACCAAGCGCTTCGGCGGCCTGGTCGCGGTCAACGATGTCAGCTTCGACGTCGAGGCCGGCGAGATCCTCTCGGTGATCGGCCCGAACGGCGCCGGCAAGAGCACGCTGTTCAAGCTGATTGCGTCGTTCCTGCCGCCCAGCAACGGCCAGGTGCTGTTCGGCGGCGAGCGGATCAGCGGCCTGCAGCCCCACGCCGTGGCCCGCAAGGGGGTGGTCCGGACCTTCCAGGAGACGACCGTCTTCAAGGAGATGACGGCACTCGAGAACGTGGTGGTGGCGCATCATCTGCGGCTGCACGCGAGCCTCGCCGGCGTCTACTTCGCCAGCGCCACCGCACGTGCCGACGAGCAGCGCTTCCGCGACAGTGCGGCCGAGATCCTCACATATCTCGGGCTCGGCCACGTCATGCACGAGCAGGCGCGCAACCTGCCGCACGGCTATCTCCGTGCCCTGGGCATCGCCATCGCCATGGCGGCCGAGCCCAGGATCCTGCTGCTGGACGAGCCGTTCGCCGGGATGAACCCGGAGGAGACCGACCGGGCGGTGACCATGGTGCAGGGCATCCGCCAGCGCGGCATCACCGTGCTCCTGGTGGAGCACGACATGGCGGCGGTGATGCGCATCAGCGACCGGATTGTCGTGATCAGCTTCGGCACCAAGATCGCCGAGGGCAAGCCGGCCGAGATCCGCGAGAACGAGAAGGTGATCGAGGCCTATCTCGGTCGCGAGGACGAGGCCTTGGGGCACTGAGCGGAGGACGGCCATGTACTTCGAGGCACGCAACATCTCGGTGCGCTACGACAAGGTGACCGCCTTGCGCGACGTGTCGATCCAGCTCGACCAGGGGCAGGTCGTGGCGCTGATCGGCTCCAACGGCGCCGGCAAGACCACGACCTTGCGCGCGATCACCGGGCTGAAGAAGCCGAGCCAGGGCGAGGTCTGGTTCGAGGGCGAGCGGATCGACCATCTGCCGCCGGCCAAGATCGTCGCGCGCGGCATCGCCATGGTGCCCGAGGGGCGGCACGTCTACCCCTACATGTCCGTCAAGGACAACCTGCTGATGGGCGCCTATCTCCGCAACGACAAGGCGGGCATCAAGTCGGATCTGGAGAAGATCTTCACCCGCTTCCCGCGCGTGAAGGAGCGGATGAACCAGCAGGCCGGCACCCTGTCGGGCGGTGAGCAGGAGATGGTGGTGGTCGGCCGCGCCCTGATGGCGCGACCGCGCCTGCTGCTGCTCGACGAGCCGTCCCTGGGCCTGGCACCCATGGTGGTGCGCGAGATCGCGCGGCTGGTGACCGAGGTGAACCGCGAGGAGCAGGTCAGCGTCATCCTGGTCGAGCAGAACTCGCGCATGGCGCTGAAGGTCTCGCAGCACGCCTACGTGCTCGAGACGGGCCGCATCGGGCTGGAGGGCCCCTCCGCCGAGCTGATGCACAACGACCATATCCGCAAGCTGTACCTCGGCGGTTGAGCCGCCCCGAAAGCCGGAGACGATCATGACGACCAGCACCAGCCGCCGCCTGCTCATCGGCATGGGCTCGACCGCCATCCTTGCCGGCATCACCGCCGGGGGCGACGCCGCCGCGCAGACAGCTGCCGCGGCACCGCTGCGGATCTTGCTGCTCAACCCGAACAGCTCGCCGGACTTCACCAAAATCATCGCCGCCGAGGCGCGCCGGGTGGGCAGCCCGGGCACGGAGTTCGTCGAGGTCACGGCGCCGTTCGGGCCGAAATATATCGGCACGCGCGCCACCATCGCCATCGCCGGGCATGCGGCCGTGGACGCGCTGGCGCAGACCCTGGCCAAGGATCAGCGGTTTGACGCCGCCATCCTGGCCGGCTTCGGCGCGCAGGGCGTGCCGGCGCTGCAGGAGATCGCACCGTTCCCGGTGGTCGACATGCTGACCGCCTCGGTGGGTGCGGCCCTGCTGCTGGGCCGCAAGTTCTCGGCCCTCACCGGCGGGGCGCGCTGGGTGCCGATGCTGCAGGAGCAGATCGAGGCGTTCGGGCTCGGCAGCCGCCTGGCCTCGGTGCGCTCGATCCCGCTGACCGGGGCCGAGATCGCCAAGGACCAGGACAAGGCGCTGACGCTCCTGGCCGAGCTTGCCGAGACCTGCGTGCGCGAGGACGGGGCGGACTGCGTCATCCTGGGTGGCGCCGCCGTCGCCGGCCTGCACCGCCGCATGGCCGATCGGGTCAGCGTCCCGCTGCTCGACAGCGTGGCGACGTCCGTGGCGATGGCCGAGCTCCTGGCCAGGGTCGCCACCCGGCCCAGTGCTGAACGCAATCGCCCGCCGGCGGTCGAGAGCGTCGGCCTGTCGGACGCGCTGACGACCGTCCTCAAGCCGGCACCGTGAACCGGGCGCGGGCGGCCGGCGTCGCACGGTCGCCCCGCCGCTGGCCACGACCACGGCCTTGCGGCTAGCTTGGGCCTGGACGGAAAGCCGCTCGACGGGACGAGGGCCGGGGCATGGAATTCGACTTCGGCCAGATCGCGGCCGAGCTGCGCTACAAGCTGCTGGTGAGCTTCGTCGGCCCGCGCCCGATCGCCCTCGTGACCTCGCTCAGTCCCGAAGGCATCGGCAATGCAGCGCCGATGAGCTTCTTCAACGTGTTCGCGCAGACGCCGCCGCTGCTGATCCTGGGCCTGCAGCATCGCTCCGGCGAGAGCCGCAAGGACACCACGCGCAACATCCTGGAAACCCGGGAATTCGTCGTCAACCTGGTCGATGCGGCGATCGCACGGCGCATGGTCGACTGCGCGGTCGAGTTTCCCCCCGAGGTCGACGAGGCCGATATCGTCGGCTTTGCCACGCGCCCGAGCGTTGCCGTCCGTCCGGCGCGGGTGGCCGAGGCACCGGTGGCGTTCGAGTGCCGCCTCGAGCGCACGGTCGACTATCCAGGGCGCTGCATCGTGTTCGGCGAGGTCGTCCACATGCATGTCCGCGACGACTGCATCGACCCTGCCACCAAGCGTGTCCGGCCAGAGAACTATCGGCCGGTCGCCCGCATGCATGGCGATTACTACATCACCGCGGAAAACTGGTACGAGCTACGGAAGCAGACCTACGAGGAATGGCGCGCCGGGACCGACGCACAGCGAGGCGGCTAGATCTGGCCGCGGGTGCCAAACGTCGCTCCGTCCGGCGTAGGCCGCAATGGGCCCAGCGTCAGGCCGCTTCAGGGTCGTCGTCGACCACCTCCAGCAACGGGTCGATCTCAACCCCGTCCATATTGGACAGCGCCCGGGCCAGGTTGCAGATGGCTTCCTGGTGGCGCCGGTTCGCGATCGCGACGAAGTTGCGGGTCAGCTCAAGGAGCAGCCGTTGCTGCTGCGTCGGCCTGAAGGCTCCTGCCTCGGCGCCGAGCCCATCGTAGAAATAGCCCACCTCGACGCCCAGCGCCTGGGCAATGCTGTAAAGGCGGCCACCGGCGACCCGGTTGATGCCTTTCTCGTATTTGTGCGCCTGTTGGTAGGTGACACCGATCAGTTCGGCCATCTGCTGCTGGGTCAGGCCCAGCATGATTCGCCGTTCCCGCATGCGCGCGCCGACATGCTTGTCAATGTCCTGCGCCCGTGGACGGCGCGTCACCTCGAGGTCGTTCAACCTAGCAGCAGCTGGCATCGTATATCCCGTTCATGCCGATTGGCCCAAGTCGGAATCGCCTGGCGCCGCACGATGGGCGGCGTGCCAAAACTCAAATTCAACAGATAGCTGCCTCATAAGGCGTTGCCAGACCCAAGCAGTGGTCGGGTGGATTGCACCATTGGCACCCAAGACGCAAGAAATTTTCACCTAACTCACTACACATCTACATTTTCCCCAACCGCCAATTACCATTTGTGACGGCCAAGATTGCCGATATCGCACCAAGGCTGCGTGGAACTGGCGACGCAAGATGTGACCCCGCATTCCATCGGCCGCTGCCTTCTCTTCAGCGTCAGCTCTACATGCATAACCGCGCAAGTGACCTTCGCGGTGCAGTGGACGGCCGCCGCCTAACGTGTCTTTAGTACATTACCATCAATAAATTCAGAAGATTTCGATGACGTGATGTATCAGGGGATGCCAAGTTATGCCGAATTTCATTAGCCAGGACGGTTCACGACGGAATCGATCAAAAACCCGGTTGCACAATCGAAAAGTCGTCATGAAGTCGTTGTCAAGGTTGCCGCCGCGGCCGGGCGAGACTTCTTGCCTACTTCGTCACCTTCGGCGCGCACGATCTCCTGATCATCCTCGAGGCGCCTGGTCCGACGTATGCCTCGTCGTTCATTCTTCAGCGCCGCCGCGCGTGGCGGTGTTGCGGCAGGAGCGTCGGCGTCAGCCGAGCTCCAAGCTGGTGATACCGAAGAGACGCTCGAGCGGCACGGCGGGAGCAGGGCCCTGGTACATGCGTGCGGTCTCGAACCTCTGCGTGAGGCCGAGACCGGCTGCCATCGCCATGGCCGCCGCATTCGGTCCTGGTAGATCCAGGAACATTTCCTCGCCGGGTATCGCCGCCGCCAAGCCGTGAAGCAGCCGTTCGGCGCCGGCGCGATCTGGCGCATAGAGTGGACCGACCTTGCAGCCCTGGCGGCAGGGTCGGATCGTGCCCAGCCCGACGACCGCACCGTCGTCGAGCAGGGCCAGCGTGGTGCTGCCCGGCATGGCGAGCCAAGCGGCGAGGAAGGCCGGCCGAGGCGCGGGGAACAGGCAGCGATCGAGGGCCTGGACGGCGGCGAAGGGAAGGGACCGCGCGTCGCGCAGCGCGTTGTCGGCGCGACCCTCGATCAGCCCGCCATAGCGGAAATTGGGCCAAGCGTAGGCGAAACCGGAGCGCCGGTAATTGGCCTGCTGCGCCACCACGCCGTCGAGACCGACCGTGCAATCCTGCAGGTAGCCGAGCCCGACGTCCCAGAGACGACGGCCGTAGCCCCGACCACGCTGGCCGGGCGCCACGATGTAGAGGCCCAGGAAGCCGAAGCTGCCCGGATAGCGAACGACGGAAAGGGTGGCCACCGGGACGTCGTCGACGAGACCGATCAGAAAGCCCGTGGGATCCGCCACCTGAAACGGCGTGGCGTCCCCGAGGCCAGGATTCCAGCCTTCGGCCGCCGCCCAGTCCAATGCCAGCTCGACATCGTGCCGGCTCATCGTGCGGGTGGTGAAGGTCAATGGCCTGTCCCGATCCAGCGCTGTTGCCGCCAACGGCTACTGTGGCGCGGTCGCTTCGGCAAGCGGCCGGCGAGATTGCTTCACTTGGTGTCCAGACCGGCATCGCGCGCCGCCAGACGCGCCATGGCCGACCAGTCGAGCGCGTCGCCGCCTTGCGCGACCAGGGCCAGCAGGCGGTCATGGATCAGGCTTGCCGCCGGCATCGGCACGCGCAGATCGTTGGCTGCGGCCAAAGCGAGGCGCAGGTCCTTGAGGCCCAGGGGTGCCGCGAACCCGGCGGGCTCGTAGCTGTCGGTCGCGATCAACGTGCCATAGGTGCGGTAGACGGGGGCCGTGAACAGGGTCGAGGTCAGCAGCTCGAGGTAGGCCTGCCGGTCGATGCCGGCCTTGCCGACCAGCGCCATGGCCTCGCCCATGGCCTCGATCACCGAGGCGATCAGGAAATTGCCGCTCAGCTTGACCAGGTTGGCGGCCGACGGCTGATCACCGATCCGGAAGGTTCGCTGCCCCATGGCCTCGAACAACGGCAGGCAGCCGTCGATCGAGTCCGACGGACCGGCGGCCACGACGAACAGCTTGGCGGCGGCCGCGGCTTCCGGCCGGCCGAACACTGGGGCGGCGACGAACCGTTGCCCGGCCGCGGCATGAGCGGCCGTGAGCCGCTCCGACAGGGCGACGCTGATCGTGCTCATCGAGATGTGGGTGGCACCGGCGGGCAAGGCCGCAAGCGCGCCGCGATCACCCAGCACCACGTTCTGGAGCGCAGCGTCGTCGGCCAGCATGGTGATCAGGGCCTCGCCCCGGCATGCGTCGGCGATCTCGGTGGCGGCTACAGCACCCAGGTCGACCAGTGTGCGCGCCTTGCCGGGCGAGCGGTTGAACACCGTCACCTGATGACCCGCAGCCAGCAGGTTGGCCGCCATGGCGGCTCCCATGCGACCCAGCCCAACGAATCCGACCTGCATGTGCCTATCTCCGTTACTGCCGCCGTAGTTGGCGGCGATCGCCCCGGCAGGCAAGTGCAGGGCGCTCCACCCAGCGAAGCTCACGAGCGGCGACGCGCAGGCGCTGGCGCTGGCGCTGGCGCCCAACATGCCCACGGGTTGTCGTGCAGGTAGGTACGGGGGGGTAAATTCTGGGAGAATAATGGCCAATCGCAACGACCCACCTCGGTAAAAAATCTTCAGCCAGCTAACCTAGGTTAGTTTCAGGCATAACCCTAAGGTGCCATAGTCTTTATCTATTGAGTATCGGACTATTAGACAGTCATCTCCGATCCTCAAATCGAGATTTGTCCAGCCACCGGCCCGGGACTGTCGAGCTATGCAGATCCAGCCAGATCAATCGACTGGAGATTCGGCGGCGTAGGCCAGCCAATCCTTCATATCCGTTCGCAATGTTGAGGAAACATGGACAATCTGGGTGAACAAGAGATGCATGCCGATCACGGTGGGTCATCTTGGCCCACAGCAAAGCCGGTGCACCTCACAAAATCGCTCAACCAGCTCTGCCATATGCCGAGAACGACTTGGGTCGCGTTGAAGATACGCTCCATCACCACATGCGACCGGCTCCTCTCCGCTGTGGGCAGGTACGAGGATCGCGAGACGTTCGCGCAGGCCACACAAATTTCCATGGACGACCTGACCATCCTGGTACGCCGGGCCGATCTCGCTCGGGTGCGCGGCTTGGGTTGGGTGTTCCGCTCAATGCTCGAGGAGTTGGATGTCGCCGACATCGCCACCTTGGCTCACCACGATAGTCACAAGCTGCACGAACGTCTACGAACGTACAATAAAACCTTCAAGATAGCTAGGCGTTCGCCGACGTTGGCCGAGGTGTTTGATTGGATATCACAGGCGCAAAGGCTGCCTAAGATGGTTACTTATATCCATCAATATCAGAAAGCCACCGGCTAGGTCGCGCATCGGCACATTTGACGTATATGGTTGTAGTGTCCTTGGCTTTGGGGTCACTTATGCGCATGGATATTTCCCTCGGCTAAACTTAACAGCACCATCCTTGGAGTTGCGACAAGTTGAAGATCTTGCCTGCCCCAGGGAGACGGTAGATGGCACTAGAGGATGTCATCGACATCAGGCGGGAAGCAGCGCAGCGGCGCAGGGCCCAGCGGATTGGACGCGAACCGACCTTTCTAGAGGCGGTACTGCAGCATCTTCCTGCCGGCGTGCTCATCGTCGAGGCGTTCACCGGACGGATCATGTTCCACAACGGCCAGCTGGAGCATGGCCCAGGCAGCCCGAAGCCGACGGCGCCAGGTGCGATCTCGGACCGAAACTCGCGGCACTTTCGTTTCAATCGCGCGCTCGCTCGAGCGGTGGCCAGGGGCGAGCTTGCCGGGGGCAAGGAGGTCCCGTTCGTGCACCGGGACGGCACTCGCGGTGTGGCGGCCGTCAACACCTTGCCGATTCACGATGCGACCGGACAGATCATTGCCCAGGTTGCCGTGTTCCAGGACCTTACCGAGCGCAAGGCCGCCGAAGAGCGGATCAGACGCCTGGCGCTGCATGACCCGCTGACCGGCCTGCCGAACCGCGTGCTGCTGCACGACCGCCTGGGGCAGGCGATGGCGCGCGCGCGCCGTGACGGTGTCTCGGTTGCCGTCTTCGCCCTCGATCTCGATCGGTTCAAGGACACCAACGATGCACTGGGTCACGCGGCCGGAGATCGCCTCCTGTGCGACGTGGCCGAGCGCATATCTGCGGAGATTCGCGCAACGGACACGTTGGCGCGGCTGGGCGGGGACGAATTTGCGCTGGTACAGCCGCAACTGCGCCAGGTCACGGACGCCACGGCGCTGGCCGACAAGATCCTGGCCACCTTCGCCGCACCTTTCATGGTGGAAGGGCACGAAATACATGCGGGGACCAGCATTGGCATCGCCCTGTTCCCCCAGGACGGGGAAGATCCGCGTGCGCTGCTCAAGAACGCGGATGTCGCCCTCTACCGCGCCAAGGCCGATGGGCGGAACAGCTGTCGCCTGTACGAGCCGGCGATGAACGAAGAGGCCCGAGCACGCCGGCAGCTGGACCTGGAGCTGCGCCAGGCGCTGCAACATGGCGAGTTCGTGCTGCACTACCAACCGCAGCTCGAGCTCGAAACCGGCCGGTTCTCCGGCGTGGAAGCCCTGATCCGCTGGAACCATCCACAGCGCGGGCTGGTACTGCCGGGCGAGTTCATTCCCGCGGCCGAAGCCAACGGGCTGATCCGCCCGCTCGGTTCCTGGGTGCTGCGCGAAGCTTGCCGGCAGGCGCGGCTGTGGCGGAAGCTCGGCCTCCCCCTGGCCGTCGCCGTCAACCTCTCGCCGGTGCAGTTGCGCCATGGCTGCCTGCTGCCGGCCGTCGGCGAGGCACTCGCCGACAACGATCTCGAACCCGAGGGTCTCGAACTCGAGATCACCGAGGGGGCCATCATGCACAGTGTCGAGCAGCATGGCGGCAGCTACCTGCGCGGGCTGGCGGCGACCGGCGTACACCTGGCGATCGACGATTTCGGCACCGGCTACAGCTCCTTTGCGTACCTGAAGCATCTGCCCGTCACGACGATCAAGGTCGACCGCTCATTCATCCGCGACCTCGGCCAGGACCCTCAGGACGAGGCGCTGGTGCGGGGGATCGTGACGCTGAGCCAGAGCCTGGGCAAACGCGTGGTGGCCGAGGGAGTCGAGAATCCGGTGCAGCTCGAGCTGTTGCGGCAAATGGGCTGCAATAGTGCGCAAGGCTTCCATATAGCGCCGCCACAAGAGGCGGCACGGCTGGAGACCATGCTCAGGGCCTAAAGTCGACGACGGCATTGTCGGCGCAGTAGGTCGGCTGCAGCCTGGGCGTGCGCCCCGTCGCCGCCGTGTGGCAGGCGCCGGCCGCCAGCAACGGCCAAGCTCGGCACTTCGCCTCAGAGCGGCTTGGGGATCTGGGTGGGGTAGGGGGCGAAGCCGCAGTCGGCCTTGATGGTGGGGTTGGCGGCGCGGCCGGCCTTCATCATCCGCTCGCCCAGCCGGGTGTCGCGGGCATGCGCGGCATAGCCGGCGTTGCTGCCCATCAACACCCAGCGCGCGCTCAAGGTCAGCGCCTCGGCCACGTCAGGCCGCTCGGAATCGGCGGCCTGCTGCGCGATCGAGTCGATCCAGCGCGACAGCGCGTGGCTGCGCCCGGAGACCGAACGGCGAGGCTCATAACCCTGCCAGCTCTTCTTCATCTGCAGCAGCTGGGCGCAATAGGTCGGCTGCGGCCGCGGCGTGCCGGTCGCCCACGCTTGGCCCGTGCTGCCCAGCAGCAGAACCAGAGCGATGCAGCGGGCACCGACGAGGAATGCGTTCGTCATGTTCGTCGCCTCAGGAGAGTAAATGTCGAAAACATACGGTGCGGATCACTCGATGCCGCCCATCGCCTCCTTAACGACGTCGCCCATAACGTTGCCGACCTCGTTTGGACCGCCCGAGACCCACAGGATGACATTGGTCTGTGGATTCATGATGTACAGTATGCCCCAATTCGACATGACGGCGACGGCACCTCCATTGCCGTTGGTCCCGGTGGCCCAGTTCACCGAGCCGTCTGGCGCATAATAGACCAGATTGCCGTCGTCCTGCATGATCAGGTAGGAGCCTACCGGACCTTGGGAAAGATTCGTCGGAACATCGTTGCCGAGAATCTCCAGCTCACCATTGGCATTGACCAGCAGATGATACCCACCTTTCTTGTTGCCGTTGTTTACGGCAAACGGATCATTCATGAGCTTGGACTGGACAAGACCCTGATTGGATTGCAATGTATTGCCTTTGCACAGCACCGCCCCACGATAGTTGTTGGTCGATGTCGACCAGAGTGCCGATGACCCCTGATAGATGACCAGGTTGCCGTCCGACTGCAGCGTCAATGTCGCCCCTGGATTGCCTGCGGTATTGCTGGCCCACAGCGCCGGTTGGTCAGGAGCGGGATACTGCACGAAATTGCCGTCCCCCTGCATGATCAGGTAGGAGCCGGCCACCGGCGTCTTGGCCAGCGACCACGCGTAGTTGCTCATCACGTTCGTGGTCAGGCCCGGGAATATCCACATGCCGCAAGGCAGCCCACCAGGCGGCATGTTCCACAGCACGCCGACACCGTCCCCAAACATGTCGAGCTCGTACTGGCCGTTGCTCGACATGAGATACTGGTTGGCGTTCAGTTGCTGACCATCACCCAAGCCGGTGCCGAGGTTCTGCGCGCCCGAGCCGCTACGCGACAGCGGCGCATGGGTCGGGAACGGCAGGGTTGCCTGCGCCGTATCCGCCAGAAGGGCGCTGAAGATACAAGCAAGCAGAAGCATGACGCCTGACTGCCAGGCGCCACGCATCGAAACGCGCAAATTCACGGTTTGTTGTCCCCCAACAGTAACGTCCCGTTCGGCCGAGAACGATATAGCCTTCTTCCGGGCATGCCACCTGGGTCGTCACTTACCATGGGATGAATGGCAGTCAAGACGGCTTCGCTCTAGGGTTGACGAGACGCAGCACCCGCGACCAACGGCACTTCGTCAGTCAGGTCCGACTGCTCGAGGATGCCGATACCCGCACTGCGGCCGGCGCCGCCGGTCCCGTCAGATCGAACCGCTCCGCGGCAGCGCTGGCGCGGGTGGGCTCAGACCATGCCCTTGCCAGCGTCGGAGCCCTTCTTGGCCTGCCTTGCGCGGAGCCACCAGAGGATGCTCAGGCTGGTGCCGATGACGACCAGGGAGAGGGCCGTGGTCAGCGTGCCCAGCGCGTAAATCACCGGGGTGGTGGCGTTGGTCTGCATCGCCTGCAGCTCGAGCGGCAGGGTGTTGAGCGCACCCAGGGCCTGCGAGCTGCGGGCGAGCTCGTCGTAGGAGAGGGTGAAGCCGAACAAAGCGACGCCGACCAGGGACGGCAGCACGATCGGCAGGACGACGTGGCGGACGGTCTGCACGGGCGAGGCGCCGAGATCGCGGGCGGCTTCCTCGAAGCGTTTGTCGAAGCGGTTGAATACCGCGAACATGATCAGCAGGCCGAAGGGCAGGGTCCAGGTGAGATGCGCGCCGAGACCCGAGCTCCACCAGTTGCGCTCGATGCCCATCATCTCGAACAAAGCACCGATGCCCAGCGAGACCACGACCGAAGGCATGATCAGGCTGGCGACGGCGACGTAGAACAGGGTCCCGGAGCCGGCAAAGCGTTTGCGGAAGCCGAGGCCGGCCAGGAACGACAGGGTGACCGTCACCAGCATGACGATCAGGCCGAGCTTGATCGAGCGGTCGAAGCTGCCGCCGATGTCGCCGATCGATTGGGCCTTGAACACCTCGCCGAACCATTGCGTGCTGACGCCCTGCATCGGGAAGACGAGACCGCCGCTCGGGCCCTGGAACGACAGCACGGTGATGGTGAGCGTCGGGCCGTAGAGGAAGAGCACGAACAGCGCGAACAGCAGGCCGAGCAGGACGAAGCTTCGCGGATGGGTCTCGCGCAGCATGGGCTCAGAGCTCCCGGCGGACGTCGACGATCTTGCCCAAGGCCACGATCATCAGGATGACGGTGAGCAGCAGCACCATGGCGTTGGCGGCGGCCGGCGGGAATTGCAGGTAGTTGAGCTCGGTCGCGATCGACTTGCCGATCGAGGCCACCTTGCCGCCGCCCAGCACGTTGACGGTGACGAAGTCGCCCATGACGATGGTGATGACGAAGATCGAGCCGATGACGATGCCGGGCTTCACCAAGGGCAGGATCACGTGCCGGATGGTCTGCCACTCCGTGGCGCCGGCATCGGTCGCGGCCTCGATCAGCGATTTGTCGATGCGGACCATGGAATTGAAGATCGGGACGATCATGAACAGCGTGTAGAGGTGGATGAAGCCCAAGATCACCGAGAAGTCGGAGTAGAGCAGCCATTCCTGGGGCTGGTCGACGATGCCCAGCGACAGAAGCGCGGAGTTCACCACGCCGTTGCGGCCCAGCAGCGGGATCCAGGAGATCATGCGGATCACGTTGCTGGTCCAGAAGGGGATCGTGCAGACCAGGAACAGCGTCATCTGCCAGCTCAGCGAGCGGACATAGAAGGCAAGGAAATAGGCGATCGCAAAGCCGAGGGCCAAGGTGATCAGCCAGACGGTGATGCAGAACTTGAGCGTGCTGAGGTAAGTGTCCCAGGTCACCTGCTCGCTGAACACGTCGATATAGTTCTGGAAGGTGAATGCCGGGATCAGCATGTCGTAGGCTTCGTAGTCGAAGAAGCTCACGACCATGACCAGCACGATCGGCACGACGAAGAACAGCAGGAAGACGAGCGCCATCGGCGCCACGAGCAGATAGGGCGCGAGGCCAGCACCACCGGCCACGCGTTTGGGCGGAGCCGCGACCGGTGCTTCGGTCAGCGGCAGGACGGTGGTGAGGGCCTCGCGCATCGTTCTCAGCTCACGCCGCGACGAACTCGTTCCATTTCCGGACCATGTACTTGTCCTCGTCCATGACCGTGTTCCAGACCGCGACCGCCCCCATGCGCTCGTAGAACGAGCCGCCGTCGCGGGTCTCGCCGGCCTTGGCGATCACCTCGCCGGTCGGCGAGACGATGTCCTTCTCGGCGGGCTTGCCTTCCATCCAGTAGGCCCACTCGTAAGGCTCCATGTTCTGCTGGGCCGTCGACAGCACGGCCGAATAATAGCCCTGGCGATTGAGGAAGCCGCCGGCCCAGCCGGAGAGGAACCAGTTGGTGAACTCGTAGCAGGCATCCAGCGTCTTGCCCGAGACGTGGGTCGGGATGCCGAGGCCGGCGCCCCAGGCGCGGTAGCCTTCCTTCAGCGGCTGGTACTTGCAGGCGATGCCCATCTGCCGGACCTTGGTCACGGCCGGCGACCACATCGACTGGATCACGACCTCGCCCGAGGCCATCAGGTTGACGCTCTCGTTGAACTCCTTCCACAGCGCCCTGAACTGGCCGGCCTTCTTGAGCTCGATCATGTAGGCGATCGTCTTGTCGATCTCCTCCTTGGTCATGTTGCCCATGTCGCCATACTTGACGATACCGCTGGCCTGCGCGACTTGGCCGGCATCCATGATGCCGATCGCCGGGATGTTCAGGATCGAGGCCTTGCCCTTGAATTTCGGGTCGGCGAGCTGCGCCCAGCTGTCGATCGGCACGTCGATCAGATCCGGGCGGATGCCCAGCGTGTCGGCATTGTAGACCGTCGGGATCAGCGTCATGAACTCGGTCGGGTCGGCCGCGAACTGGGTGCTTTCGGAGCCGGTGAGGTAGCTGACCTTGATCGGCGCCACACCGATCCGCGACGTCTTGGTCCCATCCGGCAGGGCACCCTTGGTGAAGATCGGGACGATCTCGTCGAAGAGCTTGATCTTCTTGGCATCCATGCCGCGCAGATGGCCGGCCGGCACGATTTTCTTCAGCATCCAGTACTCGGCGTCCAGCATGTCGAACGACGTCGGCTGGGTCACCGCCCGCTTGACCACGTCATCGGAGGTCAGCGTGGTGTACTGGATGGTGATCCCGGTATCTTCCTTGCACTTGTCCGCGAGTTCCTTGAACGCGTTGACGCCCGTGCCGGCGTAGCGCAGCGTGATCGGGTCGTCGGCGTGCACGAACGGGGCCGGGAAGGTGCTGGCGACGGCGACGGCGGCGGTGCCGAGCAGCGTCGCGCGGAGCACGTCGCGCCGGCTGGTGCCCCCGGTACGGTCGACAACTCGGTACGTGGTCTCGGACATGGTTATCCCTCCTCGGTTCTTGATGTGCCGGTGTTGGTCGGTCAGGCGGCCAACGGGCGCGCCGCCTCGCGCGGCCAGCTCAGGCTGACCTGCTGCCCCACGGCTACTGGCGCCGCGTCGAATGCACGCTCGTCCATCAGCACCTCGACATTGCGGCCGCCGGGGGCCGCCAGGCGGACCTGCACCGAGGTGCCCTGATACTCGACCAGCGCCACGGCCGCATCGAAGCCGATCTCGCCGTCGCCGGCGGCACGTAGGGCGGCCCGATCGGTGCGCAGCGCCACCTCGCCTCGGCCGATGCCGAGCAGATCGGCCGGCAGCACGTTGTGGCCACCGATGAAGCGGGCGATGAAGGCGGTCTCGGGCTCGTTGAACACGGTACGTGGCGGCCCCGCCTGGATGATCCGGCCGCCGTTCATCACCACCATGATGTCGGCCAGGGCCATGGCCTCGTCCTGGCCATGGGTGACGTGGACGAAGGTGAGGCCGGTCTCGGCCTGCAACTTCTTCAGCTCCTCGCGCATCTGCACGCGCAGGAACGGGTCCAGCGCCGACAGCGGCTCGTCCAGCAGCAGCACGCGCGGGTTGGTGATCAGCGCCCGGGCCAAGGCCACGCGCTGCTGCTGGCCGCCGGAAAGCTGGGCCGGCAGACGCTCGGCGTACTTCTCCATGTGCACGCGCTCGAGCATGCGCTCGGCCTGCTGCCGCCGCTCGACCTTGGGCACGCCGCGCATGTGCAGGCTGAAGGCGACATTGTCGACGCAGCTCAGATGCGGGAAGAGCGCGTAGGACTGGAACATCATCGCCGTGCCGCGGCGGACCGGCGGCAGATCGTTGACGACCTCGTCGCCGATCAGGATGTCGCCCTCGCTGATCCACTCGTGCCCGGCGATCATCCGCAGCGTGCTGGTCTTGCCGCACCCGGATGGGCCGAGCAGGCAGCAATAGCTGCCGTCCGGTATCTTCAGGGTGACGCTGTCGACGGCGCGGGTCGCACCATAGAGCTTACTGACGCCGACGAGTTCGACGCTGGCCATGTCGGTGTTCGACTCCACGGTCCGAGCCCGCGTTCTTGCGGCAGGCTTGGAAGAGCAAGCCATATGCCAAGCCGGCAGGGTGGGTGCGGTCCGTCCTAACGCGCGATCACGGCCAAGGCCTGCGCAAGCTGGCGGCAGGAGCCTGGACCTTGCCTAAAATAATGGCAAGGATCGACCATGGCGCCTCGCGAATGGGACGGCTGCGCCCTGGCTTTATGTTTGCTTTGAAAATGCTTCAGATGGGCGCGCGATTTTGCAAACCTGCAGCGTGATTTATCAACAAAGCGCCTGACGGGAACGCCCCGGCGAGGCGGGAGGAATAAAAATGAGTTCGGGCATGCAGGTGGGTCGTCTGACGACCCACGTCCTCGATACGACGACCGGTTGCCCCGCGGCCAACCTCCGGATCGAACTCTACCGCATCGCCAACGAGAGCAGGGAGCTGCTGCTGTCGGTCACCACCAACGCGGACGGCCGCTGCGACGGACCGGTGCTGCAGGGCGAACAGTTCGTCCGCGGCACCTACGAGCTGGTCTTCCATGTCGGTGACTATCTGCGCGCGAGCGGCATTGCGCTGCCCGAACCGCCATTCATCGACCTCGTGCCGATCCGCTTCGGGATCGCCGTCACCGACCAGCATTACCACGTCCCGCTGCTGGTCTCAGCCTACGGCTACTCGACCTATCGCGGCAGCTAGCGGCTGCCGGGCGTTCACCCACCCAGGCAAGGCAGAACGATGAGATCATCCACCCATCCGGTCGACGAAGTCCTTCCCGTACCCAAGCTGGTCACGCTGGGCCTGCAGCACGTTCTGGTGATGTATGCGGGCGCCGTCGCGGTGCCGTTGATCGTGGGCCGGGCGCTGGGGCTGTCGCCGCAGGATGTGGCGATCCTGATCAGCGCCGACCTGTTCGCCTGCGGTATAGCCACGCTGGTGCAGACGGTGGGCTTTCCCGGCGTCGGCATCCGCCTGCCGGTGATGATGGGCGTCACTTTCGCCTCGGTGGGCCCGATGCTGGCGATGGCCGGCAATGCCGACGTGGGCCTGCTCGGCATCTACGGCGCGGTGATCGCAGCCGGCATCTTCGGCGTCGTCGTCGCCCCATTCGTCAGCCGCCTGCTGCCCTTGTTCCCGCCGGTGGTCACGGGCACGATCATCCTGGTCATCGGCATCTCGCTGATGCGCGTCGGGATCAACTGGGCCGGGGGCGGCCTGCCCATGCTCACCAAGGTGATCGACGGCCAGAGCTACAGCTTCGCCAACCCGGCCTACGGTGAGCTGGGCGGACTGGGCATCGCCCTGTTCGTGCTGCTCGTCATCCTGGCACTGACCAAGTACGGCAAGGGCTTCGTCGGCAATGTGGCCGTCCTGCTCGGCATCGTCGCGGGCTCGGTGGTGGCGGCCCTGATGGGGCGGATGCATTTCGAGAAGGTCGCCGCGGCGCCGATGTTCGACATCATCTACCCGTTCCATTTCGGCCTGCCGACCTTCGACCTCGTCGCGATCGCCACCATGTGCCTGGTGATGATCGTGGTCATGATCGAGTCCACCGGCATGTTCCTGGCCCTGTCCGACATGACCGAGCGCCCGATCGACGAGGCGGCGCTGACCAAGGGCCTGCGCGCCGACGGCGTCGGCACGATCATCGGCGGCGTGTTCAACACCTTCCCCTACACGTCCTTCTCGCAGAACGTGGGCCTGGTCGGCGTCACGGGGGTGAAGTCGCGCTGGGTCACGGCCACGGGCGGTGTCATCATGCTGCTCTTGGGCCTGTTGCCGAAGATGGCGGCCCTGGTGGAATCGGTGCCCGTCGTCGTGCTGGGCGGGGCCGGGCTCGTGATGTTCGGCATGGTGGCCGCCACCGGTGCGCGCATCCTGGGTGCCGTCGACTTCCGCACCAACCGCCACAACCTGTTCGTCGTCGCCCTGTCGATCGGCTTCGGCATGATCCCGCTGGTGGCGCCGAACTTCTTCAAGCAGCTGCCGCACGAGCTGCACCCGCTCCTGGAATCCGGCATCCTACTGGCGGCGATCGCGGCCGTGCTGCTCAACGTCTTCTTCAACGGCATCGTCTCCAGCGCCGAGGCGCGGGCCGCGGCTGCCGCCAACACGCACGGCGCCGAGGCCTGAGCCTGGAGCGCCATCTTGGGAGCCCGTTCGATGCGTAATCGCGTCCGTTTCCTTCTGGGCCACGAGCCACGCGAGCTCGATCGCGTCGATCCGACGATGACCGTGCTCGACTGGCTGCGGCTGGCCGAGCGTCGGACGGGCACCAAGGAGGGCTGCAACGAGGGCGATTGCGGTGCCTGCACCGTCGTCGTCGCCAAACCCGAGGGCGGCCGCCTGACCTACCGGGCGGTCAATGCCTGCATCCAGTTCGTGGCGACGCTGGACGGTTGCCAGCTGCTCACCGTCGAGGACCTGAAGGCCGCCGACGGTGCGCTCCATCCGGTGCAGCAGGCCATGGTCGACTGTCACGGCTCGCAGTGCGGCTTCTGTACACCCGGCTTCGTGATGTCGATGTTCGCGCTTACCCGGGAAGCCGACGAGCTGCCGGGCGAGGCCGCGATCGACGACGCGCTGGCCGGCAATCTCTGTCGTTGCACCGGTTACGCGCCCATCGTCCGGGCGGTGCAGCAGGCCTATGTGTCCGGTCCGCGGCAGGATGCCATCGAGGCTTTCGCCGGCGACACGCTGGCACGGCTGGAAGCGCTGCAGGACGAGGAGACACTGGCCGTCGGCGAGAATGGACGGCGCTTCATCGCACCCGCCACCATCGATGCCCTGGCCGAGCTGTTGCTGGCCGAGCCCGCGGCCACCATCGTCGCCGGCTGTACCGATGTCGGCCTGTGGGTCACCAAGCAGATGCGCCGGCTCGATCCGGTGGTGTATATCGGGCGGGTGCGCGAGCTGCAGCAGATAGCGACCACGCAGGACAGCATCGAGATCGGTGCCGGGGTCAGCCATGCCGATGCGATGACCGTGCTGGCGCAGCACTATCCCGACATGGGCGAGATGTGGCGGCGCTTCGCCTCGGTGCAGATCCGCAATGCGGGCACCGTGGGCGGCAACGTCGCCAACGGCTCGCCGATCGGCGACGGCTCGCCGGCGCTGATCGCGGCCGGGGCCACCTTGCACCTGCGCCGTGGCGACGAGCGCCGCTCGCTGCCGATCGAGGACTTCTTCGTCGCCTATGGCAAGCAGGACCGGCAGCCCGGCGAGTTCGTCGAGCGGATCAGCGTCCCGCTCCCGGCTCCGGGCACCCGCTACCGCGCCTACAAGATCAGCAAGCGTTTCGACCAGGACATCTCCGCGGTGATGGCGGCCTTCCAGCTGCGAGTCGACGGCGGAAACGTGGTCGATGCGAGGCTCGCGTATGGCGGCATGGCGGCCACCCCCAAGCGGGCCGTGAACGCCGAGGCCGCGCTGGTCGGCCGCCCGTGGACGGAGGCCAGCGTCGCTGCGGCGATGTCGGCCCTGGAGGATGACTTCCAGCCGCTGACCGACATGCGCGCTTCGGCCGGCTACCGGCTCAAGGTCGCGCGCAACCTGCTGCGCCGCCTGCATGTCGAGACCACCAGCAGCGCCGAGACACGCCTCGTCGGCGACCGGAGCCTGGCCCATGTCTGATCGTCTCCAAGGCGGCGCGCACGCTTCCAAGACGCACGACAGTGCTTTCCGCCATGTCACCGGCGAGGCGCTCTACATCGACGACCTGCCCGAGCCGGCCGGTCTGCTGCATGTGCAGCTGGGCCTGAGCGCCAAGGCGCATGCGCGGCTGGTCAAGGTGGACCTGACGGCGGTGCGTGCCGCCGAGGGCGTGGTCTGCGTGATCACGGCGACCGACGTGCCGGGCGAGAACGATGTCAGCCCGACCCATCGGCACGACGAGCCGCTGCTGGCGACCGATCTCGTGCAGTTCGTGGGCCAGCCGATCTTCGCCGTGGCCGCGCGTACCCGCGATCTCGCCCGGCGCGCCGCCGCCTTGGCCGTGATCGAGTACGAGGAGCTGCCGGCGATCCTCGATGCCGAGGCGGCGATGCCGACTGGCACGCTGGTGACCGACCCGCTGACGCTGCGGCGCGGCGATGCCAAGGCGGCGATCGCGGCCGCACCTCGGCAGCTCAAGGGCCGGATGCACATTGGCGGCCAGGAGCATTTCTACCTGGAAGGGCAGATCGCCCTGGCCGTGCCGGGCGAGCAGGACGAGGTCACCGTCTACTCCTCGACCCAGCACCCGAGCGAGATCCAGCACATGGTGGCCAAGGTGCTGGACGTGGCCTCGCACGCGGTCACGGTCGAGATCCGCCGCATGGGCGGCGCCTTCGGCGGCAAAGAGACGCAAGGCAACCTGTTCGCCTGTATCGCCGCCGTCGTCGCCAAGAAGACCGGGCGTGCTGCGAAGGCCCGCCCCGACCGCGACGACGACATGATCGTCACCGGCAAGCGGCACGATTTCGTCGTCGACTACGAGGTGGGCTTCGACGACGACGGCCGCATCCAGGGTCTCGACATGACCTACGCCGCGCGCTGCGGCTGGTCGTCGGACCTGTCCGGCCCCGTCACCGACCGGGCGCTGTTCCATGCCGACAACTGCTACTGGCTGCCTGCGGTCGAGCTGCGGTCGCTGCCGCTCAAGACCAACACCGTCTCCAACACCGCCTTTCGTGGCTTCGGCGGGCCGCAGGGCATGGTCGGCGGCGAGCGGGTGCTGGAGGAGATCGCCTACGCGGTCGGCCTCGACCCGCTCGAGGTCAGGAAGCGCAATTTCTACGGGGTGACCGAGCGCAACGTCACACCCTATCATCAGACCGTCGAGGACAATCTCGTCCACGAGGTGGTGGCGCAGCTGGAGCGGAGCGCCGAGTACGCGTCGCGGCGGGAGGCGATCCGCGCCTTCAACGCGACGAGCGCGGTTCTCAAGCGCGGCCTGGCGCTGACCCCGGTCAAGTTCGGCATCTCGTTCACGATGACCGCCTACAACCAGGCCGGTGCTTTGGTGCATATCTACAACGACGGCAGCGTGCACCTGAACCATGGCGGCACCGAGATGGGGCAGGGGCTCCACACCAAGGTGGCCCAGGTGGTGGCCGAGGAGTTCCAGATCGACGTCGACAAGGTCCGGATCACCGCCACGACCACCGGCAAGGTGCCGAACACCTCGGCCACCGCCGCGTCGTCGGGCACCGACCTCAACGGGCAGGCGGCGCTGGCCGCGGCCCGGGCGATCAAGGGGCGCCTGATCGACTTTGCCGCCGAGCACTGGTCGGTGCCGCGCGACCAGATCGAGTTCCTGCCCAACCGGGTGCGCGTCGGCAATCAGGAGATCCCGTTCCGCGCCCTGATCTGGCAGGCCTACATGGGCCGCATCTCGCTCTCCTCGACCGGCTTCTACAAGACGCCCAAGATCCACTGGGACCGTGCCAGCGGCACAGGCCGGCCGTTCTATTACTTCGCCTATGGCGCCGCCTGCAGCGAGGTGACCGTCGACACGCTCACCGGCGAGTACAAGGTCGACCGCGTCGACATCCTGCATGACTGCGGCAAGTCCCTGAACCCGGTGCTCGACATCGGCCAGATAGAAGGCGGCTTCATCCAGGGCATGGGCTGGCTGACCACCGAGGAGCTGTGGTGGGACGGCCAGGGGCGCCTGCGCACCCACGCGCCCAGCACCTACAAGATCCCCGCCTGCGGCGACCGTCCGCACACCTTCAACGTCGCCCTGCTGGAGCAGGCACCGAACCGCGAGGACGCGATCTTCCGCTCCAAGGCCGTGGGCGAGCCGCCCTTGATGCTGGGGATCTCCGTCCTCCACGCGATCTCCGACGCCGTCGCCAGCGTCGCCGACTACAAGCTCTGCCCGCGGCTGGATGCGCCGGCGACGCCGGAGCGGGTGCTGGACGCCATCGACGCGTTGCGCGAGCGCGCCGCATGAACCAGGCGCTGGCGCCGCGGCTGCACGACCTGCTCACGGCCGGCGAGCCGGTGGTGCTGGTCGAGGTCGCGGTCGCCAAGGGCAGCACGCCGCGCGAGGCGGGTGCGGTGATGCTGGTGACGGCCACGGCCTGCCTCGGCACCATCGGCGGCGGCCGGCTGGAGTGGGAAGGCATCGCCGGCGCCCGTCAGCTGCTGGACGAAGGCGGCCATGCCCGGTTGCTGGAGCTGCCGCTGGGCCCGGCCGTGGGCCAGTGCTGCGGTGGGCACGTGACGCTGCGCCTGGTGCGCGCGGGAGCGGCCGATCTCGGCGCGCTCGAGGCTGCGGAGAGGGCGGCCGCGGCGGGCCTGCCCTTGGTGCTGCTGTTCGG
>JBATRI010000352.1:0-7812 GCA_049292515.1 Geminicoccaceae bacterium
CGCCATGGCCGCGTCGTAGGCGGAATGCCCCCGGGCGGTGAGCCGCACCAGCTGCGCGCGCCGATGGTGCGGGTTGGGGGCGAAGGCCACGAGCCCGTCGGCCTCAAGCTGATTGGCCAGCCGCTGCACCGACTGGCGGGTCAGCCCCATGTTCGAGGCGATATGCGCCACCGGCAGCGGCGCAGAGGACAGTGCGACAGCGCCGAGCACCTGCCAGCGGGCGCTGGTAAGGCCCAGATCGGCCACCAGCGCGTCACCGGCCGCGAGCAGGCGCCCGTTGACGCGGAAGATCTCGACGATGAGGGCCGTGAGCTCGGCGGTCCTTGGCGCGCTGCCGTCATCTGACATGACAGCCTTATGTCATCATGACAGCATGCTGTCAATATGGAATGCCGCTGGTCGCGAAGCTCCTGGTGGGCGCGTCCGGCACGGCACCGGAGGGCACACACCACCGGCAGATCTGCTCGAGATGGCGATGATCGGTGCCGCAGCAGCCGCCGAGCACCGTGAGATGGGGAATTCGACGGCGCAGCGCATGGTACTGCCGCCCGAACTCGACCGGATCGCCGTCGTCGAGGGCTACCGCCACGTCGAGCTCGGCATGGCTGCAGCTGGATGCATTCGCGCGCACCCCGCGCAGCCGGCACAGCCAATCCGCCTGCCCGGCCAGGACGCCGTCGAAGTGCGTGGGGTGCGCACAGTTGATCATGAAATAGGCCGGCGCATGCCCCGTCGCCAGATCGACCATCTCGATCGCACTCCCGAGCGTCTGGCCGGTCGGGAGCCGCCCGTCGGTCTCGACGGTGAAGGAAATCGCCACCGGCAGCCCGGCCTTGGTCGCAGCGCGGCTGATGCCGATCGCTTCCTCGGCATAGTTCATGGTGATAGCCGTGATCATGTCGGCTTCGGTCTGCGCGAACGCCCCGATCTGCTCGGCATGATAGGCTTCGGCCGCATCGGCGCTCATCATCCGCCCCGGATTGTAGCCATCGCCGCGCGGGCCGACGCAGCCGCTGATCACCATCGGCGAGCTCTCGGTCTCATAGCGACTTCTCAGCTCGGCCATGAGCCGAATGGAGGCTCGATTGATCGTGGCGAGCTCAGCCGCGCCGTAGCCGAGCAGCTCGGCCCAGTCCCGGCTCGCGCGCCAGGTCGGGCTCTCGAACACGAACCCGAGGCCATTGTCGCGTGCCAGCGCCGCGTAACGGCCATAGTAGCGCCGTAGATGTTCAACCCCAGTGTCATCCACGAGCATCGTGAAGGCAGCAAAATGGGGTAGTTCCATCCCTTCCAGATAGATCATCGTCGTCTCTATCCCGCCATCCGTCAGGAATACCCGATCGCTTACCTGTGGCAGGTGACTTCCATATCGACCCATCTGCTTCCTCCTTCACGACGGCGCATTGCCCTGCAACTGAATTCACCACTATTCTAGAGGAGCCCGACCCAGCGTCCACTTCACCCATGGGCGACTTCGGGCACGGAAACGATCCCTGCATGAACTCAAGTACTTAGCGGCTGCGGGCGGCCCCCCTCATGAGAGCATGGCCCCGGTATTGGGCGTCAACTGGACTCGTGGTACAGTCGAACCATGGAAGCGAGCGATGCACGCAGGCGAGGCGATACGCGCGAGCGTATCCTGGAACTCGCTGAAAGCGCGGTCATGGCCAAGGGCTTCGCGGCCACGTCGATCGACGAGCTGATCGCCGCCGTCGGCATCACCAAGGGCGGCTTCTTCTACCACTTCAAGGACAAGAACGATCTCGCGAGGTCCCTGCTGCTGCGCTACCTGAAGCGCGATCGGGAGTTGCTCGACGAGATCTTCCGCCGCGCGGACGAGCTCAATGACGACCCGCTGCACGGGTTCCTGGTCGGGCTCAAGTTCTTCGCGGAGCTGCTGGCGGACCTGCCGGACAACCACCCGGGCTGCCTCGCGGCTTCGTTCTGCTATCAGGACCAGATGTTCAACGCGGAGATCCGCGAGCTGAACGCTGCCGGGATGCTCGCCTGGAGGACCCGCTTCGGCGAACGTCTGGGCCAGATCGCCAGCCGCTATCCGCCGCGGCCCGGGGTCGACCTCGATGCGCTCGCCGACATGGCCGGGGCGCTGGTCGAGGGCGGACTGATCCTCAATCGGGCGCTCAGAGACGCGTCGATCCTGCCGCGTCAGGTGCTCCTCTACCGCGAGCTCGTCCGCTCGACGTTCGTGGCCCCGTGAGACGGGCAAGGCGCTCGCCGATGCCGGCCGGGGCACGATCGGCCGGCCGCCTGCTCAATCCGGCACCCCCGCCAGCCGCAGCGCCTGCAAGTACCGCTCCGCGAACGCCGTATCCCGCCACGGATTGATCTCACGCTGCAGCGTGACGGTGTAGGTCGGGAAGGCCTCGAGCAGCCGCCGGGCCGCCCCCTGGGCCTCGTCGACCCGGCCCAGCCCGACCAGGGCGCAGATCACCACGCGGTGCGAGGAGCCGTAGCCGGGCATCTCCCGCAAGGCCCGCTGGCCCCAGCTCAGCGCATCCTCGAACTGCTCCAGCATCAGGTAGCTCATGCCGATGCCGGAGAGAGCGATGCCCTTCTCCGGGTCGAGCGGGCTCAGGCGCATGGCGCGGTGGAAGTGCTCGATTGCGACCAGGGGACGGCCGGAATGGGCGTTGACCCAGCCGCCACCGGTATAGCCTTGCGCCGAATTGGGGTTGAGCTGCAGCGAGCGCTCGATGGCACTCAGCGCCGTCTCGTAGTCCTTGGCGCTGTAGGCCAGGACCTGGGCGGCAAAGCGCAGGCAGGTCGGGTCGTCGCGCGCCTCGGCGTGCACCTCGCGGGCCATGCGCACCGCGACCCGGATGTCGTCCGGCTCGTGCCAGCACTGGCTCACCGAGATGCTGCGGATGTAGGCGCCCAGGGCCCTGGCGAGGTTGAAGCCGGGATCGATCGCCAGCGCCTCGTTGGTCAGCCGGCGCACGTCGGCGAAGCCGTCCTGGGTCATCGCGTAGAAGCGGGGCAAGGCGCGCAGGTAGAGGTCGTAGGCCGAGATGTAGCTCGTGGGCTTGGCGCGCGCCTGACGGATCTCCTGCAGGCGGATGCTGGGCTCGACCGAGCCCACGACGCTCTCGGTCACCCGGTCCTGCAGGTCGAAGATGTCGGTGACGTCGCCGTCGAAGCGGTCGGCCCAGACATGGTGGCCGGTGGCGGCGTCGATCAGCTGGCCCACGATCCGCACCCGCGCGCCGGCCCTGCGGATGCTGCCCTCGAGCACGTAGCGGACGCCCAGCTCGCGGCCGACCTGCTTCACGTCGACGGAACGCCCCTTGTAGGTAAAGCTGGAATTGCGGGCGATCACGAAGAAGGAGCGCACCCGGCTGAGCGAGGTGATGATGTCCTCGACCAGGCCGTCGGCGAAATATTCTTGCTCGGGGTCGCCGCCGATATTGGTGAAGGGCAGCACGGCGATCGACGGCTGGTCCGGCAGCGGCAGAGACCGGCTGCCGGCGCACCCGGCCGCGGCCACCGGCGGGCCGAAGCCGGCCAGCGCATAGACTCCGATCGGCTCGGCGATGTTCTTGACCTGGTGGCGCCCCAGATCGACCACGCCGTGCGGCAGCCATTTGTGGACATGCTCCAGCGCACTGGCCGAGAGGCAGATGCCGCCCGACCCGGCCAGCGATTCGATGCGGGCGGCGATGTTCACGCTGTCGCCGAACAGGTCGCCCGCCTGGACCATCACGTCGCCGACATGGATGCCGATGCGGAACTCGAGCCGCCGGTCGGCCGGGACCGTCTCGTTGGCCCGGGCCAACTGCTGCTGCACGGCCACGGCGCAATCGACCGCGTTCACGGCGCTGGGGAACTCGGCCAGCAGGCCGTCGCCGGCGGTGTTGGCGATTCGCCCGGCATGGCCGGCGATGAGCTCGGCCAGCACCGTCCGATGCGCGGTGAGCTGGCCCAGCGTCCAGACCTCGTCGTGCGCCATCAGGCGCGCGTAGCCGGCGACGTCGGCCACAAAGATGGCCGCGAGCTTGCGCTCCACGGGCCGGACGGGTGAAGCCGTCATCCGGTGTGCCTTCGGCTCAGGGGCCGGCGCTGCCGACCCACCGCCATGGGTCCCGAGCCATACTATCTTCGACGGCGATCCAGCGTCGAGCACGGTCGACACGAACATTCTCCGAGCGCGGCATTCGAGGACGCCGGAAGCTGCCGCAAACCGGCCAGGCTATCCGTGAGGAAACGCACATCCGCGGGACGGCGGCCCGTGACGGCAGGCTAGGCCAGGGCCGCCCGTGAAAGGTCGTGCAAAAACGCGTCGCAGCGCTCGAGCTGCTCCAGGGCGATCCACTCGTCCGGCTTGTGCGCGACGGCGATGTCGCCGGGGCCGCAGACCAGGGACGGGATGCCGCGAGCCGCGAAGCAGCCGCCGTCCGTGCCGAACGAGGCCTTGGTGGGCTGCGGCGTGCCGGTCAGTTCCCGGCACAAGGCGGCGAACGGCGTGTCGGCTACCGTCGGCAGGGCCGGGTAGGCCAGAATCTCCTCGAAGGTGATCGCCGCTTCCGGTGCGCGGCTGCGGAGGCCCGGCAGCACGGACTCGTCGGCGAAACGCCGGACGGCGGCGATGAGCCGCTGCGGATCGACGCCCGGCAGGGTGCGGAACTCGAACTCGAAGGCGCAGTGGTTGGGGATGATGTTGAGCTGCGAGCCGCCCTCGATCCGCCCGACGCTCGCCGTGTGGTGCGGCGGCCGGAAGCCGTCGGCGAACGGGCCCGAGCGCGCGAACCATTCGCCCATGCTGGCGACCTCGCCGATCAGGCGGGCAGCGGCGATCACCGCGTTGGCGCCGAGCTCCGGGTAGGCCGAATGGCCCTCCCGACCGGTAACGGTGCAGCGGAACCCGGCCTTGCCCTTGTGGCCGTCGATCAGGCGCAGCAGCGTGGGCTCGCCGACCAGGCAGGCCTCGGGTCGCGGCAGGGTGCGGAGCAGGTCGTCGATCAGCCCGGGCGCGCCCTTGCAGCCCACCTCCTCGTCGTAGGAGAAGGCCAGGATCGCCGGCTTGCGCAGCCGGGCCGCCGTCAGCTCGGGCACCAGCGCCAGCATGCAGGCGAGGAAGCCCTTCATGTCGGCGGCCCCGCGGCCGTAGAGCCGGCCATCCTGGATGCGGGCCCGGAACGGATCGCCGGTCCAGGCCTGGCCGGCCACCGGCACGACGTCGGTGTGCCCGGACAGCACGATGCCCGGCACCTCGACGGGGCCGATCACCGCCCAGAGATTGGCCTTGGTGCCGGTATCGTCGTGGACCAGCCGGCTCTCGATGCCCTGCCCCGCCAGATAGTCCTGCAAGAAGGCGACAAGATCCAGATTCGAGCGGAAGCTCTGGGTGTCGAAGGCGATCAGGCGTTCGAGCAGCTCAAGCGAGGTCATGGCGGCGGGCATGGGTCGAGCATAGGGGCGATGCAGCCGGCTGTCACCGCCGCGGCGGGGCGCTGGGCCAGCCGGGCGGCCAAATGCCGATGAGCCGCCAGCGACGGCGTGGGAACGGCGGCTGCGGGCTTGCATCACCGTCCACCGTCATCCCGGTTTCCACGCTCGTGATCGCCAATCTGGGGCAACGGACTGGCAGGATTCGTGCTGGGAGTCCATGTTGACAGGTAGTTTACGCGGATCGGATCGCCGCCATGATGCAGTCGCTCGTGTTTCAGCGTCTCCTTCCCCTCCTCGTCGCGCCGGCGATGCTGCTGGCCACCGCCGGCGCCAGCGCCGGCCCGCGCGAGACCGCGGCAGCCGTGGTGGGTGTCCGTACGGAGGTGCCGCCCGAGGCCCGCACCGCGGACACGCTGGGCCGCGAGCGCACGGGCAGCGGCGTGGTCATCGACAGTTCGGGGCTGGTCCTGACCATCGGCTACCTGATCCTCGAGGCCACGGCCGTCGATCTTCACGATGCGGCCGGCAAGCGGATCCCTGCCGAGATCGTTGCCTACGACCACGACACCGGCTTCGGCCTTGTCCGTGCCACCGAACGGCTGGACGCCGTTCCGCTGCCGCTCGGCAGCAGCGGCAAGGTGCAGATCGGGGCGCCTCTCCTGGTGCTCAGCCGGGACGGGCAGCTGGGCGGCCGCGAGGCCAAGCTCGCCAGCCGGCGCGAGTTCGCGGGCTATTGGGAGTATCTGCTGCCGGACGCCATGTTCACGACCCCGCTCCACCCCGATTTCGCAGGTGCTGCACTGATCGACCCGCAGGGCCGGCTGGTCGGCGTCGGCTCACTGATGGTGGGCGACGCCACGGCCAAGGACGTCGAATCGCCGGGCAACATGTTCGTGCCGATCGATGCCCTGAAGCCGATCCTGGGCGATCTGCTGGCACTGGGGCGGCCCGACGGACCGGGCCATCCCTGGATCGGGGTGACCACCCAGGAGCTGGGCCGGCACGTCATCGTCCGCGGTGTCGCCGAGAAGGGTCCAGCTGAGGGTGCGGGAGTCCGCCCCGGCGACGTGGTGGTGGGCGTGGGGGCCACTGACGTGGGCTCGATGGCCGAGTTCTATCGCGCCATCTGGCAACTGGGCGATCCCGGTGTCCCGGTAACCTTGCGGATCCTGCGCCACACTGGCCCCATCGAGCTGACCGTGCCCTCCGTCGACCGCCTGCGCTGGCTGCGCCTCAACCAGACCTATTGAGACCTGCGCTCCCACGCCGCGGATCCTCGACCGCCCGGCCGCGTTGTCCTATCCGTCCAAGAGTCGGCGGGCACCGACGGCAAGGCCCAGGAGAGCGAAGGCATGAGCAGGCTTATGATGTTGGCGGCGGTGGCGATCGCGGCCGCCAGCGGCTCCTTGCGGGCCGAGGAGGTCGGCGGCTTCAGCAACGACTGGATCGGCAACGGCATCGTGATCGAGGAGATCGCCGACCCGAAGGTCAACGGCGTCACCTGCCACATGAGCCATTTCTCCCGCAGCCTGATCGACCGGCTGAGCAAGGGCAACTGGTTCGAGGACCCCTCCAACGCCGCGATCGCCTGCCAGCAGACCGGCCCGATCACGATCCACGGTATCGAGAAGGGCAAGGAGGGGGAAGAGGTGTTCAGCCAGCGGATCAGCCTGATCTTCAAGTCGCTGGGGGTGCGGCGGATCTACGACCAGAAGAACGATACGCTGGTCTATGTCGTCTACAGCCGGCAGATCACCGAGGGCTCGGCGAAGATGGGCATCAGTGCCGTCTCGCTCTACGGCCAGCAGGTCAACTGGCAGGAGTGACGGCCGACACCGGCGATCGCGTGCGATCCACTCGCTTCTCGCCGGTGACTGCCATAGGTTTGAGCAATGCTGCCAGGGAGAGGCGAGGCCAATGCGCAAAACAGCTATAGTGTGTGGGGGACTGCTGCTTGCCGGGGGTGCCGCCCTGGCGGCCGAGCCCAAGCTCGACACGACGGCCGATCTGGTCGCCTACTGCGACAGTGAAGGCTCGGTGGGCGAGATACGCGACGGCCAGAACTTCTGTGACGGGTTCATCGCCGGCACCGGTCTGCTCTATCTGGAACTGACGCGTGCCAAGAAGATCAAGCAGCTGGCCTGCGCCGACCCGATCCCGACGCTGTCCGAGGCCCGGGAGAGCTTCGTCAGCTGGGTCGCGGCCAATCCAAGCCATCTGCAGGATCGGGCCATCGACGGGTTCTGGCGTGCCATGACCGACACCTACCCATGCCCGAAATGAGCCGTACCATCGGAGTGCCTGGAACCATGCGCACCTCCACGTTCGTCGTCGTGACCGCGGCCATGCTGCCGCTGCTGGCGGGGGCCTGCTCGGTGAACAAGGAGACCGGCTCGCGCACCGCCA
>JBATRI010000353.1:0-6474 GCA_049292515.1 Geminicoccaceae bacterium
GCGTCAGCCTGGTCTACCGCGACGTCAACGCCAACGACCCGATCCGGGCGCGGCTCTACAAGAAGACCTTCACCAATGGCGGCCCGGCCTTCGCCGCCCCGGTGCTGATGGCGACCGCCACCAGTGCCGCCGGCACCCCGGACACGGTGCGGATCGCCAAGACCACCGCCATCAACCAGCCGTCGATCGCGCAGGGCAGCGCCTTCTACTTCCTCCTGGTCGACGCGCCCACGATCAACCTCGCCTTCCTCGGCGTGCAGATCGACGTCAGGGGCACCTGCTGATCCGAGCCGGTCTGGCGCAACGACGACCGCCCGGGGGACGCGAAGCCACTCGTGGCCATCGCCAGCGCCGTTCCGCGGCTGGCAGACCGTGCGGCCGGCCCGGTACAGCGGCGAGCCCGAATACGCCAGGTTCGCCCCCGCCCATGGGCGTGGCAGCGTGACCGGCCCCGGCGCCAACGACATCCCGAAGCCTTGACGCTGCTGTCAGCCTGGCGGGGATATGCCCGGTGCTCACCAGGCGGAGAGATTGCGCACGAAGACGTCGAGCGTCTCGTTGGTGTCGCCGGGGACCAGATTCGAGGCGCTCGAGTCGAAGCAGGCGCGGCGCCCGTCCGCGCTGATCGCCACGGCCGTGCTGGCGGCGACCTGTTGCGGGTAGCCGGCGAGCGGTGCGTTGAGCAGGCGTGTCTTGCCGCTGTGCCGGTCGATGACGTAGGCGTCCGCGCTGCCGCGGGCGCTGCCGCGCGAGGAGACGGCCACGAAGCGGCCGGATGCCGACAGACTTCCGCCAAAGCTGCCCGGGTCGAGCGGGGCGCCCGTGGGTGCCAGGACGACGCGGTCGGTCAGCTTGCGCTTCCGGTCACGGACGAAGACATCGGTGGCGCCGTTGGCGTCGCCGGCCACGAGGTTGCCGGCATCCGACTGGAAGGCGACGTAGCGGCCGCCTGCCGCCAGATCGGTGCCGAAGCTGAAGCTCCCCGGTGCCGCCTCGACCCCACCGGCCCCGACATTGACGCGCGCGGTAGTGCCCAGCTGGCGATCGCGGACGAACACGTCGGGGGAGAGGTTGGTGTCGTGGGCGACCAGGTTGGTGGCGTCGGAGCTGAAGACGACGAAACGACCATCGGCCGAGACAATGCCGGCAAAGCTGCCACCATTCGCCTGCCGGCCTCGGGTTCCGACGCTGACACGGCTGGTCGTGCCCGTCTTGCGGTCGCGAACGAAGATGTCCTGCGACCCGTTGGTGTCGCCAGACACCAGGTTGGTGGCATTCGATGCGAAGACAACGTAGCGACCGTTCGCCGAGATCGCGGAACCGTAGCTGGACCCGTTCGCCTGACTGCCGTCCGTGCCGACATTCACGCGTTGCGTGGTGCCGGTCGTCAGGTCGCGGACGAAGATGTCGCCTTGGCCATTGGTGTCGTTCGGCACCAGGTCGTCAGCATCCGAGTCGAAGGCGACGTAGCGCGCGTCAGCCGAGATCGTCCCCCGAGAGCTGCCCTGGCTGCCCTGGCCGCCGGTGCTCGACACGCTCACCCGCAGCGTCTGCCGGGTCCGCCGGTCGCGGAGAAAGACATCGTAGGCGCCGTTCGTGTCGTTCGGCACGAGATTGCTCGCCAAGGACTGGAAAACGACGTACCGGCCGTCGTCGGTCATCGCGTCCGCGTCCAGGGCCTGTTCGCTCTCGAGATTGCCCTGCTTGCCGCTCGAGCTGAGGCTGACCCGTTCGGTGACGCCATTGGCCCAAGCCGGGACACCGGCACCCACAGTCAAGGCTACGACAATAGCCATTTGAACATGCCTTGACTTCAGCATTGTACATTCACCAAATATATCTTGCCCCGCGGCGCAGTGCTTTCACCATTTCATACAATAGTCAAGCATAGATTCTCTCTGGTCCGGACCCACGTCGTGAATCGACGCTGAGACATGTCGGCGAGTTTATTTCTTGATGGGCTGCCGAAATAGCAGCCGGACGCCGAAGGGGGCCGTATCCGGCGCCCGAGATGTTTTCGGCCGGCTCGCCACACCCTGTCATTGACAGAATTCGCCGCTCCGCCGCATTTGGGCGGCCAGATCAATAATGGCAATGCGGGGGCAACCAATGCACAAGTGGGCCTATCGTCGGCTCGGCCTGTCGACTCGTACGTTCATCCTCGCGGTGGGGACGGTGCTGGCGGCCTGCCAGACAACCCCGGCCGCCGCTGCCGTGACCACGCATTTCGCCGTCGTGCGCGAGGATGGCCTGGTCACCCGCTCCTCCGAGACGGTGGTGGTCGAGCGCACCGACAAAGGCACCTACGCCGTCGCCTTCACGACCGTGCCGGACGTCAGCAGATGCGCGTTCGTGGCGACCATCGGCACCGGCAACGGCCATACGCCGGGCATCGGCTTCATCACCGTCATGGAGCACCCGTTCCAACAGCTGGAGCCGCGCTTCAAGAGATACCTCTTCGTCAACACGCACAACGCCTCCCGGGCGCCCGACGACCGCCCATTCCACCTGATCCTCACCTGCAACTGAGCGGCCGCTCGACCGCTCGGTCAGGCTCGCATCCGCAGCTTCGACGCCGCCCGGACCATCGACCCCAAGCAGGTGCGACGCGTGTCGCCATCGAGCCAGCGCACGCGTGGTGGCGGCGCCTCCTTGGCGCTGTCGGGCCGGCCGCGCCGTCCGCCGGGATGGGCCGATCGGGTCGAGCGCCAGCCGGAATACGAAGCCGCCGTTCAACCCGCCGTCGGTGGTCTTGCGGCCAGCCATGGCTTCGCCCTGTCCCACCGCCGGCACCAGCCCATGCCGCGGCAGGATCTCCCTCACCTTCGCTGGGTCGAGTTCCCCGCCCGCCATCAGTGCCGCCAGCACGCGGGAACAGCCCGGCCCCGCCTGCGGCGACCTCGACCGGCAGATCGGCCTCAAGGCGATCCCGGCCCTGGAGCAGGCCGACAACTGCAGCTGCTACGCCAGGCAAGCCTGCAGCTATGACCGACCCAGCCCCGTATATAGGCGCAAAGACCCAGGGGCTGGTCGGAAGGCGGAACGCGGCCCGGGTAAAGCTCTGGATTACGCCGCATAGCGAGATTAGTGGAACCCTGGGCGGGAAAGAGCAGCTTAGATTAATGTCCACTTGCCGAAATCGACGGAGTGAACCACGAATACGTGGACATTTGAGGCATTGTTGCTTCAATAATGGTCAATATCGCCAAAAACATCTTTATGTAATTGCCAGATTCTCTGCCGAGATTATTTTAGAGAATTAATATTTACTAAATGATATTATGACGATCTAATAAAATTTGGATCCGTGGGCGATACTGCGCGAGTCCAAAACTATCACGAAGCACACATTCACAAATAATCTCTAAATCGTCTAGCATGTGTAAAGATTCCACCTGATCAAATGCATTATGTACGACATTGCATCTCATAACAAAAATCGATGTGACTATTTTTCTTAACTTGTCTTCATTGGCACCAGTGATCTGAGCAATTCTCTCAGATAACTTGCCTACCATCCCACCTCCTACACGGTTTTGGCGCTTGGTAGTTAGCAAGAACTCGCAAGCCTCCCAAAGATTACAGAATTGATGTATCTTGTCAATCTCGGCCAATGAGGATAGAAATCGACGGCTCGCTGCTGCTAACCGCAGCTTTTTCTCATCCGTAGATGTACTTTCAAAACTCGCGAATTCAATGATGGCCTTAGAAATATCATTATCTGTAAAAGAATGTTGATGTGCTATTCGATATTCAGCATCATTTATCATATAATATGCGCCAGTCAAAAACTCAAATGCTGCAATGTCTGTTATTGGAGTTGCCAGATCACATAAACTTAATGTAATAAATGATACAAATCGACCAACTAGGGATCTGTATTCTTGAAGAATGAAACTTAGATCTAATTCTTCTTCTGATACTAACAATATGCCAATATCTTTATGTTTTGCCGTGGCCATCGATGTAGTCACAATTTCGGCTTCGATCGTTTGACCTGGCGCACAGACAATATTTCTGCCTATTATCATATGATTATTTCGATCTAGGAGAGTATACTGTAAATTAAAATTCTCCTTGGTTCCATCTGGTCCATTGAAAACATTAAAGCCGACGACATAAAGTATTGAAATATCTAAATTCTTATTCCTTATATCAAATTTAATGTCTTTCCAACTAGTATTATACTGTTTATGGGGCCATTCTCCAAAAAACTCCCAGCGCTGTTATACGGCATAGCGTTTAAGTTTTTCCTCATTCGATGATTTACACATGTGTTGTTGCTTTCTCAGATCGGTTAGCATTGCAGCTAATTGAGAGCCAAAAGGTTCTAGAACTCATTCCTGGAAGCAATGGAGTGTCGTCCGCGTTAACATATTGTGAAAGAGGGTAAAGGGGTATGGACTCGATATGGTCAAGCATCCTTTGGCATAGTTAAGCGCACGGCAAATAGACGCATAGCTTACGAACGCCCAATTTGCATCGGCATTGAGGTATCCAACCAATTCGAATCCGTTAGCTCGACACCCTCGACCGGCTGCATCAACTCACGCAGCGCGCCCCACAGCTCGACCGGCTGCACCCGCACCAACGCCGCCACGGGTCGACCGCGCTTGGTCAGCACCAGCCGCGCCACCCGCCCGCTCGCCACCCGCTCGATCAGCTCCAGGCTGCGAGGCTTGAAGGCACTGACCGCGATCGCCTCGATCTCGGGTGGTCCACCCATCAGCCTATCCCCGCCTGCTCCAGCCGCTTCTCCAGCTGCTCGACCTTGGTCCGCAGCGATTGGTAGCGCTGGTCGATGGCACGCATCAGGTCGAGCTCGGCCTCGCGGCGTTGGAGCATGCGGATCATCACGGTCTGGTCTTCGTGCATCCCCCGCAGTTCCGTTCGTAGGTCGCGCACGTCCTCGCGTGTCTCCAGCACCACCTGCCCGATCGGATCGAGCGAGACCTTGCCCGCCATCGCCACCCCTCACCGCCACGACCCGGTCGAATATTAGCACCTCGCGATAGGCCGAGCCAGCCCACGCTCCCTCGAATGGAAAGTGCCCTCGGGGCCGATCCCTATCCCGCGGCCGGCACCAGCCCATGCCGCAGCATGATCTCCTTCATCCTGGAGGGGTCGGGCGCGCCACCGGCCACCAGTGCCGCCATCTCCCTGAAATAGCCGGGGCCGAGCACGCCCGGGGTCAGGATGCACAGGCAACTCGCGGGCGCGGCCGTGTCGTTGCGGAAGCCGTGCACCACGCCGCGCCGGATGAACAGCGTCGCCCCCGGCCCAACCGCGACCTCACTGCCGTCCACAAGCCAAGTGGTGACCCCGGCGAGCCCGTAGATCGTCTCCTCCCAGCCTTCATGATGATGCGCCACCGGCATCCTGGCCTGCGGCTGCACCGTCATCTCGAACAGATCGAGGCTGCCGCCCGTCGCCTCCTTGTCGCGCAGGAACCGCAGCTCCAGCCCCGCGAACCCGATCGTCTCCATGCCCGCCTCCCTGCCTTGGCCCCACGGCCCTTGCCGCCTAGAGCCTAACCGACCTCCCCACCCGCTTCCACCCGCCCCGGCCTGCGGCCGGCAAGGAACTGCCCCCACCCACCCGGGCGCGGCACCTGGTCCAGGCTCCGCCAGTCTGCCCGAACCTCACGAACGCCCGGTTAACCCCACCTTGGAATATATTCCTTGTTCTGCTACCATGCCGCGCAGCCCCCTGCTGCCGGACGCCCTGCCATGCCCTCAGCCCACCGCTGCCCGCGCGCCGACGCCTTCGGCCTGCTGCCCGAGGAGACCTCCACCGCCTGGACCCGACACGTGCTGGAGCTGCGGGAATGTTACCGCCCGGTCGACGCCACCGAGACTGGGCTCGTCACCGCGATCGCCGCCGCGATGTGGATGGAGATCCGCGCCGACCGAATCCAGGCCGAGGTCCTGGCCGACATCCGCCCCGCCTGCCCCGGCCGCAGCCACGGCAGCGACCTGCAGGACCGCGACCACGCCGCGGCCCTGTCCTCCGTCCTCCGTTTCGCGACGGTCGCCGGCTGCGCCTCGAGCCGCGCCCAGCGCGCCTTCCTTGCCCACCGCAAGGCCAGGGCCGCAGGATTGATCGGGCCGGCGTTGGAGCGCACGCCCGCATCCGGGCGCACCTCTGAACCCGAGCGGGGTGCGCCGCCGCGCACGTGTGAACCTGAGAGAGGTGCGCCGCCGCGCACGGGTGAACCCGAGAAAGGTGCGTCGCCGCGCACGTGTGAACCTGAGAGAGGTGCGCCGGCGCGCACGTGTGAACCCGAGGAAGGTGCGCGGCCGCGCACGGGCGAACCCGAGAGAGGTGCGCCGTGCACGTCTGAACCCGAGACATCGGCGCCAGCGCGCACGTGTGAACCCGAGCCCGCCTGGGCCGGCCCCGCCCCGGCCAACGATGCCGACCCGGTGGACGCGCTGCGCCGCCGTATCCTCGGCCTGCTCGCCGGCCCCGGCC
>JBATRI010000354.1:0-16986 GCA_049292515.1 Geminicoccaceae bacterium
CCATGGAGGTCGACCTGATCGCCCCCATCGCCATGGAAAAGGGCCTCCGCTTCGCCATCCGCGAAGGCGGCCGCACCGTCGGTGCCGGCGTCGTCGCCGACATCATCGCCTGAACAGGAAGGAACGGGCCGGCTGAGGCTTGCGCCGACTGGCGGCGTGCTTTATGCACACGCTCCCAGCGGCGGACCTCGTCGGCCCGGTCGTGGTACAGTCGTGCGCCAGCACGGCTGCCGCACGGATCGCCAAGGTGGACGTCTAGGAGTGTAGCTCAACTGGTAGAGCACCGGTCTCCAAAACCGGGGGTTGGGGGTTCGAGCCCCTCCACTCCTGCCAGCCGCCGGCAATTTCGGGCCGGTCGGCGGTGGGCCGATCCGAGCAGCAGAAAGTAGAGCGCTTTGATGATGGCGAAGACTTCGCCGGCGCAGTTCATCCGCGAGGTGCGGCAGGAACTGGCCAAGGTGACCTGGCCCAGCCGCAAGGAGCTGGTGGCGACCACGCTCAGCGTGCTCGCGATGTCGGCATTGGCCGCCCTGTTCTTCTTCGTCGTCGACCTGCTCATCGCCTATGGCATCGAGCTCGTGCTGGGACTGGGTGCGCGATGACCACGATGACGCCGTCGCGTTGGTTCATCATCCACGTCTACTCGGGCTTCGAGAAGAAGGTCCGGGAATCGATTCGCGAGCAGGCCGAGCAGAAGGGACTGACCCATCTGTTCGAGGACATCCTGGTCCCGATGGAAGAGGTGGTCGAGGTCAGGCGCGGCAAGAAGGTCAGTGCCGAGCGCAAGTTTTTCCCCGGCTACGTGCTGGTGCGGATGGTCCTCAACGACGAGACTTGGTCGCTGGTGCGCAACACCGCCAAGGTCACCGGCTTTCTGGGCCCGGGCGGCAAGCCGTCGCCGATCCCCGACCATGAGGCCGAGCGGATCCGGCATCAGATGGCGGAAGGGGTCGAGCATCCCAAGCCGATGATCGCCTTTATTTCGGGCGACAGCGTCCGGGTCAGCGACGGGCCGTTCGCTTCGTTCAGCGGCGTCGTCGAGGAAGTCGACGAGGCCAAGGGCAGGCTCAAGGTTTCCGTTTCGATCTTCGGCCGGGCCACGCCGGTCGAGCTGGAGTACTCGCAGGTCGAGAAGCTCTAGGCGTTCTTCGTGGATGAGAGTGCGGGAGCGCCGGCTCGGCGCGTTTGAACCGCTAAGCCAGAAAGGTAGGCTGGAAGCCGATGGCGAAAAAGATCACCGGTTACATCAAGCTGCAGGTGCCGGCCGGCAAGGCCAACCCGTCGCCGCCGATCGGGCCGGCCCTGGGTCAGCGCGGCTTGAACATCATGCAGTTCGTGAAGGAATTCAACGCGGCGACGCAGGGCATGGAACCGGGCATGCCGGTGCCTGTGGTCATCACCGCATTCGCCGACCGCACCTTCGCGTTCGTCACCAAGACGCCGCCCGTGTCCTACTTCCTCAAGAAGGCGGCTGGCGTCACCAAGGGTAGCGCGACCACCGGCCGCGGCATCGCTGGCAAGGTGACGGTGGCCCAGTGCCGCGAGATCGCCGAAGCCAAGATGAAGGATCTGAACGCCCACGACGTCGACGGGGCGGTGCAGATGATCATCGGCTCGGCCCGCTCGATGGGCCTCGAGGTGGCGGAGTAAGGCGATGGCTGGCAAGGGAAAGAGACTGGCGGCGACGGCCAAGAAGGTCGACGTGGCCAAATTGCACGCGCTGCCCGAGGCGGTGAAGCTGATCAAGGAAAACGCCACGGCGAAGTTCGACGAGACGGTCGAGCTGTCGCTCAACCTCGGCGTCGATCCGCGGCATGCCGACCAGATGGTCCGTGGTACGGTCAACCTGCCGCACGGCACTGGCAAGACCCTGCGCGTGGGCGTGTTCGCCCGCGGTGACAAGGCTGCCGAGGCGCTGGCAGCCGGCGCCGACGTGGTCGGTGCCGAGGATCTGGCCGAGCAGATCCAGGGCGGCAAGATCGACTTCGATCGCTGCATCGCGACGCCGGACATGATGCCGCTCGTCGGCCGTCTGGGTAAGATCCTGGGCCCGCGTGGCCTGATGCCGAACCCCAAGCTGGGGACGGTGACGCCCAACGTGCGCGAGGCCGTCGAGGCCGCCAAGGGCGGCCAGGTGCAGTTCCGCGTCGAGAAGGCCGGGATCGTGCATGCCGGTGTCGGCAAGGCCAGCTTCGATACGGACAAGCTGGTGGCCAACGTGAAGGCGTTCGTCGACGCCATCAATCGGGCCAAGCCCAGTGGCGCCAAGGGCACCTACCTGAAGCGGGCCAATCTCAGCTCGACCATGGGTATTGGTATCAAGGTCGACGTGCCCACCCTGGTGGGTTGAGATTCGTGCAATCGAAATGATTTTGGCTCTTGCGCTCGGCGCCGGCGCCGCTACATTCCCGGGCTCCGAGGAACGTCAGCGCCGCGCCATCCGGGTCGTACTCGACCAGGGGTGGTGTTCGGCGTGAGCGCGTCGGTATTGCGCGTGACGATCGGGAACGGTTCGTGGCGGCAGTGCGATGGCGGTGTGATCCGCCGAGGCGAGAGCCGGATCGGTTAGTGTTCGGAGACTAGCGTGCTGCGAGCCGAAAAAGCGCAGGTAATTAGCGATCTCAACACTGTCTTCACGGAGACTGGGGTTGTGGTCCTGACGTACTACAAGGGCCTTTCCGTGGCGGAGATCACCGATCTCCGTACCCGGATCAGGGCTGCCGGAGCGTCGTTCCGGGTGACTAAGAACAAGCTGGCCCAGCTGGCCGTGGACGGAACACCGTTCGCGCCGATGGCTTCCATGTTCAAGGGGCCCACCGCGATCGCCTACTCCAAGGACCCGACGGCAGCGCCGCGGATCATCAGTGAGTTCGGCAAGAAGAACGACAAGCTGCAGATCGTGGGCGGTGGGCTCAGCGGCACCCTGCTGGACGCGGCCGCGGTCCGCGCACTGGCCGAGCTGCCGTCGCTCGACGAGCTGCGGGCCAAGCTTATTGGTCTGTTGAACACGCCGGCCAGTCGTCTGGTCGGGCTGCTGCAGGCGCCGGGCGGGCAGATCGCCCGGGTGCTGGCGGCGCGCGCGGAGCAAGAGGGCGTCTAAGCGCCTGTTGGAAGTAACGGCGCACCAAAAGTTGGGCGTCCTGGCATAAGTTCGTTGCGGGAGTGGTTGTGATGGCGAATTTGGATCAGCTGGTCGAGGATCTCTCGGGCCTGACCGTCCTTGAGGCAGCTCAGCTGTCGAAGATGCTCGAAGAGAAGTGGGGCGTCTCGGCGGCGGCGCCGGTCGCCGTGGCTGCGGCCGGCGGTGGTGCTGCCGCGGCCGAGCCGGTCGAGGAGCAGACCGAGTTCGACGTGATCCTGGTGGCCGCTGGCGCCCAGAAGATCAACGTCATCAAGGAGGTTCGCGCCCTGACCAGCCTGGGCCTGAAGGAGGCCAAGGATCTGGTCGAGGCGGCGCCGAAGGCCGTCAAGGAGGCGATCTCCAAGGACGAGGCGGCCAAGGTGAAGGCGCAGCTCGAGGCAGCCGGCGCCACCGTGGAGATCAAGTAGATCGCTCTCGACACCCGCACCGCTGCGGCCCTGGTAGTTTCGGCGTTCACGCCGGGACGCCATGGCTGCGGTGGCCGCAGCAGTCTTTGTTCCTCGATCCGCACAGGCCGGATGCGTCACGCGCAGCCCGGCCTTTTCGGCGTCGTCTCGACGTCCTGATTCTGGCGCCCAGCGCCGGAGTCGCGTCCAGCTAACGGTTTAACCGAAGCAGGTCAGCCATGTCCGATCTTCCCACGGCCAAGAAGCGGATTCGCAAGAGCTTCGGCCGAATCCCCGAAGTTACCGAGATGCCCAACCTTATCGAGGTGCAGCGGCAGTCTTACGACAATTTCCTGCAGATGCACATCGGCGCGCCCGAGCGCGAGCTGATGGGTCTGGAAGAGGTTTTCCGCTCGGTCTTCCCGATCCGGGATTTTGCCGATCGCGCCGCGCTCGATTTCGTCAAGTATGATCTCGAGGAGCCCAAGTACGACGTCGAGGAGTGCCATCAGCGCGGCATGACCTATGCGGCGCCGTTGCGGGTGACCCTCCGGCTGATCGTCTGGGACGTCGACGAGGAGACCGGCTCGAAGAGCGTTCGCGACATCAAGGAGCAGGATGTCTACATGGGCGACATGCCGCTCATGACCGACAATGGCACCTTCGTCGTCAACGGTACCGAGCGTGTCATCGTCTCGCAGATGCATCGCAGCCCGGGCGTGTTCTTCGACCACGACCGCGGCAAGACGCACAGCTCGGGCAAGTTCCTCTACTCGGCGCGGATCATTCCCTACCGCGGCAGCTGGCTCGACTTCGAGTTCGACTCCAAGGACCTCGTCCACGTCCGCATCGATCGCCGCCGCAAGCTGCCGGTGACGACGCTGCTGCTGGCGCTCGGGCTGGATCAGGAGACGATCCTCAACACCTTCTACCACGAGATCTTCTTCCACAGCGCCGGCCAGGGCTGGAAGACGGCGTTTCGCGCCGATCGCCTGCGCGGGCAGAAGCTGACCGCGGATCTTGTCGACGCCGCTACCGGTCAGACGCTGGCTGAGGCCGGCACCAAGATGACGCCGCGCCTGCTCAAGAAGATCGAAGAGCAGGGCATGCAAGAGCTCTACCACTCCGCCGAGGAGCTGGTGGGGCGCTACCTTAGCCGCGACATCATCAACGAGGAGAACGGCCTCGTCCTGGCCGAGGCGGGCGACGAGCTCACCGGCGAGACCATCCGGAAGCTGTCGGAGGCCGGCATCACCGAGCTGGCCATCCTGGACATCGACCACCTGACCGTGGGCCCGTACATCCGCAACACCCTCACGCTGGACCGTTGCCAGAACCGTGAGGAAGCGCTGCTCGACATCTACCGGGTGCTGCGTCCCGGCGAGCCGCCGACGCTGGATACGGCCGAGACGCTGTTCGGCAGCCTGATCTTCGACACCGAGCGCTACGATCTCTCGCCCGTCGGCCGGGTGAAGATGAACATGCGCCTGGGCCTGGAGTCGGCCGACACGCTGCGCGTGCTGCGCAGCGAGGACATCGTCGCCGTCGTGCGGATGCTGGTCGAGATCAAGGACGGTCGCGGCGAGATCGACGACATCGATCATCTGGGCAATCGGCGCGTCCGCTCCGTCGGCGAGCTGATGGAGAACCAGTTCCGGGTCGGGCTGCTGCGCATGGAGCGCGCGGTGCGTGAGCGGATGAGCTCGGTCGAGATCGACGCGGCGATGCCGCATGACCTGATCAACGCCAAGCCGGTGGCAGCCGCGGTCCGCGAGTTCTTCGGCAGCTCGCAGCTGTCGCAGTTCATGGACCAGACCAACCCGCTCTCCGAGATCACCCATAAGCGCCGCCTCTCGGCACTTGGTCCGGGCGGTCTGACCCGTGAGCGGGCGGGCTTCGAGGTGCGCGACGTGCATCCGACCCACTATGGCCGGATCTGCCCGATCGAGACCCCGGAAGGCCCGAACATCGGCCTGATCAACAGCCTGGCCACCTATGCCCGGATCAACAAGTACGGCTTCATCGAGAGCCCGTACCGGCGGGTCGTCGACGGCAAGGTCAGCGACGAGGTGCTCTACCTCTCCGCCATGGAGGAGGGGCGCTACACGATCGCCCAGGCCAATTCCGAGCTCAATCCGGACAAGAGCTTCGCCGGCGAGCTGGTCAGCTGCCGCGAGAACGGCGAGTTCGTGCTGGTGCGTCCCGACGCGATCAGCATGATCGACGTCTCGCCCAAGCAGCTGGTCTCGGTCGCCGCGGCGCTGATCCCGTTCCTCGAGAACGACGACGCCAACCGGGCGCTGATGGGCTCGAACATGCAGCGCCAGGCGGTGCCGTTGCTGCAGGCAGCGGCCCCGTTCGTCGGCACCGGCATGGAAGGCGTGGTCGCCCGCGACAGCGGTGCCGCCATCGCCGCCAAGCGCGCCGGGATCGTCGATCAGATCGACGGCTCGCGCATCGTCGTTAGGGTCACCGACGATACGGCACGTGCCGACAGCGTCGTCGACATCTACCGGCTGAAGAAGTTTCAGCGTTCCAACCAGAACACCTGCATCAACCAGCGTCCGCTGGTGAAGGTGGGCGACAAGGTGCGCGCCGGCGACATCATCGCCGACGGGCCATCGACGCAGCTCGGTGACTTGGCACTGGGCCGGAATGCGCTGGTCGCGTTCATGCCCTGGAACGGCTACAACTTCGAGGACTCGATCCTCATTTCGGAGCGCATCGTCCGCGACGACGTGTTCACGTCCATCCACATCGACGAGTTCGAGGTGATGGCGCGCGACACCAAGCTCGGGCCGGAGGCGATCACCCGCGACATCCCGAACGTCAGCGAGGAATCGCTGCGCAATCTGGACGAGGCGGGCATCGTCTATATCGGTGCCGAGGTGAAGGCCGGCGACATCCTGGTCGGCAAGGTCACGCCCAAGGGCGAGACCCCGATGACGCCCGAGGAGAAGCTGCTGCGCGCCATCTTCGGCGAGAAGGCGGCCGACGTCCGCGACACCTCGCTGAAGGTGCCGCCGGGCGTGCAGGGCACGGTGGTCGAGGTCCGCGTCTTCAACCGCCGCGGCGTCGACAAGGACGAGCGTGCGATCGCGATCGAGCGGGCCGAGATCGAGCGTCTGGCCAAGGACCGCGACGACGAGAAGGCGATCCTCGAGCGCAACATCTACAACCGTCTGCGCGAGGTTCTCGACGGTCAGGTGACGACCTCCGGGCCGCGCGGCCTCAAGGTCGGCGTACCGGTCACGGCCGAGATGCTGGACGGCATGCAGCGCCGCCTGTTCTGGGAGATCGGCCTCGACGACGCCGACCGGATGACCGAGATCCAGGCGCTGAAGCGTCAGCTCGACGACGGCTACAAGGCGTTCCAGGACCGCTTCGAGAACAAGGTCGAGAAGCTGCAGCGCGGCGACGAGCTGCCTCCGGGCGTGCTCAAGATGGTCAAGGTGTTCGTCGCGGTGAAGCGCAAGCTGCAGCCGGGCGACAAGATGGCCGGACGGCACGGCAACAAGGGCGTCATCTCGCGGATCGCCCCGATCGAGGACATGCCGCACCTCGAGGACGGCACCCATGTCGACCTCGTGCTCAACCCGTTGGGCGTGCCGTCGCGCATGAATGTCGGGCAGATCCTGGAGACCCATCTGGGCTGGGCCTGCTCCAATCTCGGCCGGCAGATCGGTGAGCTGGTGGACCAGTGGCAGGACGGCGTCGGGCGCAAGGTGCTCGAGGACCGCCTGGAGCATGTCTACGGGCAGGAGACCGGCGAGGAGATCCGCGGCTACACCGACGGCGAGCTGCTCGAGCTGGGCAACAATCTGCGCCCGGGCGTGCCGATCGCGACGCCGGTGTTCGACGGCGCCCATGAATCTGACATCGTGCGGATGCTCGAGGAGGCCGGCTGCGCCTCGTCGGGTCAGGTCACCCTCACCGACGGTCGCACCGGCGAGCCGTTCGATCGCCAGGTGACCGTGGGCTACATCTACATGCTGAAGCTCGGGCATCTGGTCGACGACAAGATCCACGCCCGTTCGGTCGGCCCCTACAGCCTCGTCACCCAGCAGCCGCTGGGCGGCAAGGCGCAGTTCGGTGGTCAGCGCTTCGGCGAGATGGAGTGCTGGGCGCTGCAGGCCTACGGCGCCTCCTACTCGCTGCAGGAGATGCTGACGGTGAAGTCCGACGACGTGTCGGGCCGCACCAAGATCTACGAGGCGATCGTGCGCGGCGAGGACACGTTCGAAGCCGGTATTCCCGAGAGCTTCAACGTGTTGGTGAAGGAGCTGCAGGCCTTGGCACTCGATGTCGAGCTGCAGCAGGAGATGGCCGGCGAGTGAACCTCGCCGACGGCGAGCCGTTTACACGCATGACGGGTGCCTCGCACCCCGGGTCCGATCGCGCAGATGCCGGCGCGATCGGACCTGACCGGCATTTAACGGCGATGAGCGAGAGCAGGGTCCGATGAACGATTTGATGTACCTCTTCGGCCAGCCCGCAGCGGGCCAGAAGTTCGACCAGATTCGGATCTCCATCGCGAGCCCCGACGAGATTCGCGAGTGGTCGTACGGCGAGGTCCGCAAGCCCGAGACCATCAACTACCGTACCTTCAAGCCAGAGCGCGACGGGCTGTTCTGCGCCAAGATCTTTGGCCCGATCAAGGACTACGAGTGCTTGTGCGGCAAGTACAAGCGCATGAAGTACAAGGGCATTGTCTGCGAGAAGTGCGGCGTCGAGGTCATCCAGTCGAAGGTCCGCCGCGAGCGGATGGGCCATATCGAGCTGGCCTCGCCGGTGGCGCATATCTGGTTCCTGAAGTCGGTGCCGACGCGCATCGGCGTGCTGCTCGACATGACGCTGCGCGACCTCGAGCGCGTGCTCTATTTCGACAACTGGGTGGTGATCGAGCCTGGCCTCACCACGCTGAAGCCGAACGAGCTGCTCAACGAGGAGCAGGTGATCCGCTACCGCGAGGAGTTCGGTGACGACTCCTTCACCTGCGGTATCGGCGCCGAGGCCGTGCGCGACATGCTGAAGAAGCTCGACCTGCCGGTCGAGCGTGAGACGATGCGCGGCGAGTTGCTGGAGACCAGCTCCGAGGCCAAGCGCAAGAAGCTAGTCAAGCGGCTGAAGCTGGTCGAGACCTTCCTGGAATCGGGCAACAAGCCCGAGTGGATGGTGCTCGAGGTCGTCCCGGTGATCCCGCCGGAGCTGCGCCCGCTGGTGCCGCTGGATGGCGGCCGGTTCGCCACCTCGGACCTGAACGACCTCTACCGTCGCGTCATCAACCGCAACAACCGCCTGAAGCGCCTGATCGAGCTGAAGGCGCCGGACATCATCGTCCGCAACGAGAAGCGGATGCTGCAGGAGGCCGTCGACGCGCTGTTCGACAATGGCCGTCGCGGTCGCGTCATCACGGGTGCGAACAAGCGCCCACTGAAGTCCTTGTCCGACATGCTCAAGGGCAAGCAGGGCCGGTTCCGGCAGAACCTGCTGGGCAAGCGCGTCGACTATTCCGGCCGTTCGGTGATCGTCGTCGGCCCGGAGCTCAAGCTGCATCAGTGCGGGCTGCCGAAAAAGATGGCGCTCGAGCTGTTCAAGCCGTTCGTCTATGCCAAGCTCGAGCTCTACGGCAAGGCGCAGACGATCAAGGCCGCCAAGCGCATGGTCGAGAAGGAGCGTCCCGAGGTCTGGGACATCCTGGAGCAGGTCATCCGCGAGCACCCCGTGCTGCTCAATCGTGCGCCGACCCTGCATCGCCTCGGCATCCAGGCGTTTGAGCCGGTGCTGATCGAGGGCAAGGCGATCCAGCTGCACCCGCTCGTCTGCACGGCCTTCAATGCCGATTTCGACGGCGACCAGATGGCGGTGCACGTCCCGCTGTCGCTGGAGGCGCAGCTCGAAGCCCGCGTGCTGATGATGTCGACCAACAACATCCTCAGCCCGGCCAACGGCAAGCCGATCATCGTGCCGACGCAGGATATCGTGCTGGGGCTCTATTATCTGAGCCTGATCGCCGACGACGAGCCGGGCCAGGGCATGACCTTCGGTGGCGTCAGCGAGGTGCAGCACGCACTCACCGCCGGCGTCGTGTCGCTGCATGCCAAGGTAAAGTGCCGGATCTTCCGCATGGAGGAAGACGGCGAGCTGCGTCCGATGCTGGTCGAGACGACGCCCGGCCGGCTGCTGCTCTATGAGATCATGCCGCACCACCCGAACGTCACCTTCGCCGGTCTGATCAATCGGATCCTGACCAAGAAGGAGATCAGCCAGGTCATCGACGAGGTCTACCGGCATTGCGGTCAGAAGGAGACCGTGATCTTCGCCGATCGGCTGATGAACCTGGGCTTCAGCCACGCCTGCAAGGCAGGGATCTCGTTCGGCAAAGACGACATGATCATCCCGGCGGGCAAGTGGGGCCACGTCCATGGCACGCAGGACCTAGTCAAGCAGTACGAGCAGCAGTACTCGGACGGCCTGATCACCAAGGGCGAGAAGTACAACAAGGTCGTTGACGCCTGGCAGCAGTGCTCGGACAAGGTCGCCGAGGAGATGATGCAGGCCATTCAGGCCGTGCAGCAGACCCGTCGGGAAGACGGCCGTTACCGGCAGCCGAACGCGATCTGGATGATGGCCCACTCCGGTGCCCGTGGCTCGGCGGCGCAGATCAAGCAGCTCGCCGGCATGCGTGGGCTGATGGCCAAGCCGTCGGGCGAGATCATCGAGAACCCGATCATCTCGAACTTCAAGGAAGGCCTGACCGTTCTCGAGTACTTCAACTCGACGCACGGTGCCCGTAAGGGCTTGGCGGACACGGCGCTGAAGACGGCCAACTCCGGTTACCTGACCCGGCGTCTGGTCGACGTCGCCCAGGACTGCATCATCCTCGAGGACGATTGCGGCTCCGAGCGCTCGATCACGATCTCGACCTCGGGCGGTAGCGAGGATCTGGGCGAGCGCGTGCTGGGCCGTACCGTGGCCGAGGACATCGTCCATCCGCGCAGCGGCGAGGTGCTGGCACCGCGCAACACGCTGCTGGACGAGGAACTCTGCCGGCGGATCGACCAGTCGGGCGTCGACAGCGTTCGCGTCCGCTCGGTGCTCACCTGCAACACCAAGACCGGCGTTTGCGGTCGCTGCTACGGTCGCGATCTGGCGCGCGGCGTGACGGTCAATATCGGCGAGGCGGTGGGCGTCATCGCCGCCCAGTCGATCGGCGAGCCGGGCACCCAGCTCACCATGCGGACGTTCCACATCGGTGGGGCGGCGCAGTCCTCGGCCGAGCAGTCGACGATCGAGAGCCCGTGCCTCGGCGTGGTGCGTCTGGTCAACCCGCGCATCGTCCGCGACAGCCTGGACCGCACCGTGGTTCTGGGCCGCAACACCGAAATCGTCGTCTACGACGAGGTCGGCCGCGAGAAGCTGCGCAACAAGCTTCCCAACGGCACCCGGTTGCGCGCCGAGCCCGATTCGCAGGTCGAGAGCGGGCAGGTCCTGGCCGAGTGGGATCCGCACACTTTGCCGGTGATCACCGAGGCTTCGGGTGCGATCGTGTTCCAGGACCTGATCGACGGCACCTCGTTCCGCGAGGTGATCGACGAGGCCACCGGCAAGACCAGCAAGGAGGTCATCGACTGGCGTCAGAATGCCCGCTCAGGCAACCTGCGGCCGTCGATCGTCCTGCAGGACGGCAACGGCAACCCGATCACGCTGCCGTCGGGCAGCGAGGCGCGCTACTACCTGCCGGTGGGTGCGATCATGTCCGCCGAGAACGGCATGATGGTGCAGGCCGGCGACGTGCTGGCGCGTCTGCCACGTGAGGCCAGCAAGACCCGCGACATCACCGGCGGTCTGCCGCGGGTGGCGGAGCTGTTCGAGGCGCGGCGGCCGAAGGACCCGGCGATCATCGCCGAGATCGAGGGCCGGATCGAGTTCGGCAAGGACTACAAGAACAAGCGGCGCCTGCGCATCCTGGCCGCTGACGAGGACTTGGAGCCGGTCGAGTACCTGATCCCCAAGGGCCGCCACGTGGTCGTGCAGGAAGGCGACAGCGTGAAGCCGGGCGACCTGATCGTCGACGGCAACCCGGTGCCGCACGACCTGCTGCGCGTGCTGGGCGTCGAGGCACTGGCGCAGTTCCTGGTGCACGAGATCCAGGAGGTCTACAAACTCCAGGGCGTGAAGATCAACGACAAGCACATCGAGGTGATCGTTCGCCAGATGTTGCAGAAGGTCGAGATCCTCGATCCTGGTGACACGACCTTCCTGGTCGGCGAGCAGGTCGATCGGCTCGAGTTCGATGCGATCAACGAGCGCATGCTCATCGAGGATCGCCGGGCCGCCACCTGCCACCCGGTGCTGCAGGGCATCACCAAGGCCAGCCTGCAGACGCAGTCGTTCATCTCGGCGGCGTCGTTCCAGGAGACCACGCGGGTGCTGACCGACGCGGCGTTCGCCGGCAAGGTCGACAAGCTGCAGGGCCTCAAGGAGAACGTCATCGTCGGCCGGCTGATCCCGGCGGGCACCGGCGGCGTGTTGCAGCGGTTCAAGAAGGTGGCTGCCACCGACGACTCGTTCGCGGCGCCGCCGCCCGAGATCGGCGGTGACGATCTGCCCCTGCGTCTGCCCGAGATGAGCGGAATGCCGTCCGAGTAGGCTTGGGCTTAGAGGCGAAGCAGGGGGCTCGATCCGGCCGGGTCGAGCCCCTTGTCGTTGGTACCTCGGGGGCGACAGCTTGGAAGTCAGTGCCCATGCTCTTTGCCCGCCATCTGCGCCGCCATCGTGCCATCTGGCTTTCGGGCAGGATCTGGCGTGGGCGACTGGTGTTCGCCACCGGCGCGGTCGCCATCGGCATTGCCGCGGTGCTGTTTGCCCAGGCGGCCGATCTGGCCACCGAGCTGTTCAGCTGGCTGCGTGTCCGCTGGCCCTATCTGCCCCTGGCGCTCGCACCCCTGGGCTTCGGCTTCTGCGCCTGGGCTGCCAGACGCTGGTTCGACGGTGCCCAGGGCAGCGGCATCCCGCAGGCGATCGCCGCCAGACGGTCGCGCGATCCGGCGCACCGTCGGCGTCTGCTAGGCGCCCGGGTGACGTTGGGCAAGGTGGCGCTGACCGTGCTCGGGCTGGGCGTCGGTGCCTCGATCGGGCGTGAGGGGCCGACCGTTCAGGTGGGTGCGGCGATCATGCTGGCGGTAGCCGGCTTCGCCGGGGTCGGCCGGGTCCGCGGCCTGGTTCTGGCGGGAGCGGCGGCCGGCGTCGCCGCTGCCTTCAATACGCCCTTGGCCGGGGTGGTGTTCGCGATCGAGGAGATGGCCAAGGAGTTCGAGCACCGGATCAGCGGCCCGGTGGTCGGTGCCGTCGTGCTCGCCGGCATCACGGGTTTGGCCCTGGTCGGCGACTATCGCTACTTCGGGCACACATCGGCTCAGCTGGGCACCGCCCAGGATTGGCTGGCCGTGCCGCTGTGCGGCATTGTCGGCGGATTGCTCGGCGGCGCGTTCAGTCTGGGCGTGCTCACCATGGCCACGCGGCGGAATGGCTTGGTGGCTGCGATAAAATCCTGGCCGGTGTGCTTTGCCGTTGCCTGCGGTCTGGGCGTGGCCGTCCTTGGCCTGCTCACGGACGGCTATGCGACGGGCACCGCCTACGATCAGGCGCGCGACCTGCTGGAACACGGGGTGGCGATGCCGTGGTGGCAGGCGCCGCTCAAGCTCGTGGCGACCCTGCTGTCGTCGATCAGCGGCATCCCGGGGGGCCTGTTCGCACCGTCGCTCTCGGTCGGGGCAGGGTTGGGGCCGGCCCTCGCCGCCATCATGCCGGGACACGATCTGCGGGCGCTGAGCCTGCTGGCGATGGTGGCCTACTTCGCGGGCGTGGTGCAGGCACCGCTGACCGCGTTCGTCATCGTCCTGGAGATGAGCGAAGGCAGCCGCATGGTGGTGCCGTTGATGGCGACGGCCCTGCTCGCCACGGGTGCGTCGCGCCTGATCTGTCCTCACCCGCTCTACCATGTGCTGTCACGCAATTATGATCAGCACCATCCGCGCCAGGGCTCGAAGGCCGGCGATCGAGGCGCCCGTTTGGAGCCACCGAGCCAGGGAAACCCGTAACCGGCCTGCATCAATTGTCTCCGAACCGCTTGACGCAGGCGGTCTTGGAGGCTAGAAGGCCGCACGCTTTATCCATGGTGCTGGTGGTGACCCTAGCGGATCAGACGCAGCATCGGATTTACGGCGACTGATGACGGAGCGCGAGCAACCGCCTTATGCGGGTCGCGCCCCTTTGCGTCGAGATGGTGCTTTCGGTGCGTTCAGTCGCGCTGGCAGTGACGGGAAATTCGTGTATGCCGACGATCAACCAGCTGGTGGCCCAGGGCCGCTCCCCCAAGCCGACGCGGAACAAGGTTCCGGCGCTGGAGGAGTGCCCGCAGAAGCGGGGTGTGTGCACCCGGGTCTACACGACGACGCCGAAAAAGCCGAATTCGGCTCTGCGTAAGGTCGCCCGCGTGCGGCTGACCAATGGCTTCGAGGTGACCAGCTACATCCCGGGCGAAGGCCACAATTTGCAGGAGCACTCGGTGGTCCTGATCCGCGGTGGCCGCGTCAAGGATCTGCCGGGCGTCCGTTATCATATCGTCCGCGGTAAGCTTGATACCCAGGGCATCGCCAAGCGGCGCCAGGGTCGTTCGAAGTACGGCGCGAAGCGGCCGAAGTAAGCAAAGGGAACCCCAGCGATGCGTCGCCGTGCTGCGGAAAAGCGTGAAGTTCTTCCCGATCCCAAGTTTGGGGATCAGGTGGTCACCAAGTTCGTCAACTCGTTGATGTACGACGGCAAGAAGTCTGTCGCCGAGACCATCCTCTATGCCGCCTTCGATCGCATGAAGGCGCGCACCGGCAAGGATCCGGTGGGGATGTTCCACGAGGCGCTGGACAATGTGAAGCCGGCCCTCGAGGTGCGCTCGCGCCGTGTCGGTGGCGCCACCTACCAGGTGCCGGTCGAGGTGCGTCCCGAGCGGCGTCAGGCCCTGGCGATCCGGTGGATCATCCAGATCGCCCAGAAGCGGTCCGAGAAGACGATGACCGAGCGCCTTGCCGGCGAGCTGCTCGATGCGGCCAATGGCCGGGGTGCCGCTTTCAAGAAGCGCGAAGACACGTTGCGGATGGCCGAGGCCAATCGCGCGTTCTCGCATTATCGCTGGTAATGGCCCGGTCGGACCAGGTGAGCTCCCATGGCGCGTGAAATTCCCATCGAGCGATACCGCAATATCGGCATCATGGCCCACATTGATGCCGGTAAGACCACCACGACCGAGCGAATCCTCTACTACACCGGCAAGTCGTACAAGATCGGCGAGGTGCACGAGGGCACCGCGACGATGGACTGGATGGAGCAGGAGCAGGAGCGCGGCATCACCATCACGTCGGCCGCGACGACCACGTTCTGGAACGACCACCGCATCAACATCATCGACACGCCGGGCCACGTCGACTTCACCATCGAGGTCGAGCGTTCGCTGCGTGTGCTCGACGGTGCCGTGGCGGTGTTCGATGGCGTGGCCGGTGTCGAGCCGCAGTCCGAGACCGTCTGGCGTCAGGCCGACAAGTATCACGTGCCGCGGATCTGCTTCTGCAACAAGATGGACCGCACCGGCGCCAGCTTCGATCGCTGCGTGTCGATGATCAAGGACCGTCTTGGTGCCAATGCGGTCATCGTCAACTTCCCGATCGGCATCGAGAGCGACTTCCGCGGCGTCGTCGACGTCATCGCCAATAAGGCGATCATCTGGCATGAAGAGACGCTGGGTGCGAAGTTCTCCTATGAGCCCATCCCCGACGACCTTGCCGACCAGGCCGCGGAGTACCGCTCGGCCCTGATCGAGGCCGCCGTCGAGATGGATGACACGGCGATGGAGGCCTATCTCGAAGGCAACGAGCCCGACGAGGCCACCATCATCGCCTGCCTGCGCAAGGGTACGGTCAGCGGCAAGCTGGTGCCGGTCATCTGCGGCTCGGCGTTCAAGAACAAGGGCGTGCAGCCGCTGCTGGACGCCGTCGTGAATTTCCTGCCGTCGCCGCTCGAGGTGCCGCCGACCGAGGGCCTGATCCCGGGCACCGACGAGAGCGTGGTCCGCGAGCCGAGCGACTCCGCGCCGATGTCGGGCCTTGCGTTCAAGATCATGAACGACCCGTTCGTCGGGTCGTTGACCTTCGTGCGCATCTACTCGGGCAAGATCGAGAGCGGCTCCTACCTGCAGAACACGGTCAAGGACCAGCGCGAGCGGCTGGGCCGGATCCTGCTGATGCACGCGAACAATCGCGAGGAGATCAAGGAGGCGTTCGCAGGCGACATCGTGGCTCTGGTCGGGCTGAAGAACACGACCACCGGCGACACGCTGTGCGATGCCTCCAAGCCCGTGATCCTGGAGCGGATGGAGTTCCCTGATCCCGTCATCGAGGTTGCGGTCGAGCCGCGCTCGAAGGCCGACCAGGAAAAGATGGGCGTGGCTCTGTCGCGTCTGGCGGCCGAGGACCCCTCGTTCCGCGTCGGCAGCGACCCCGAGTCGGGCCAGACCGTGATCAAGGGCATGGGTGAGCTCCATCTGGAGATCCTCGTCGATCGCATGAAGCGCGAGTTCAAGGTCGAGGCCAATGTGGGCGCGCCGCAGGTGGCGTACCGCGAGACCATCACCAAGCGCGCCGACATCGACTACACGCATAAGAAGCAGAGCGGCGGCTCGGGCCAGTTCGCTCGCGTCAAGCTCGTGTTCACGCCCGGCGAGAAGGGCACTGGCTTCAAGTTCGACGCGAAGGTCATCGGCGGTACGGTTCCTAAGGAATATATCCCGGGCGTCGAGAAGGGCCTCAACTCGGCCGTGCAGAACGGCATCATCGCGGGCTTCCCGATGGTCGATCTGCAGGTCCAGCTCGTCGACGGCGCCTACCACGAGGTCGACAGCTCGGCCTTGGCATTCGAGATCGCGTCGCGCGCCGCCTTCAAGGAAGGCATCGCGAAGGCCGGGCCGCAGCTGCTGGAGCCGGTGATGCGGGTCGAGGTGGTGACGCCCGAGGACTACATGGGCGACATCATTGGCGATCTGAATAGCCGTCGTGGCCAGATCACCGGGATGGAGCCGCGCGGCAATGGTCAGGTGATCGGCGCCATCGTGCCGCTGGCCACCATGTTCGGTTACGTGAACACCCTGCGCTCGCTGTCGCAGGGGCGGGCTCAGTTCACGATGCACTTCGACCACTACGAGCCCGTGCCGCAGATGGTCGCGGAAGAGATTCGCGCGAAATACGCCTGAGCGTTCACGCCGGCTAGGACAATCGGAGCTACTGAGATGGCCAAAGAGAAGTTTTCGCGGACGAAGCCGCACTGCAACATCGGTACGATTGGTCACGTTGATCACGGCAAGACGACGCTGACGGCGGCGATTACGAAGGTGTTGGCGGAGTCGGGCGGGGC
>JBATRI010000355.1:0-1563 GCA_049292515.1 Geminicoccaceae bacterium
GTGCAGCGGCGTGGCAGCACCACCCTCGGTCGCCGGGCTCACCTTCGTCGGCTGGCAGCAGCCGATCGGTTGCGGCGGCGTGGCGCTGTTCCCGGACGATGTCGTCGTCGCCGACGACGACGGTGCGGTCGTGATCCCGGCTGCCCTGCTCGACCACGTGCTGGTGGCCGGGCCCGAACAGGAGCGCCTGGAAGCGTGGATCATGGGCGAGGTCGAGCGCGGCGTGCCGCTGCCCGGTCTCTACCCGCCGGACGCCGCGACCAGGGCACGCTACGAGGCGAGCCGGCTCTAGCGGCGGCCCGTCGCCCTCAACGCTTGGCCAGAACGTAGAGCGCTATCCCGGCCGCTACCGATACGTTGAGGCTTTCCATGCGCGGATCGATCTCGAGCCGGCACAGGTGGTCGCACTGCTCCGCCACCAGCCGGCGCAGACCCTCGCCCTCGCTGCCGAGCACCAGGACGACCCGGGGCGGCAGGTCCAGCGTCTCGAGAGGCGCGGCACCCGCGGCGTCGAGGCCGACGATCCAGTAGCCGCGCTGCTTGAGGTCCGCCAGGGTGCGGCCGAGATTGACCACCTCGACCACCGGCACGAGGTCCAACGCACCCGAGGCCGCCTTGGCGCAGGCGCCGTTCAGCTCGGCGCTGCGGCGCTGCGGCAACAGCACGCCCTCCACGCCCAGCGCCGCGGCCGTGCGTAGGATGGCGCCCAGATTCCGCGGGTCGCTGACTTGGTCGAGGGCCAGCAACAGCGAACGATCGTCGCGGCCGAGCTCTGCTGGGTCACGCTCCGGCAACGGGCCGACATTGAGGGCCAGACCCTGGTGCGGCGCGTCGGGAGGCAGGATCTGCCCCAGTCGCTCCGGCGGTACCTTCTCGACCGACAGCTGCCGGGCCCGGGCCTGCGCCTCCACGCCGGCCAGAGCCGCCTCGGTCGCCAGCAGGCGGTAACAGGGGCGGTCCTGATTGGCCATGGCGGCCGCTACCGCGTGCAGCCCGTACAGCCAGATGCGGCCGGCCGGCGTCGAAGCAGCGCGCGGATGACGTGGAGCCGTGTGGCCTTCGGAGGAGCGTTCGAGCCGAGGTTTTGCGCGACGGGACAAGGCACGGGGCCTTCCTGGTTGAAATGTTGACAAGCGTTTGGAAACGACCATATTCCGCCGGCGTTTTGCTCCGGCGCCTGACACGGAGGGGTGGCCGAGTGGTTAAAGGCAGCAGACTGTAAATCTGCCGACTTACGTCTACGTAGGTTCGAATCCTACCCCCTCCACCATCAGCTGCAAGCGGGACAAGACGCGGATCGGCCGCGGGCGGGTGTAGCTCAACGGTAGAGCTCCAGCCTTCCAAGCTGGCGGTGAGGGTTCGATTCCCTCCACCCGCTCCACGCCGCCGCCCTCACCGAGACGCCGCCCCATCGCCAAAGGACGCGCAGGAGCCGTAGATGGCCAAAGAGAAGTTTTCGCGGACGAAGCCGCACTGCAACATCGGTACGATTGGTCACGTTGATCACGGCAAGACGACGCTGACGGCGGCGATTACGAAGGTGTTGGCGGAGTCGGGCGGGGC
>JBATRI010000356.1:0-2294 GCA_049292515.1 Geminicoccaceae bacterium
GCCCGGCGCTTGTCGTCGCGCGAGCCGGAGCTGGGCTTCCAGACCGCGGCACCGGTCCGGGGTGCCGGCGTCGGGCGGGGTGCCGCCAGGCCCAGCTCGCCGTCCTCGAGCTGCCTGATCTCGTCGCGCAGCCGGGCCGCCTCCTCGAACTCGAGATTGCCCGCGGCCTCGCGCATCCGCTTCTCCAGCTGGCCGATATAGGCCTGCAGGTCGAGGCCGGTGAGCGTCGCCGGCGCGTCGGCGCCGAGGTCGACGGTGACGTAGTCGCGCTCGGCCACCGACTTCATGATGTCGTTGATCTGCCGCTTGATCGACTGCGGCGTGATCCCGTGCGCCTCGTTCCAGGCCACCTGCTTGGCCCGCCTGCGGTCGGTCTCGCCGATGGCGGCCTTCAGGCTTTTGGTCATGGTGTCCGCATAGAGGATCACCCTTCCGTCGACATTGCGCGCGGCCCGCCCGATGGTCTGGATCAGCGAGGTCTCCGAGCGCAGATAGCCCTCCTTGTCGGCATCCAGAATGGCGACCAGCCCGCACTCGGGAATGTCCAGGCCCTCGCGCAGCAGGTTGATGCCGACCAGCACGTCGAACTTGCCCAGCCGGAGGTCGCGGATGATCTCGATGCGCTCGAGCGTGTCGATGTCGGAATGCAGGTAGCGGACCTGCACCCCCTGCTCGTGCAGGTACTCGGACAGGTCCTCGGCCATGCGCTTGGTCAGCGTGGTGACCAGCACCCGCTGGCCCGCCTCGCGGCAGGCGCGGCACTCGGCCAGCAGGTCGTCAACCTGGTGCTCGACCGGGCGGACGATGCAGGGCGGGTCGATCAGGCCGGTCGGGCGGATCACCTGCTCGACGAAGACACCGCCGGCCTGCTCCAGCTCCCACCCCGCGGGCGTGGCCGAGACATAGACCGACTGCGGCCGCATCAGGTTCCACTCCTCGAACTTCAGCGGCCGGTTGTCCTTGCACGACGGCAGGCGGAAGCCGAAATCGGCCAGCGTGCTCTTGCGCTGGAAGTCGCCCTTGTACATGCCGCCGATCTGCGGCACCGCGACGTGGCTCTCGTCGACGAACAGCAGGGCGTTCTCGGGGATGTACTCGAACAGGGTCGGCGGCGGCTCGCCGGGCGCCCGGCCGGTGAGGTAGCGGGAGTAATTCTCGATCCCCGGGCACGAGCCCGTGGTCATGATCATCTCGATGTCGGCCACGGTGCGCTGCTCGATCCGCTCGGCCTCCAAGAGCTTGCCGGTGTCGCGGTAGAATGCCAGCCGCTCCACCAGCTCCTCCTTGATGCTCCTGACCGCCTCCTGCAGCGTCGGCTTGGGGGTGACGTAGTGGCTGTTCGGGTAGAGCCGGATCTGCTCGAGCTTGGCCACCTTCTCGCCGGTCAGCGGATCGAACTCGGTGATGCTCTCGACCTCGTCGCCGAACATGGACAGCCGCCAGGCGCGGTCCTCGAGATGGGCCGGGAAAATCTCGATCGTGTCGCCCTTGGCGCGGAAGGCGCCGCGGCTGAAGTCCAGCTCGTTGCGGCGGTACTGCAGCTCGACCAGGGCCCGCAGCAGCCGCTGGCGCTCGACCTGCTGCCCCTGGCGCAGGGTCAGGGTCATCCGGGCATAGGTCTCGGGCGAGCCGATGCCGTAGATGCAGGAGACCGAGGCCACGATGATGACGTCGTCGCGCTCGAGCAGCGCCCGGGTCGCCGAGTGGCGCATGCGGTCGATCTGCTCGTTGATGCTGGAGGTCTTCTCGATATAGGTGTCGGTGCGCGGGACGTAGGCTTCCGGCTGATAGTAGTCGTAGTAGCTGACGAAGTACTCGACCGCGTTGTTCGGGAAGAACGACTTGAACTCGCCGTAGAGCTGGGCCGCCAGGATCTTGTTGGGCGCCATCACGATGGCCGGGCGTTGCATCTGCGCGATGATTTGCGCCATGGTGAAGGTCTTGCCCGAGCCGGTGACACCCAGCAGCACCTGATCCTGGTCGCCGCGGCGCACGCCCTCGACCAGCTCGGCGATCGCCTGCGGCTGGTCGCCCGCGGGCTGGAACTCGGAGACCAGCTCGAACGGCCGCCCGCCCTCGGGGCGCTGGATCAGGTCGGGGTGCTCGGTCGCCGCCTTGAGCAGATCGAGCGCATGCAGGCCTTCGACAGGGCGCATCGGGCAGGCTCCAGCTGGGCACGTGGAACCTTGAAGATGCGCCGCACCCCCGCCCCGCTCAAGGGGGTACCCCGTCATCGACGCCGGCCGCAGCGATGCGTGGCGCCCGAGCCGGACCCATGCCCGAAGGGCCGCGGC
>JBATRI010000357.1:0-3069 GCA_049292515.1 Geminicoccaceae bacterium
CGGCGGTCTCGTAGCAGGGATAGACCCGCCGGGCCTCGCGCAGCTGCGCGAAGGCCGCCTCGTAGTCGGCGGTCCGCCCGCTCTGGCGGAACTCGGCGTCCCAGCCGAGCCCCAGCCAGCTCAGGTCCTCGCGGATCGCGGACTCGAACTCGGGCGCGGAGCGCTCGCGATCGGTGTCGTCGATGCGCAGCAGGAACCGCCCGCCGTGCCGGCGCGCGAACAGCCAGTTGACCACGGCGACGCGCGCGTTGCCGAGGTGGAGATGGCCGGTCGGGCTGGGCGCGAACCGGACGACGGGGGCGGTCAACTTGGTCGCATTAGACCACGCGCAGCCGCACCGGCACGTTGTTGCGGGTGGCGTTCGAGTACGGGCACACCTGATGCGCCTTCTCGACCAGCTCCTCGGCCGCGGCGCGATCGACGCCCGGCAGCGAGATGTCGAGCCCGACATCGATGCCGAACCCGCCCTCGGAGCGCGGGCCGATGCCGACCGTCGAGGTGACCGAGGCGTCGTTCGGGACCTTGGCGGTACCGCCCTGGCTCGCCACGAACTTCATCGCCCCGAGGAAGCAGGCGGCATAGCCGACCGCGAACAGCTGCTCCGGGTTGTTACCCGGGCCACCGCCGCCGCCCAGCTCCTTCGGCGTCGACAGCTGGACGTCGAGCGCCCCGTCCTTGGTGGCGGAGTGGCCGTCGCGCCCGCCGGTGGCGGTGGCGGTGGTGGTGTATTTGACGTCGACCGACATGATGAACTCCCTGGTGCAGCCGTGCGTACGGGAACCACTACTTAAGGCGGTCGGTGGCGCGCGAAAAGGGGCCGCGCCACCCCTTTGCCGCGACCGGATGCGCCCGCCGGACGGTCGCGACCGTTGGATTTGGCCGCCGTCGATGCCGCCGACCTGGCCGAGCCATGCAGCCGACGTCACATGCAAGTACGCCCGCAAATCACCGTCGAGGTGAACAGCACAATATCGACGATGGAACATGCACACTCGCGTACATAGCTTCGTCGTTTAGTGCATCCAGCGTCCAATTTGAAATGTTCATCAATTAATCAATAAGAGATGGTTTCACGTGCCCCTTGGGTAGTTTGAATTTAAATTTTATGGAGAACAAACATGCGGGGAATTAACTTTATCGACTATCTGCGAGTCTTTTCTACCAATAGAGTTCCATTGCATGCCAAATATTACTTCGAGGTGACCTCAACGCTTCTCGGTGTAATCCTGTCGCTGGTCACCGCCGGCTTCGGCCATGTGACGACCGCGGCGGCAAATCCGACCATCGTCGCCATTCTGCTCGATGATCTCGGGCCGGGCGAAATCGGCCCCCTCGCCCACCGCTCCGTCACGCCCAATATCGACGCGCTCGCCGCAAGCGGCATCACCTTCACGGATGGCTATGCGCCGGCACCCAAATGCGGGCCGAGCCGCGCTGGTACGCTGAGCATGCGGCAACCGCAGACATTCGGCTTCTACACCAACCAGGACAAGGTCTCCGACGCCGTCTGGGGGATGCCTGATGAAGTGGTGATGTTCCCTGAGCTGCTGCAGCAGGCCGGCTACGAGACCTGGCTCGTCGGCAAGTCGCACGCGGGCGCCAATGCTTGGCAGCATCCGCAGGCGACGGGTTTCGATCATTTCTTCGGCTTCGTGAGCGGCGAGCATCCGTATCTGGGCGAGGCGGCCGGCAACCCGATCTACCGGGACCTCGTCCCCGAGGCCGAAAGCGAGTACCTCACCGACGCCTTCGCCCGCGAGGTCCTCGCGGCGCTGCAGGCGCCGGGCGACAAGCCCAAGTTCGTCTTCGCCTCGCTGAACGCGCCGCACACGCCGATGCAGGCACCGCTGCATTCCGGCTGCGCTGCCACCGACAAGCGCTGCATCTGGCTGGCGATCATGCGCAACCTCGACGACGCCGTCGGCCGTATCGTGGCGGCCCTGCCGCCCAACAGCCTGGTGGCCCTGGCCGGTGACAATGGCTGCGACGCCGCCGACAGCACCTGCTCCGGCCAACCGACGCGCGGACAGAAGGGCAGCCTGTACGAGGGGGGCGTGCGGGTGCCGTTCATGCTGGCGTGGCCGGGGCAGTTTCCTGCGGGCAAGCGCCTGAGCCAACCGGTGACGACCATGGACTGGGGCCCGACTTTCCTCGCCGCCGCCGGAGCACCGGTGCCGGCCTGGGCCGATGGAGTCGACCTGCTGCCCCTGGCACGTGGGCAGACCAGCAAGGCGCCGCACGCCAACATGTTCTGGGGCACCAGCAAGTCCAACGCCACGGTCCGCCAGGGAGACTGGAAGCTGATCGGCAGCGCACTTTACAATCTGCGCAAGGACATCGGCGAGAAGAAGAACGTCGCCAGCAGCAACAAGAGCAAGGTCACGGCCCTCACCCGCGCGCGGACCAAGGAGCTGCAGCGCTGGACTCCACCGCGGTGGTGAGGCAGGTAGGTCTGCCTCAATCGGCGTAGTATTCACCGAGTCGAGCATAGGCGAAGCCGGCGTCGCCGGCCCCTGAGCGGGCGTGGCGGCGCAGGTCGACCTGGCTCAGCACGGCCCCGGCGACCACCGCCCCACTCTCCCGCAGGCCGCGCAAGGACAGCTCGCAGAAATCGCGCCGAGTGGTGCTGTAGCGCACCACCAGCAGCACGGAGTCGGCGAGCTTGGCCAGGAGCTTGGCGTCGACCACGGCTACCAGCGGCGCGCTGTCGACCAGGATCAGGTCGAAGGCCGGTCGCAGCGCCGCCAGCAGCGCGCCGAACCCGTCCTGGGCCAGCAGGCGGGTCGGCTGCAGCAGCCGCCGGCTGCCCGGCAGCAGCTTGATCGGCAGGCGTGGGTCGACCGCGATCGCGTCGGCCAGGGGCACCTCGCGGCGCAGCACCTCGACCAGCCCCGCCCCCTGCTTCAGCCCGACCAGCTCGTGCAGCGCCGGCTTGCGCAGATCGGCATCGACCACCATCACGCGCAGGCCCTCGGCGGCGGCGATGCGGGCGAGGCTCAAGGTCAGGGTCGACTTGCCTTCACCCGGCAGCGCCGAGGTGACCAGCACCACGCGGGCGCAGGCCGGTGC
>JBATRI010000358.1:0-7554 GCA_049292515.1 Geminicoccaceae bacterium
GTCGAGGACGGCGCCATCCCCGGCCTCGACGTGCAGGCCCTGATCCATGCCCACAGCAGTGCCGCCGCCCGGCTGCTGCACCCCTGACCTTCGGAACCGCATCATGGCCGACGCCGCCGCCACCATCCGCGACTTTCTCCAGCGTCATCGGGACTTCGAGACCCAATTCCTGTCCGAGCTGGTCAAGGTCCCCTCGGACAACCCGCCGGGCGACTGCGACGCCCACGCGGCACGCGCCGCCGAGCTGCTCGAATCGCTGGGCTTCACCGTCGAGCGCCATCCGGTGCCGGCGGATCTGGTCCGCGCCAACGGCATGATCAGCTGCACCAACCTCGTCGTCCGGCAGCGATTCGGCGAAGGGCCGGTGGTGGCGCTCAATGCCCACGGCGACGTGGTGCCGCCCGGCGAGGGCTGGTCCCACGATCCGTTCGGCGCCGAGATCGTGGACGGCTGGATGTACGGCCGCGGGGCCGCGGTCTCCAAGTCGGACTTCGCGACCTATGCCTACGCCTTGCTGGCGCTGCAGGCCGCCGCGACCGCGGGTGCCAGGCTCGGCGGCACGGTCGAGCTGCATCTGACCTACGACGAGGAGGCCGGTGGCGAGATCGGCCCGCTCTGGCTGCTCGAGGAGGGCATCAGCCACCCAGACCTGGCGCTGGGCGCCGGCTTCTCCTACGCGGTGGTCAATGCGCACAATGGCTGTCTGCATCTGGAGGTGCAGGTGGACGGCCGGTCCGCGCACGCGGCGATGCCCTATACCGGTGTCGACGCGCTGGAGGCGGCGACGCACATCCTGGGCGTCCTCTACACGTGGCGGAAATCCCTGGCGACGCGGCACTCCGATATCGAGGGCATCGGCAGCCCGCAGCTGACGATCGGGCTGATCAAGGGCGGCATCAACACCAACGTGGTGCCGGACCGGGTCACCTTCCGGCTGGACCGGCGGATGGTCCCGGAGGAGTTCTCCGAGGCCGTCGAGGCCGAGCTGAAGCAGGTGATCGACGAAGCGGCGCAGGCGTTTCCCGAGGCCAAGGTGACCATCCGCCGGATCCTGCTGGCGCGGCCGCTGGTGCCGCTGGCCGGTGGCCGGGAGCTGACCGAGCTGCTCTGCCGGCGGGCCACCGAGGTCATGGGCGAGCCGGTCACGGCCAAGGGCGTGCCGCTCTACACCGACGCGAGGCACTATGCCGAAAAGGACATTCCCATCGTCCTCTACGGGGCGGGGCCGCATACCATCCAGGAGGCGAACGCCCATCGCGCCGACGAGCGTCTGCCCCTGTCGGACCTGCACAAGGCCACCGAGGTTGTGGCGCTGACGCTGCTGGACCTCTTGACCGTGAAGTGACCCGACTAACCCGTACTGGACTACGCATGGCTGCCGCCTTCAACGCAACGTGACCTCGGCAGCCGTTGTTCGGCCCCGGCCCGTCTTGCAATGAACGTCCCGCGATGGAACACCAAGCCATCCAAGCCGTTTGATGTCTACCGGACGTGATTGGGAGCGAGCGCCATGGCGAGCAGCGACGAGATCAGCGTACTGACCGAGTTGGCCCATGCCACTTGCCATAGCGCGGATAGGTTCGCCGCCGCCACGCGCGCCTGCAGCGACAGCTATCGCGGTCTGGTGCTGGAGCAATGCTGCGACGACCGCCGCCGCTTGGTCGTCGACATCCTGCGCTGCCTGCTCCTGCGTGGCGTGCCGATCCCCGAGGCTCGGCGTGCCATCACCCTGGCGCCGATGGCGTCATTGACGGGGGTCGACGTCGAGGTGCTCTGGATCGATGTCGAGATGGCGGAGCGCAAGCTGCATCGCGCCATGTCCCGGGCATTGCGCAACCCCGCCCTGAGTGAGGCGGTACGCGAGTTGCTGAGCGTGCACTATCTGCGGCTCATGCTGCACCATGATGAGCTTGCGGAAGTGGCCGAGCATCACAGCCCCTCGCTCGGGCAGGCGCACGTGCGTCTGGTGTAAGAAGTCCAGCTCAGGCGGCGCGGCGCCCGTAGGGCACGGCATGCAGCAGATCGTTCACCAGACGGCGGTACTCGCGACCGCGTGCCACGGCATCGGACAGCCCCAGCACGGCCGCCGGGCTCTCGGTCAGCAATAGCCGCCGCCCGTCGCCGAATGCCATCACCCGGCCGCGCTCCAACGAAAGTCGTATCGTGCGGCCGAGCAGCACCTCCGCCGCCGGACGGCCGATGGCGACGACCAGTCGGGGGGACCGCGTTCGAACGTCCGCCCAAAGCTGCGGCCCCAGGCTCGCATGATGCAGCTTGGCGTGTGCCAGGCCGGCTTCCGCCAGGGCTCGCTCCAGCAGGCGCGCAGGATCACCTGTCGTCGCCAGATCGGTATGCACGAGCATGACGTCGACACACGGGAGCCGGGACGGCCTTCGCCCGGGACGGGCAGGAGCTCGCGGCCTGGGGGACACGCGTTCGGTCACGGCATCCTGGAGCTGCATGGGCATCCTCCTGGTAGAGGCACTGACCATGACCAAGATGTTCTAATTTTGTTCTACGACAAGTGAAATCTTATCGGTCGCATAAAAAAAGGCCCCGCAGCATCTCGGCTGCGGGGCCTCGTCGTGCTGGCGGCAGGATCAGCCGCCCTGATGACCCGACCTTAGCGGCGCCTGGCGCTCGGGTTGCCGGTCACCTCTGGCTCCTCCTGGCCGAGCAGCCAGCGGTATAGGGCACCGCCGATCGCACCGCCCAGCAGCGGCGCCACCCAGAACAGCCACAGCTGGCCCAGGGCCCAGCCGCCGACGAACACCGCGACGCCGGTGCTGCGCGCCGGGTTGACCGAGGTGTTGGTCACCGGGATCGAGATCAGGTGGATGAGCGTCAGCCCGAGGCCGATCGCCAGCGGCGCAAAGCCGACCGGGGCCTTGCCGTGGGTGGCGCCCATGATGATGAACAGGAACATGGCCGTCATCACCACCTCGGTGACGAAAGCCGAAAGCAGGCTGTAGCCGCCCGGCGAATGCTGGCCGTAGCCGTTGGAGGCGAAGCCCTTGGCGACGTCGAATCCCGGGGCACCGCTGGCGATCAGGTAGAGCACGGCACCCGCGATGATGCCGCCCACGACCTGGGCGACGACGTAAGGCAGCACGTCGGAGGTCGGGAACCGGCCGCCGGCGGTGAGCCCGATCGTCACCGCGGGATTCAGGTGGCAGCCCGAGATGTGGCCGATGGCGTAGGCCATTGTCACGACGGTCAGACCGAACGCCAGCGAGACGCCCAGCAGGCCGATCCCGACGTCGGGAAATGCCGCCGAAATCACGGCACTGCCGCAACCGCCGAGAACCAGCCAGAACGTGCCGATCATTTCGGCCACATATTTCTTCGAATTCATCAACCGCACTCCCTTGGGGCCCAGCCCGCGGGCCCTGCTAATGCCTGGGGCGCCAGCCCCGTGAACGGCGGGCCAACGGCCTCGATCGCCCGGGGTGCCTTCCCACGGCCGCATAGCTTGGTAAAGATGCTACGGTTCGTCTGCGCCGCTCCAATGCTCCGGATTGCCGGAATTCTCGTCGCTTGGCACTGTCCGGGCACGGCATGATCGGGAGAGAACAACGCCATGGCTACCAGCCAGTACGATGCGATCATCATCGGTGGTGGCCACAATGGCTTGGTGTGCGGCACCTATCTGGCCAGGGCCGGCCTGCGGGTGAAGGTGCTTGAGCGCCGCCACGTTTTCGGCGGGGCAGCCGTGACCGAGGAATTCACGCCCGGTTTTCGCGCCTCGACCTTCTCCTACGTGATGAGCATCCTGCACCCGCGGATCATCGCCGATCTGGAGCTGCGCCGCTTCGGCCTCGAGGTCCTGCCGGCGAGTGACCTGTTCTGCCCGCTATGGCATGACGACAGCCTGATCTTCTCCGACGACGGCAGGAAGACCCAGGCGAGCTTCGCCCGGTTCTCCAGGAAAGATGCCGAGGCCTACCCCGCCTTCGACGCCTATCTGCAGGAATCGCTGCAGGTCGTCCGCCGGCTGCTGTTCCAGACCCCGATCGACCCGACCCGTACCGACTGGCGGCACCTGAAGGAAACCGCGCGGCTGGCATGGGAATACCGGAAGATCGGCAGCCAGTTCTACCGGATCGTCGATCTCCTGACCCAATCTGCCGACGACTACCTGTCGCAATGGTTCGAGAGCGACGTGGTCAAGGCGGTCTTTTCCTACTACGCCTCGATCGGCACCTTCGCCGGCCCAAAGACGCCGGGCTCCGCCTACGTGCTGCTGCACCATCTGATGGGCGAGCACCAAGGTGCCGGCGGCTGGGGCTTCATCAAGGGCGGCATGGGAACGATCACGCAGTCGATCGCCCAGTCCGGGGCGAGATTCGGGCTCACGGTCGAGACGGACAGCCCCGTCGCCGAGGTGCTGGTGCGGGACGGCCGTGCGACCGGGGTGGTCACCGCCGCAGGCGAGGAGTACCGGGCGCCATTGGTGATCTCCAACCTCGACGCCAGGACGCTGATGACCAGGCTGGTGGACCCGGCGGCCCTGCCCGAGGATTATCTACGCGACCTGCGCGGCTTCCGCACCTTCTCGACCGCGTTCAAGATCAATGTCGCCTGCCATCGCCCGCCGCAATACTCCGCCTTCGACCCGGCCGCGGCAGGCTTCGACTACCCGACCTACGTCCACATCGCGCCCGACATCGAGTATCTCGAGCGCGCCTACGACGACGCCAAGTACGGCGCCTGGTCCAAGCACCCGTTCGTGACCCCGGTGGTGCCCACGATCCGCGACGACACCCTGGCCCCGCCCGGCAAGCACGTGGTCAACCTGTTCGGCGGCCACGCGCCCTACGAGCTCAAGGGTGCGGTCTGGGATCAGGCCGAGCGCGACCGGTTCGTGGGCGCGGTACTGGATACGGTCGAGACCTTCGCCCCCGGCTGGCGCAGCGAGATCATCGACATGCAGGTCCTGCTCGCACCGGATCTGGAGCGGATGGTGGGCCTGCCACAAGGCCACATCTTCCACGGTGAGCTGGCGCCGGACCAGGTGTTCTTCACCCGGCCGGCAGCTCACTATGCCGACTACCGCACGCCCATTGCCGGCCTCTGGGTCTGCGGCAGCTCGATGCACCCGGGCGGCGGGGTCAGCGGCATTCCCGGCTTCAACGCGGCACGGGAGGTGCTGAAGGACCGGGGCAAGGGGCGCAACCCGCGCCCCTCCTCATGAGGAGCCGCCACGTTCCCACGGCGGCATCAGTCTCAGGGTGGTGAAACCTCAGCATAGGGCCCGAGATAGTCGCGCTTGCCGACGACGACGCCCTGATGGCGAAGAATGTCGTAGGCCGTCGTGACGTGAAAGAAGAAATTCGGCAAGGCGAAGGTCAGCAAGTATTGCTCGCCGGTAAACGTCGGCTTGAAGCTGCCGAAGTTCAAGGTAACGGCGCGTTGCTCGCTGCCGGCCATGGCCGCATCGTCGATGGTGGTCAGATAAGCAACCGTATTGGCGATCCGCTGCTGCAGTTCCGGAAAGGTGCGCTCGGTGTCCTCGAAGCGCGGCGACGCGCGCCCAGTCAACCTTTCCGCCCCCAGTTTCGAGGTATCGGAGGCACGCTGGACCTGTGCTGCCAGCGTCATCATGTCCGGGGCCAGCCGGGCTTCGATCAGGGTGGCGGGATCGATGCCCTGTTCGCCCGCATGGGCGGCGGCCTTGTCGAGGAGTGTCGACAGCACGCCCAGACCGCGGACGAATACCGGAATCGAGACTTGGTACATCGAAAGGGACATAACGCTTCGCTCCTCGTGATCGGGACCCTCAGGTGAGTGCCCGCGGGGTCACTGCCGTTGAATTGGTCGTGACCCATGGATTGCACAGCGGCAGCCCGAATGCAGCGGCCTCGATCTCGAACACGTCGCCGGGCTCGGTCTTGAACCCGTCCGAGAAGCTCAGCGTCGACGTGCCGAAGAAATGGGCGTGCACGTCGCCAGGGCGCCGGAACAGCGCATATTTGAAATGGTGTGGCTCGAGGTTCTCGATGCTGTGGCACATATTGTCCTCGCCCGACAGGAACGGCTTTTCCCAGGCGATCTCCCCTCGCCGCCGGATCCGCGACGTGCCGCGAATGTCGTGCGGCAGTGGGCCCAGCAGCAGCTCCGGCCCGATGGCGCACACCCGCAGCTTGGAATGGGCGAGGTAGAGATAGTTCTGCTTCTCCGTCACATGATCGGAGAACTCGTTGCCGAGGGCGAAGCCGACCCGCCACGGCGTGCCGTCGGGGCCGATGACATAGAGGCCGACGATCTCCGGCTCCTCGCCCCCGTCGAGGGCGAAGGAAGGGCTCTCTAGCTCCTTCCCCGGGGCGGCCACGATGCGGCCGTCACCCTTGTAGAACCATTCCGGCTGGACCCCGTCACGGCCCTGTCCGGGCTTGCCGCCATCCAACCCGAGCTTGAACATCCGCATGCTGTCGGTGAGAGTCGTCGCCTCCACCAGATCCTTGTGCATCTTGTCCCGACCCTCGGCGGAGCCCAGGTGCGACAGCCCGGTGCCGGTCACCAGCATGTGGGCCGCGTCCTCCGGATGGTCCAGCGGCGCCAGCAGCCGCCCTGCCCCCTCCAGCACGGCGACGTCGACCGCCTCGTGCGTCAGGCGCTGCTCGACCAGATCCACCAGCCGGCCGCCGGCACCGATCGCTTCCAGCACCAGCCCGTGCGTCGAGGCCGCATCGCGCACTCGTACGTGGGTGCTGCCATTGGTCGCGGCCACGGCCCGCTGGCCCTGGCTGTCCAGATATTGCACGAGACGCATGCCGATCTCCGTGGGCTTCCTGCCGTCGCCTCCCTGGCGCCGGGCGCACTGAACCACGCGGCTAGCCGGCTGGCCAGGGCGCCTTTTACATGGTCGAAAGGCTGTCCGGCCGAGTCACCGCAGGTCAGCCTCCCGCGCGAGGCACCCACGAAGGGCTGGACAGACCGGTCACAAACACCACATATTGCGTCGCAGCAAGATCGACTCCGGGCGATCTTGATGGCGAAGGCCCTCGGGCCTTCCTTGTTGCCCGGACTTTAGCCTCCCTGATCAACTTGGCCGGGCCCTCGGGCCCGGTATCTTTCCGAATAGGTCGAGATACGAAGAAAAGGCGCTGCAGCTGGCGCAAAACACCATGGCGAGGGCCTGGCAGATGATCGAAACGATCGCCCCGACCGACGTGGATCTCAATGGCGCTGCTTTGGCGGTCCGGTTTCAGGCGGACCCGGCCCAGCCGGAACGCCTCTTGGTAAGTCTTCTCGCGCACCGGACCGAGGGCGAGCCTTCGCGCATCAGAAAATACGAGCTGCGCTGTATTCTCAATCGTCAGCCGATGACCCGAGCCGAGCTGGTCGACCGGGTCGAGACCGAGGCCAAGCGCCGGGGCATCGATCGAGTTGCTTGGATCGACGAGGGCTCGTGAGGCCCGCATTTACCGGCTGCAGTAAATTTTTCATATCATGATAGAGCGTTACTATCGCTGTTGATCGATAGCTTGGATCGAATGATTGCTGGCCGTGCACCACCAGTAATGTTGGCGGCAGTGTCGCGGCCGTCAGCCG
>JBATRI010000359.1:0-5762 GCA_049292515.1 Geminicoccaceae bacterium
GCGCGAAGGGTGGCCGGCCACGCGGCCTATCGTCCCACGGCCACGCTGGCAGGTCATGCGCGCCGGGGCACAATCCCCGGCCGGGGTATGGCGGTGACCAGCCGGCTCCGGGGATGGCTGGAGGCGCTCGGGGACGTTTTCTGGATCCGGCCGGCCCTGATCGTGCTTGGCGGGGTCCTGTTCGGTGAGGCGATGGTCCTGGTGGAGAAAGCTGGCACGAAGCTGCCGTTGGTCTCAGACGGGTGGATCTATAGCGGAGGCGAGGCCGGGGCTCGAGCCCTGCTGGGCGTGGTAGCCTCCTCGACGATCGGCGTCGCCGGCACCACCTTCTCGATCACCGTGGCAGCCATGTCGCTGGCTTCCGGCCAGATGGGGCCGCGCCTGCTGCGCAACTTCGTGCGCGACAGCGGCAACCAGTACGCACTCGGCATCTTCCTGGGCACCTTCGCCTACGCGCTCGTAGTGCTGCGGACGGTCCGCTCGGCCGAGGAGGCGGCGTTCGTGCCACATCTCGGCGTCACGGGCGCGCTGTTCCTGGCGTTGCTCTGCGTTGGCACCCTGGTCTGGTTCGTGCACCACGTGGCCACCGGCATCAACGTCGGCACCGTCATCGACTTGGTGCACAACGAACTTTCGGACGCGATCGGTCGTCTCAGCCTCGATCAGGCCGCCGCCGCGCCCGACCTGGTCCCGCCACGCGGGATACCCGTGGCGCTGGCCGAGCACGGCTACCTCCGCTCCGTGGACGAGGAGGGTCTGGCCGAGTGGGCGGAGAAGCAGGGCGCGATCGTGGTGCTGCAGGTACGCCCCGGCGACTACCTGTTCCCGGGCGCGCCGGTGGCGGAACTGATCCAGGGGCGAGAGGGCGAGGATGCCGAGGGGGCAATCCGCGCCGCGTTCTCGCTCGGGTCCAAGCAGGCGGCGACACAGGACCTCGAGTTCGCCGTGCGACAGCTTGTGGAGGTCGCGGTGCGGGCGCTGTCGCCCGGCATCAACGACCCGTTCACGGCCATCGCCGTGATCGACCGGCTGGGCGCCGCGCTGTGCGAGATCGCGCCGCGTCACCTGCCCGACAGCACGATCCTGCGCGGCGACCGGGTGGTGCTCTACCGTCCGGTGACGGACTACCCCGGCCTCTGCGACGCGATGTTCCATTTGATCAGGCAGAATGCCTCGGGGTCACCGGCGGTCCTGATCCGTCTACTGGAGACGCTCGGGCGGGTGATGGCGGTCGAGACCCGCCCGGAGCGACGGGCAGAGTTGCTCCGCCACGCCGAGCTGACCTTGTCGGCAGGGCGTATCGGCATCGAGGACCCCGCCGACATCGCCGCTCTGGAAGCCCGTCGGGTGTCGCTGCCGCAGGTTGGTGAGCTCCCGCAAGAGGCCCGCCGGTGATGCAGGACCGGCGGGTCTCCGGTCTAGGCACAATGTTCCAGTGACGGGGTTCCAGCCCGTTCACGGCGAAGACACCTCCTAACCCGTGCGTTCGCGATCGACAACGACCCGGACGCGACAGCCGTGCCGGCGCAGAAACTCCCGGCATCGGCCGACCGACAGACAGTGCGCTACCTCTTCAAGGCTCGGGGCGAATGTTCCCAATCCGCTCCTCGTGTCCGGGCCCAGCGTTCATCAGCGCCAACCTACACCAGAGCCAGGACCTCGGTTTCGCCCGCGCAACCCCGTAGGGGAAACCTGCCGAGGCTGGTCGTCGCGCTGCCGCAGCGGCTGGCGAAAGGGGCCGACAGCAGCAAGTTCCGCCCAAGCTGCTCGCACAGGCCTTCGATGCGGCTGGCCTCGTTGACGGTGGGGCCGATGACGGTGAAGTCCAGCCGGCGGGCCGCGCCGACATTGCCGTAGACGACCTCGCCATAGTGGAGGACCAGGTCAAGCGCGAGCTCAGGCTCGCCCTTCTCCCGACGCTGCGCGTTGAGGAGTGTGGTCGCCACCAGCGCCTGCTCGGCCGCCGTCAGGGCACGCCGGCAGGCGTCGCGGTCGCCGCCGGCCTCCTCGGCGACGAAGATGGCGAGCAGGCCGTCGCCCAGAAACTTGAGCACCTCACCCTCCTGTCCCGCCACTGCGGTACCGATGACGTCAAGATGCTCGTCCAGCCATGTCACAACCCTTGCGGATGGCTCGCGCCCGGCGAGGCTGGTGAAGCCGCGCAAGTCGGCGAGCAGAATTGCTGCCTCGATCGCGCGGCCGGTGCCGCGCCGTACCTCACCGGCCAGGACCCGCCGCGCCGTGCGTTCGCCCAGATAGACGCCCAGGATCGCTGTCGAAACCCGTGTCAGCATGTAGCGGTAGCTGGCGAGGCCCAGGGCCGGAAGCAGCGTCACGAAGCTGGCGAGCTCCGGCTCGGTGAAGCCGCCGGGCCGGTCGGTCGCCATCGCGATCGCGACCCCGGGCACGGCCGAGGCGATCTCGCCGCTGAAGTGCACGATGTGCAGGAAGTAGGACGTCGCTCCCGCTGCCCGGAGCTCGGCGAGCAGTGGGATATCGGCGTAGTCCTCGCCACGGTCGAGTCGCCAGTGCCGGAACGTCAGCCCGTCCTGCACCAGGGCGTAGATCGGGCTGCGCCGGTATGGCAGGTCGCCGTCAGGCCCCTGCACGTAGGGCGTCGTCTCGCGCGACAGACCACGGTCGCGGAGCCACACATAGGAGACGGCGCGGACGGTCGGATCGATGGTCTGGATCCCGACGCTGAGCCGCCACAGCGGCACGCCGAGGTCGCGCAGGCCAGCGCAGGCGAGATTTATCAGCTCGGCCGGATCGTCGCTGCGGGTGGCCGTCTCGAGCAGCTCGCGGATCAGCTGGTCGGGCGCGGCCATCGCAGGTCACCCCATGCGTTCGCGAAACCGGTCGGCCGGGTAGATGCCCAGGATCTCGACATGATGCGAGAAGAACCGCAGCTCCTCGAGGGCCAGCCGGACGTTGTCGTGCTGCGGGTGGCCCATGATGTCGGCGTAGAACTCGGCCTGGGTGAAGGCGCCGTCGACATAGCTCTCGAGCTTGACCATGTTGACGCCGTTGGTGGCGAAGCCGCCCAGGGCCTTGTAGAGCGCCGCCGGTCGGTTCCGCACCCGGAAGGTGAACGTTGTCAGTACCGGCCCATTCTTGGGGTCCGGATGGCGCGGGTCGCGCGACAGCACCAGAAAACGCGTGGTGTTGTGATCGGCATCCTCGATGTCGGACTTGAGGATCTCCAGGCCATAGATCTCGGCCGCCAGCCGCGAGGCGATGGCGGCCCGGCTGGGGTCCCTGGTCGCCGCGATGTCGGCGGCGGCGCCGGCGGTGTCGGCCACGACGCGCACTCGAAAGCCGTGCCGGCGCAGAAAGTCCCGGCATTGCCCGATGGCATGCACGTGGCTCTCGACCACCTCGATCGATGCCATCGTGGCGCCGGGCAGCCCCAGCAGCTGATGGTTCACGCGGACGAAATGCTCGCCGACGATGTGCAGCCCGCCGCGTGGCAGCAGGTGATGCACGTCGGCGACGCGGCCGGCCACGGTATTGTCGACCGGGATCATCGCGTAGCGCGCATGCCCGTCGCGGACCGCGGCGAACGCGTCCTCGAAGGAGTAGCAGGGCAGGGCAAACAGCTCGGGGAAAGCCTGACGGCACGCCATGTGCGAATAGGCGCCGAGATTGCCCTGGAACGATACCGTGAGCTCGGGATCGGTGGGGGCTGGAGTTGCCGGCTCGGCGTCGCTCACGCTCCGCCCTCCAGCAGCCTGCGGGCCTTGTCGAGGTCGGCCTGTGTGTCGACACCGAACGGCACGACGTCGACCAGGCGCACGCCGATGCTCATGCCGTTCTCCAGGGCTCGCAGCTGCTCCAGCCGCTCGCGCAGCTCCAGCGGGCTGGGCGGCAGGGCGGCGAAGCGCTCCAGGACCGCGCGGCGGAAGGCATAGATGCCGATGTGATGCCATACCGGGCCTGGCCCGCTCGGTGCGGTGGCTCGGGTGAAGTAGAGCGCCCGGCCGAGCAGGTCGTTGTGCGGATCGAACGCGATCACCGCCTTGACCACGTTCGGGTCCTGCCGCTCGTGCGCGTCCTCGGTCGGGTTGGCCAGCGTCGCCAGGTCGGTGCCCAGGGTGTCCAGCGGCTCCAGCACGTGGCGCAACGCGCTCGGGTCCAGGGTCGGCAGATCACCCTGCAGGTTCACCACCCGGTCGAAGCGGCGCTCCGGATCGAGCGTCTGCAGGGCCGCGAAGATCCGGTCCGTGCCGGAGGGAAGGGCGGGATCGGTGAGCACCGCCTCACCGCCGGCCGCACGCACGGCATCGGCGATGGCGGGCTCGGCACAGGCGACCACGACCGGCCCCACCGCAGCTTCGGTCGCCCGCCGCCAGACATGCACGATCATGGGCACACCGGCGATCGGCGCCAGCGGCTTGTCGGGCAGCCGGGTCGAGCCCAGCCGGGCCGGAATCAGGACAATCGTGCGCGACGAAATGTCATCGTCATCCGGCGTGGGTCGGGACACCATACTCGACCTCGTGAGAAATCAGGAATTGCAAGGCTGGCCGCCTTGACGCCAGCGTGCGGGGTGGTCTACCGACCCGATGCATGGAGCGCAAGAGTGGCTCCGGCGGCGCGATGGGTGGCAACCGGCGAGGATTTTCATCTCCATGGCAGGGTCTCTGGAAGGCAACAAGCTGGTGGCGGCCATTCTGACGGCCGGCATCATCGGCGCCGGCAGTTCGGTGTTCGCGCACATTCTCTATTCGCCCCACCACCTAGAGGAGCCGGTGTTCGTGATCGAGGCGGCGGCGCCCGAGGGTGCTGCACCCGCGGCGGCGGAGGAGGCCAAGCCGATCGGCGTCCTGCTGGCGTCCGCGAACCCCGAGGAGGGTGCGAAGATCGCCAAGAAATGCGCCGCCTGCCACAGTTTCGATAAGGGCGGCGCCAACAAGGTCGGCCCCAATCTGTGGGACCTGGTGAACCGCCCGATCGCCGAGCATGAAGGCTTCAGCTATTCAGCGGCGCTGAGCGAGAAGAAGGGCCAGAACTGGGACTTCGACCATCTGAATCATTTTCTGACCAGCCCGAAGGCCTATGCCCCGGGGACGAAGATGACGTTCGCCGGAATCAGCAAGGATTCCGAGCGCGCCGACTTGATCGACTATCTGCGGTCCCTGTCCGACTCGCCGGCACCGCTGCCGGGCGGCTGAGATGTCGCCCGCCTCGACAGGCGGTGAAGGGGGCTACGGCCGGTTCGAGGGGCTGGCGCATCGGCTCGCCGATTGTGCCGGCGAGGTGCAGCGCCGGTACTTCCGCACGCCCGTGTCGGTCGAGACCAAGGCCGATTCCAGCCCGGTGACCATCGCCGACCGCGAGGCCGAGGCGCGGATGCGCGAGCTGATCGAGGCGGCCTTCCCCGAGCACGGCATTCTCGGCGAGGAGCATGGCCCGGTCCGCACCGATGCCGAGTTCGTCTGGGTCCTGGACCCGATCGACGGCACCAAGTCGTTCATCACCGGCCGGCCGCTGTTCGGCACGCTGATCGCCCTGGCGCATCACGGCCGGCCCGTGCTCGGCCTGATCGACCAGTCGATCCTGCAGGAGCGCTGGGTCGGTCTCGACGGTGCCGGCGCCGTCTGGAACGGTCGGCCGATCGCGGTGCGGCCGTGCCCGCAGCTCGGCGATGCGGTGCTCTTCGCCACCAGCCCCGCCATGTTCGGCACCGCGCCCGAGGCCCGGGCTTTCGCCCGGCTCCAGGCCGCCGTCCGGCTGCCGATGTTCGGTGGCGACTGCTACGC
>JBATRI010000360.1:0-3803 GCA_049292515.1 Geminicoccaceae bacterium
CAGCTGGACCGCGCGGCCGTTCACGTCGACCTGGGGGGCCAGGGCCACGACCCGGCCCTCGAACTGCCGCCCCGGCACGGCATCGACGGCCACGGCCACGGCATCACCGGGCCGCAGCTTGGTCAGCCAGCGCTCCGACAGACGGAAGTCGAGGTCCAGCGGATCGATCCGCTCCAGCGCCACCAGCTCGTCGCCCGGCTCGACATAGCGGCCGACGCTGATCTCCTTCAGCCCGATCACGCCGTCGAACGGTGCGGTGATGGTCGCGTGCTCGATGCGGAAGCGGGCGAGGTCGACATCGGCCTCGGCGGTCGCCAACGCCGCCCGCGCCTCGTCCAGCGCCTGGGCGGCGGTGGCACCCCGGCGCGACAGGGATTCGGAGCGGCGATAATTCTCCGTCGACAGGGCCAGCGCCGCCTGGGCCCGATCGAGCTCGGCCCGCAGCGTCTGCGTCTCGAGCTGGACGAGCGGCGTGCCAGCGGTCACCGCCTGGCCCTGCTCGAACAGCACCTCGACCACACGCCCCGCAATCTCCGGCTGCATCACCACCGAGTCGCTGGCCTTCAGCGTGCCGGTGGCGCGGATCAGCGTGGCCGCCGACCCGCTTTGGGCGAGTGCGGTCTCGACCGGGACGGTGCGGCTCGACGGGCCGGCCACCTCGCGGGCATCCGACTCGGGCTCGGTGAACAGCAGCCAGCCGACCGTGGCGCCCACCACGGCCAGCAGGCCGGTCCCCAGCGCGGCGACCAGCGGACCCCTCATACGGCTCACGAGAGGTCGACCCCAAATATGACGACGACGAGGGCAAGGCCCGGGATTCGCGGTGACATGGACAGCGGCTCGGACCTTTCCGGCGATTCACCCTTGCTCCATCTTGGAGGTGGGTGCGTGGCGGCCGTCAGCAAGATGCCGCGCGCTCACGCGCCGGTGATCCGGCCGCGGCGGCGCGGGTTGCCGACATTGCGCTCGGGCAGCGATGCTGCCACCCTTCCAGGCACATCCCAGGCACAGCAGGCCATTCCATGTCGGACAAATCACAGACGCCGGACTTCCAGAGCTGGCTGCGCGACCATCACGTCACCGAGGTCGAGTGCATCATCGCGGACATCAACGGCATCGCGCGGGGCAAGATCCTGCCGGGCGAGAAGTTCCTGCGCTCGATCGACGACGATTCACTGCGGCTGCCCGAGAGCATCTTCATCCAGACGGTGACCGGCGAGTATCCCGAGGAGGACGTGATCGACCCGGTCGACCGGGACATCCGGCTGCGGCCGGACCCGAACTCGATCCGACTGGTACCCTGGTATCCCGAGCCCACGGCGCAGGTCATCGCCGACTGCTACTACCATGACGGCTCGCCGGTCGAGATCTCCTGCCGCCACGTGCTGCGCCGGGTGCTGGCGATGTACGAGAGCAAAGGCTGGGAGCCGGTGGTGGCGCCGGAGCTCGAGTTCTTCCTGACCAAGATCAACGAGGACCCGGACTATCCGCTGGTGCCACCGATCGGCCGCTCGCGGCGGCAGGAGACGGCGCGCCAGTCGTTCGGCATCGACGCGGTCAACGAGTTCGACCCGATCTTCGAGGACGTCTACGACTGGTGCGAGGCGCAGGAGATCGACGTCGACACGCTGACCCACGAAGCCGGGGCGGCGCAGATGGAGATCAACTTCAACCACGGCAACGCGCTGGAGCTCGCCGACCAAGCCTTCCTGTTCAAGCGCACGCTGCGTCAGGCAGCACTCAAGCACGGCATCTACGCCACCTTCATGGCCAAGCCGATGGCGGGCGAGCCGGGCAGCTCGATGCACGTCCACCAGAGCGTGTTCGACCGCGGCAGCAAGCGCAACCTGTTCTCCACCGCCGACGGCGAGCCCAGCCAGGAGTTCTTCTGGTTCATCGGCGGCCAGCAGAAATATCTGGGTGCGGCGATGCCGCTGCTGGCGCCCAACATCAACTCCTACCGCCGGCTGCGCCGCTGGTCGACCGCGCCCATCAACGTGCACTGGGGCATCGAGAACCGGACCGTGGGCCTGCGCGTGCCGATCTCCTCGCCGGAAGCGCGCCGGGTCGAGAACCGGATCGCCGGGGCGGACGCCAACCCCTATCTCGCCATGGCGGCCTCGCTCGCCTGCGGCTGGCTCGGCATCATCGGCGAGATCGAGCCCAGCGACCCGATCAAGGGCACCGCCTACCGCCTGGCGCAGAGCCTGCCGCAACAGATGCCGGAGGCGCTGCGCAAGCTGCAGCAGAGCGGCCCCTTGAAGGAGGTGCTGGGCGAGCACTTCGTCGAGGTGCTGCTGGCGGTGAAGGCGACCGAGCACGATGCCTACCAGCGGGTTATCAGCTCCTGGGAGCGCGAGCACCTGCTGCTCAACGTGTGAGGACGTCGTGCGATGCCCAAGCAGCTCACGGCCGACGTACAGCTCTACGAGCAGGATCTCTACAGCTGGGCACTGCGCCAAGCGGAGCTGGTGCGCGCACGCCGCTTCGCCGACCTGGACCTCGAGAACGTGGCCGAGGAGCTGGAATCGTCGGGCAAGGAGCAGGCGCACAAGCTGGAATTGGCGCTGCGCGTGCTGCTGCTCCACCTGCTCAAGTGGAAGTACCAGCCGCAGCGGCGCAGCCGGAGCTGGCGCGGCACGATCGTCCGCGAGCGGACCAACGCCGAGCGCGTCCTGGAGGACAATCCCGGCCTGAAGGCACGTCGCGAGCAGCTGTTCGTCACCGCCTATCGCGGCGCCAGGAAGGAGGCCGCGGCCGAGACCAGGTTGCCGCTCGCGACCTTCCCGGAAGCCGTACCCTTCTCCCTGCCGCAGGCGCTCGACGAGGAGTTCTGGCCGGAGGCGAACTGAACGATCCCCATTGTGGGGGCAGCGGGGCGGAACCACGGTATGATCCCGGTGTCGTCCGGGTCGGCGCAGGCGGTCAGATACGGCACCCGTCGAGGAACAGCCGGGCGCAGATTCTGGCCCGGCTCGAGATCTCCGCGGCGTCGGGCGCCTTCCGCTGGCGCAGCATGGCAACGCGCTGCGGCTCGAGCATCATGCCGCGCAGGATGCCGGAGGCGATGTGGATGTCGTCGATCCGCAATCGACCCTGGTCGACCTGGCGCTGCAGCCAGCCCTCGATCATCGTGTTCACCGGCACGATGGCGGACAGATAGAAAGTCCTCGCGATTTCCGGGAAGCGCTCGCTTTCGCCGATCACCAGCCGGTTGATGGAGATGACCTCGGCACTCAGCGTCAGCGAGCCGAAGGCGACCAGGATGCGCTCGAGTCCGGCCGCGAGGTCCTGGCCGCCGATGATCTCATCGTCGGTCGCCAGCATGAAACGCCGGATACGATCCTCCACGACGCTGGCGAACAGGTCGGCCTTGGTCGGCACCAACCGGTAGAGCGTCTTGGTGGAGACGCCGGCGCGCTGGGCCACGGCGCCCATGTTGGTCGCCGCGTAGCCGTTGGCCTGAAACTCCTGCGCCGCCGCCTCCACGATCAGATGGCGGGTATCGTCGTCACAACGGACCTGCGGCCGGCCGCGTGGCCGCCGCTCGGCCAGCTGATTTTCGAGCATACTCATTTTCCGAATTCCCGTTGACAAGCCCTTTGTAGCGCCTAAATAGGAAATCAGCAAGTTTCTTAAATTGGCCGTGCGGTAACGGGCACGGGAGGATCGGAGCGCAGGATGTCGAGCCAGTCGGTTTCCCTCTCGGCAGAGCGGCGGGTGCTGGCCTTCGAGGCAGCGCCCGCGAGTGCGCCGGTGCTCAAGGTGGCGGCGCCCGCCCCGGCGGTGGCGCCACCGGTGGC
>JBATRI010000361.1:0-15576 GCA_049292515.1 Geminicoccaceae bacterium
CCACCCTGCCGCGGCCGCTGACCGCCGTCTTCGTGGGTGGCGAGACCAAGCCGTTCCGCTTCGACGCTGCCGTCGCCGCGACGCTGCTCGAAAAGCTGCGGCAGATCGGTGCTCGCGACGGCGGCACCCTCTATGTCTCGACCAGCCGGCGCACGCGGCCGGAGGTCGTCGAGGCCCTGGCCGCCGGCCTGCCTCCGGGTGCCGTGCTCTATCGCTGGGCGCCGGATGGCGCCGCCGCCAATCCCTATCTCGGGCTGCTGGCCGGAGCCGACCGGTTCGTCGTCACCGGTGACAGTGTATCGATGATGGTCGAGGTAGCGAGCCTGGGCAAACCGCTGGCGATCTTCGCCCTCCCGGTCGGGCGCGGGCTCGTCGACCGGGTGCGGGCCGGGCTGGCCAAGATCGCATCGGGCCCCTGGCTCGGCGGCGCGGCGCACCTGCTGCATCGCCTGGGCATTGCCGGCTACGCCCGGGATCTCGGCCAGATCCAGCGCCTGCTGATCGACCGCGGCCTGGCCGTATCGCTGGGCCAACCGTTCGCCAGCTCGGGTGCGCCGCTGCCCGACGAGCTCGCGCCGGTGGTCGCGCGCATTCGGGCTATGTTCGCTTGAACGCTCATCCCAAGACACCAAACTAAGGCAGGCGGTCGCGTTGCCGCTATCCTTTGTCTTTGCTATACGACCTTGCCTCAGCGGCGGTTCTTGGAGCCGGAATGCTCTACACTCTCTGGAAGCGGATCAGCCGTGAGGTGATCCTGCTCTGCGCCTTCTTCATGCCGCCCGAACGCAAGCGCCGGCTCGAGCGCTGGCTGCGCGGCAAGGAGGAGTTCCGCAAGCTCAAGCTCGCCGACGTGGTCATCGTTTCCTTCGGCAAGAGCGGGCGGACCTGGCTGCGGATGCTGCTGTCGCGGTTCTTCCAGCTGCGTTTCGGGCTGAGCCCGTCGGCCTTCATCGGCTTCGACAACCTGCACCGCAAGAACGACGGCATCCCGCGGGTATTCTTCACCCACGACAACTACCTGCGCGACTACACCGGCAATCTCGACAACCGGAAAGACTTCTACGGCAAGAAGGTCGTGCTGTTGGTGCGGCAGCCGGCGGACGTCGCGGTATCGCAGTTTCACCAATGGAAGTTCCGGATGCGGCCCCACAAGAAGGGCCTCAACCAGTATCCGGAGCATGGCCGCGAGGTCGACGTCTTCAGCTTCGTCATGGACGAGGCGGCGGGATTGCCCAAGGTGATCGAGTTCATGAATGCCTGGGCCCGGGAGCTGCCCAACCTCGAGCAGATCCTGATCGTCCGCTACGAGGACCTGCGCCGGGACACGGCCGGTCAGCTCGGCCGGGTGCTGGAGTTCATGGGCCAGCAGCCGACCGCGGCCGAGCTTGCCGACTGCGTGGCCTTCGCCAGCGTCGAGAACATGCGCAAGCTCGAGGAGAAGGGCGCATTCTGGCTCGCCGGCTCGCGCATGAAGGCCGGCGACAAGACCAACCCCGATTCCTTCAAGGTGCGCCGCGCCAAGGTCGGCGGCTACCGTGACTATTTCGACGACGAGCAGCTGACCCAGCTCGATGCGATGACCGAGACGCGGCTGCTGTCCGGCTTCGGCTACCGTGCCGCCGAGCAGGCTCCGGCGCCCGCGGCGGCGTCGGCCTGAGCGGCGGTCCGGCGCCCACGTCGACTTGGCACCAACTGGCCGCTCCTGCGCAGCGGCATCCTGGAGGCGATCCGTCATGAAGCCATGCGTCTTCATCCACACCAACCACAAGCAGTATCTCGGTGCCCTGGTGTCGATGCATTCGATGCGGCGCAACTCGCGTCACGCCGATGAGTTCGACGTGCAGTTGATCGAGTACGAGAAGCACCAGGACTTCTTCGCCAAGTACGAGGGCCGCAGCTACAGCCGTGACGGCGACAGCCGGATCTGGGACAAGGAGGACCTGCAGTCCTTCACCCCGCTGCGCTTCATGCCGCCCGAGCTGATGGGCTACGAGGGTCGGGCCGTCGTGGTCGACCCGGACGTGTTCGCGGTCAAGGACGTGTGGGAGCTGCTGTCGCGCGACATGCAGGGCAAGGCCGTGATGTGCCGCCAGCGGGGCACGCCGCCGCACTACGCGTCGAGCGTGATGCTGATGGACTGCGCCAAGCTCAAGCACTGGAAGCTCGCCGACGACTTCGACGCGCTGTTCACCGGCAAGCGCGAGTACAAGAAGTGGATGAATCTGGGTTACGAGGAGCCGAGCTCGATCGGCCTGATCGAACCCGAGTGGAACGACTTCGACAAGCTGACGCCGGCCACCAAGATGATCCACAACACGCGCCGCAAGACGCAGCCGTGGAAGTCTGGCCTGCCGGTGGACTTCATCCCGGCCGAAAGCAACCTCCTGAACCCGGTCATGCTGCTGAACCGGATCCGGCGCAAGCTGTTCGGCGAGTACGCCATGCTCGGCAACTACAAGGATCACCCGGACGAGCGGCAGACGCAGCTGTTCTTCGGTTACCTGCGCGAGTGCCTGGACAACGGCCTGGTCAGCGAGGAGCTGGTCAGGGAGCACATGGCGGCCAACCACGTCCGCCACGATGCGTTCGAGGTGATCAAGCGCACTCCCCCGCTCGATCAGGTGCTGCCGAAGGCGGCCTGATCGGCCTCACTACCTCGGTACTTCACTGTCGCGGTACCGCAGTGCCACCGGGCGCGTTCGCCATCAAGGCATAGGCGCCCGAATACCTATGGTCGGCCCAGGGTCATGAGCGTTCGCGCCAGTCGGTGCGCTCATGACCCGGTTCCAGCTCGATCTCGCCCGAGGGGCGAGAATTCGGGCGCGGATTGGGAGCTGTGGCCATGTGGTGGTACCGAGCCTGGCGGCTTTGCCGTCCCCTGCACTCTGTCGTCATGGTCGTTCCCGGTGGCCGCAGGTGAGCGGCCTCACCTTCGACCGGACGAGCACGGCGGACGTGCTGCTGCGCCGTCGTCCGCCGCGCCGGGCCGAGGTGCTGGAGCAGGCCCGCGCTCGCCCCGCTCTGTCCCCCGGCGGGTTCGTCGAGCTGCTCGGCCGCCCCTTGCGGCTGCTCGTCCTGTGCTATGAGACCCCGCCGATCGGCGGCGGCACCGGCGTCGCCTGCATGCAGGTCCTGCACGCCCTGGCCCACCGGACCGACCTGCACATCGACATGATCTCGAGCGGACCCGGCCGACGGCTCGAGGTCGTCCACCAGGGTTCGGCGGCAATCCACCTGCTGCCGGTCGGCAAGCGCGATCTCAACCATTGGCGGCCCGACGAGCTGTGCCGCTGGATGGTCGGGGCAGTGCGCCGGGCAACAGAGCTGATGCGCGACGAGCCTTACGACCTGTGCCACTGCTGGTCCGGCTTTCCCGCCGGCCTGGTCGGCTGGTGGCTGCGCCATCGGCAGCCTTATCTGGTCTCGCTGCGCGGCTCGGACGTTCCCGGCTACAACCGACGCCTGCGTCTTCTGGACCCGCTGCTGCTCGGCCACATCGCCCGACGCGTGTGGCGCGATGCGGCCGGGGTGGTGGCGGTGAGCCGGAGCCTGCAGGCACTGGCGCAGCGAACCGCAACCGACCTTCCGATCGGCATCCTGCCGAATGGCGTGGATGCCGATCACTTCCGGCCCGGCGCCAATGGCGGCAGCCCGTCGCTTGTGTTCGCCGGTCGGCTCATCCCGCGCAAGGGCGTGGCGTTCCTGCTCGACGCCGTGGCGATGCTGAAGGCGCGGCACGCCGGCCTGAACCTCACGATCGCGGGGGACGGCCCGGAACGTGGGGCGCTCGAGACCCGCTGTCAGCAGCTCGGGATCGGGCCACAGGTGACCTTCACCGGCCGGCTCGACCGTGGCGAGCTTGCCCGGCTGCTCGGGCGGAGCGGCATTCTGGTCCTGCCGGCCGTGGCCGATGCGATGCCCAACGTCGTCCTCGAAGGGATGGCGGCGGGCATGGCCATCGTCGCGACGCAGACCAGCGCCGCGGGCATCGTGCACGACAACGGGGCCATCGTGCCACCGGGTGACCCCACGGCGCTGGCCGCCGCGATCGAGCGCTACCTCGTCGATCCGGCGCTGCTGGTCCAGCATCAGCGACGCTCGCGCGTGCTGGCACTCGGGCGCAGCTGGGACGCCGTCGCCGATGACCATCTCGGCCACTATCTGGATGCGCTCGCCCGCGGCGCCCCTCGCCCCCAGGACGGGTCCGACCGCCTGGGCGCCATTCCTGCCCGGCATGATGCCACCGCCGCGACCAGTCCTTGAACCCCTTCATCGTCCCCGTCCTGCATGGCGGGCCGGCGAAGGCCCAGAGCTTCGGACGAAATCGCCGGCAATGGCCTTCTGATTTCTATCGCTCTGGTCGTCTGCCCCTCTACACTGGTCGTGTCAAAGGTGCTGCGCATGGCGACGCGCGAGTGGTGGAATAAGGGGGGCCATCCCGTGAACCTGATGCACAAGCTGGCCGCCCGCAGCGAGGCGGGGCAGCCGGTCCGGGCTGGCCTGATCGGTGCCGGCAAGTTCGGCTCGATGTTCCTCTCCCAGGTCCCGACCATCCCTGGCCTGGACGTGGCCGTGATCGCCGACCTCGATCCCGATCGCGCGCGCGAGGCCTGCCGGCGCGTGGGCTGGGATGAGCAGCGGATCGCCCGGACGCGCTTCGTCGAATCTGGGCTCGACGCCTGCGCTGGCGATGAAGTCGAAGTGGTGATCGAGGCCACGGGCTCGCCCGTGGCCGGGATCACCCACGCGCTGGCGGCGATCGAGGCCCGCAGGCATATCGTCATGGTCAACGTCGAGGCCGACGTGCTGGCCGGGCCGCTCCTCGCGGCGAAGGCGCGCGAGCGCGGTGTGGTCTACTCGATGGCTTATGGCGACCAGCCGGCGCTGGTGGCCGAGATGGTGGACTGGGCGCGCGCCGCCGGGTTCTCGGTGGCGGCGGCGGGAAAGGGGACCAAGTACCTGCCCCTCTACCACACGGTCACGCCCGACGATGTCTGGACGCATTACGGCCTGACGCCGGAGCAGGCCAGGGCCGCGGGCATGAACCCGCAAATGTTCAACTCCTTCCTCGACGGCACCAAGTCGGCGATCGAGATGGCGGCTATCGCCAATGCCTGCGGGCTCGATGTGCCGGGCGACGGGCTCCTCTTCCCGCCCTGCGGCGTGGACGATCTGGCCCACATCCTCCGGCCGTGCGAGCAGGGCGGCCTGCTCGAGGGCGAGGGCATGGTCGAGGTGGTGTCCTCGCTCGAGCGCGACGGGCGGCCGGTGGCCAGGGACCTGCGCTGGGGCGTCTACGTCGTGCTGAAGGCGCCCAACGACTATGCCGCCGCCTGCTTCGGCCAGTACGGGCTGCGCACCGATGCGAGCGGCCGCTATGCCGCCATGTACAAGCCCTTCCACCTGATCGGGCTGGAGCTCTCGATCTCCGTCCTCAACGCCGCCCTGCGCGGCGAGCCCACGGGCGCCCCCCGGGCGTGGCGGGGCGATCCGGTGGCGGTGGCCAAGCGCACGCTCAAGCCCGGCGAGACCCTAGACGGCGAGGGCGGCTACACCGTCTACGGCAAGGTCATTCCGTCGGCCCGCAGCCATGCCGAGGAGGCTCTACCGATCGGGCTCGCGCATGGGGTGACGCTCCGGCGCGAGGTGCAAGCCGGTGCGATCCTGCGCGAGCAGGACGTCATCCTGGACGAGAATGCCCTCGCCGTCCAAGTCAGGCGGCAGATGGTGGACGCTTTCAGGCCCGCCCATCGGGCCACGAAGGCGGCCTGCTGACTTCCAACCGTCCACTCCTGACTGGAAATGTCGCGGCCCGAGCTTGACGGCCGGCCCAACATCGCTGCTGGCAGGCAGAACCGCTTTGCCTCCACCAATGCTTGACGTCATCCATTGTTGATGACAACAATTGTCACAACGCGGGCCGAACGAGACTGACGATGCGTCGCTACGGTGACGCAGCGAGGAGATGCGCCCGCTCCGTCGCGTCGACGGAAGGAAGCCGGCCACACCGGCCGTTCGGGCCATAGCCGCCCTCGTCAGCTTGCTCGGCCGTTCCTAATTTGCGGTGGAAGGGGCAAAGCGAATGCAGCCGTCGCCGATCGAGGCGTCACTCTGGTACGCGACAGCGGCCGCACCTCCCGAGACCGTGCCGCTCGTGGACGAGGTCACGGCTGATGTCTGCGTCATCGGCGCCGGCTACACCGGCCTCTCCGCGGCCCTGCATCTGGCCGAGAAGGGTGTGCGCGTCGTCGTCGTCGAGGCGCGCGGCGTCGGCTTCGGCTGCTCGGGGCGCAATGCCGGCCACTGCACGCCGACCTTCCATTTCTACTCGATCCCGACCGTGCGCAAGATGCTGGGGCCGGTTTACGGCGAGCGCCTGGTGGAACGGCAGACCAACGCCGCCAATCTCGTCTTCGATCTCATCAAGCGCTACGCGATCGACTGCGAGGGCGTGCAGAACGGCTATCTCATGGTGGCCCATGCACCTTCCAAGCTGAAGACGCTGGAGGAGAAGCAGAAGACCTATGCTTCGGCCGGCAAGATCACCGAGCTGCTCGACAGAAACGAGACCGAGAGGCTCACCGGCTCGCCGCGCTATTACGGTGCCTGGCATCATCCCGAAGGCGGCCATCTCAATCCGTTGGGCTACGCGCGCGGCCTTGCCCGCGCCGCGATCGGCCTGGGCGGTATCGTCCACACCGATTCGCCGGTGCAGGCGATCATGCCCAGCGGCACCCGCCGCTGGCGGGTGGAGACGCCGCGCGGTGCTGTCCTCGCCGACAAGGTCATCTGCGGCACGGGGGCCTACACGGATGGCTACTGGCCCGGTCTCGAGAGCAGCTTTCAGCGGATGACGGTGGCCATCCTGGCGACGCAGCCGCTGGGCGACAATGTCCGCAAGACCATAGCGCCCTCCAACCACACCGTGGTCGAGACCCGCGCCGATCCGATGATCTACAAATACAATAAGGACGGTCGTCTGGTCACCTCGGTATTCGTCGAGGGCCGCCGTGGCGGTGATGTCGACTACACCAAGAAATTCACCGGCGACAAGCTCAAATGGATCCTGCCCCAGCTCGATGAGGTCGATTTTCAATATTACTGGACCGGCGAGCTCGACATGCAGCCCAAGACCTTCCCGCGCCTGTTCGAGCTGGCGCCCGGCGTGATCGCGTCTTTGGGTTATTCCGGCCGTGGCGTGCCGACCGGGACCATGATGGGCGGCGTCTTGTGCGATTGGGCCATGGGCGTGCCGCAGCAGGATCTGACGCTGCCGCTCGAGCCTTTGAAATCGGTGCCCCTCTACATGAAATTCGTGCCGCGTATGTTCCTCGCGGCCACGCGCTGGCAGGATCAGCGGGTGGCACGGCGCGAGGGCGTCAACCCGCCGCCCTATTGAGGCGAGGACCTGCCGATGCGCGCTTGCATACTGAAGTCGGATCAGAGGAGAGCAAGTCATGGCCCTTATTGGGGAAGACCTGGCGCGCCCCCATCCAGGCGCGCCGCCGCGCCCGGAGCCGCGCACCATCGATTATTCCGACGTCTCGCTCGACATTCTGGGCACGTTGTTGAGCTTCCATGCCCGTACCGTTGGTCTCGCCCTCAACAAGTCCCACGACCACGAGATCGCCGCAGTCTCGCTGCCGAAGGGGACCGGCAAGGTCTCGGTGCTGTTGCTGACCGCGGCCAATCCCGGCATCCGACCGTCGGTGATCGCCCACTTCATTCACAAGGACCGCGCCGCCATGGCCCGCGTGATCGAGCAGATGAAGTCGCATGGCCTTATCGAGCACAAGGTGGACGCCGAGGAGCGTCGCGCACACGAGCTCTACATCACGCCCAAGGGGGCGAGCCTGCTCGAGCGGGTGCGGGCGATCGCGCTCGGCCAATCGGCGCGCTTCTTCGGGGTACTTTCGCCAACCGAACAGGCGGAGCTCCTGCGCATGCTGATGAAGCTCTACGAGGCGCATGTGGCAGCCCTGCCCACGACCGTGCCACGGACATGATGGCAGCGATGGGAGTGCAGCCATGAACGCGCGCAGGGTGGCCCTGGTCTCGGGCGGCAATCGCGGCATCGGTGCCGCCATCGTGCAGGAGCTGACCGGCCGGGGCTGGGACGTTTCCGTGGGCGTGCGCCGACCGCAGCCGATCGAGGGTGTGGCCCAGGTCCATGCCTACGATGCGATGGACCGCACCAGCGAGGCGGCTTGGGTCGAGGCGGCGGTCGAGCGCTTCGGCCGGATCGACGCCATCGTCGCCAATGCCGGCATCATGATCCCCAAGACGGTGATCGAGGCGGCGGACGAGGACCTCGACGCGCTGCTCGAGGTCAACGTCAAGTCGCCGCTGCGGCTGATCCGGGCGGCTTGGCCGCAGCTCGTCGCCTGCGGCCGCGGCCGGGTGGTGACCATCGTCTCGCTGTCCGGGCTGCGGGTGAAGACGCCGCGCTCCGGCCTCTACTCGGTGAGCAAGTTCGCGGCCCTGGCCCTGACCCATGCCGTGCGCCAGAGCGGCTGGGACGAGGGTGTGCGCGCGGTCGCCGTCTGCCCGGGCTTCGTGGTCTCCGACATGAGTGCCGCCGTCACCGATCGTGCGCCGGAGACCATGACCCAGCCCGACGATCTCGCCCGCATCGTGGCCTTCGTCCTCGATCTGCCGAACACGGCCAGCATCGCCGAGCTGCCCATCAATTCCACCTTGGAGGAAAGCCTGTGAATTCTCTCCTGCGCGGGTATCGCTGAGCATGGGGCCGAAGCTCGACCCGGTACCGCTGGACCCGACCCCGCCGACCCACGCGGACGTGGTCATCATCGGCGGCGGCATCATCGGCACCTGCACCGCTCTGCATCTGGCCCAGCGCGGCGTGTCGGTGGCCTTGTGCGAGAAGGGCGACATCGCCGGCGAGCAGTCGAGTCGCAACTGGGGGTGGGTGCGCAAGCAGGGCCGCGATCCGCGCGAGTTGCCCCTGGCGATCGAAGCCTTGCGCCAATGGCAGGGCATGAGCCAGCTGGTCCAGGCTGAGACCGGCTTTCGCACCACCGGCATCATGTATGGCATCGAGACCGATGCCGACATGGCGCGGCAGGAGGCTTGGCTGCGGCACGCCCAGCTCTACCAGCTCGATTCCCGGATCATCGGCCGGGACGAGTTCGACCGGCTGATGCCGGGCGCCGCCGGCAAGTTCAAGGGGGCTTTGTTCACCGCCTCGGACGGCAGGGCGGAACCGCAGAAGGCCGCCCCCGCCATCGCCCTCGCCGCCCGCCGCCTGGGCGCCAAGGTGCTCACCAACTGCGCGGTCAGGACGATCGAGCAGGAGGGCGGCAAGGTGGCGGGCGTCGTCACCGAGAAGGGGCGCATCCGCACCTCGTCCGTCGTGCTGGCCGGCGGCGCCTGGTCGAGCCTGTTCATGGGCAATCTCGGCATCCGGCTGCCGCAGCTCACCGTGATCAACTCAGTGATGCGCACGGCCCCGCTCGCAGGTGCCCCGGAATCGGCCCTGTGGATGACGGGCTATGCCTTCCGCAAGCGGCTCGACGGCGGCTACACCATCGCCAACGGTGCGGCCAACCTGCACGAGCTGTCACCCGACAGTTTCCGCTTCCTCAAGGACTTCCTGCCGGCGCTGCAGATCGAGTGGCGCTCGCACCAGCTGCGCGTCGGCCGCCGCTTCCTGCAGGAGTCCGGCTTCAAGAAGCGCTGGACCGGCGAGGATCACACCGTGTTCGAGGAAATCCGGATCAACGATCCGGCACCCGAGCGGGGCTCGATCACCAGAGCACTCAGGGACCTGAGCCGCGACTTCCCGGCCTTCGCCCGGGCGCAGGTGGTGCAGGAATGGGCCGGGCGCATCGACGTGACGCCGGACATCGTGCCGGTGATCTCGCCGGTCGACACCGTGCCGGGCTTCTTCGTCGCCACCGGCTTCTCGGGTCATGGCTTCGGGATCGGTCCCGGCGCCGGCCGGTTGGTGGCCGATCTGGTCATGGGCCGCGATCCGGTGGTTGACGCGACGCCGTTCCGCCTGTCGCGCTTTCTCGACGGCACGCGGGCCGAGCCCATGGGCCACGTTTGACGGTTTTACCGCCGGCGCGTCACGGCGCACCGGCCGTCCGGCAGCAAGATGGGGGACCCTCAGATGACGATGGACAGCATGATGCGACCGACCAGGCGCAGGTTGATGGCGACGGGGGCGGCAGGCGCCGCCATGGCATGGCTCGGCCCGCAGGTGGGCTGGATGCCCCGGGCCAACGCGGCGACCCCGCCTGCCAAGCCCACCGGCCAGGCGGTGATCGGCTTCTCGCAGGAGCCCACCGTCTTCAATCCCCTGATGCTGCACATCGAGGTCGACGAGGGCGTCTATTTCAACCTGTTCAGCGCCCTCTGGCGGCCCGGCCCCGACGGCAACCTGATCCCCGATCTCGTCACCGAGATCCCGACCGTCGAGAATGGCGGCATGTCGGCCGATGGCCTCAACTGGCGGCTCAAGTTCAAGGACGGCATCAAGTGGCATGACGGCACGCCGTTCACCGCCGAGGACGTCAAGTTCACGATCGAGCTGATCAACAACCCCGACTTCCGCGCCGGCCGCCGTGCCGGCCACGAGCTGGTGCGCGACATCGAGGTCGTCTCGCCGACCGAGCTCACCTGGCGGTTGGAGAAGCCTTACGCTCCCTACCCGGCGATCCTGTCCTGGACCTTCATCGTGCCCAAGCACATCCTGGGCAAGGAGGCCGATCCCAACACCTCGTCCTTCAACACCGCGCCCGTCGGCACCGGCTCGTTCAAGTGGACCGAGCGGGTACCGGGCGATCACATCACGCTCACGGCCTTCGAGGACTATTTCGGCGAGGGCCCGTACCTGGAGCGGCTGATCTTCAAGTACATCCCCGACATGACCGTCCTCTACACCCAGTTCCAGACGGGGGACGTCGACTATACGGGCATCCAGGGCATCAGCCCGGATCATTACGAGGAAGCCAAGGCGCTGCCCGGCCGCGTCGTGACGCCGGTGCCGCAGCCCTTCGTCGAGAACATCGCCTTCAATCTCGGCCTGCCGATCTTCCAGGAGCAGGCGGTGCGCGATGCGCTCTACCTGGCGATGGACAAGCAGAGCATCATCGAAACCATCTATTACGGCCTGCCCACGCCCACCGAATCCTTCCTGCCCAAGGAGAGCTGGGCCTACAATCCCGATCTCCCGGCCCACAGCTACGATCCCGAGAAGGCTAGGCAGATCCTGGAGGAGGCCGGCTGGACGCTGGGCGCCGACGGGGTGCGCGAGAAGAACGGGATGCGGCTCGAGTTCACCAACTCGACCACGGCCGGCAACCACACCCGCGAGCAGGCGCAGCAGCTCCTGCAGCAGACCTGGGGCGAGATCGGCGCCAAGATGTCGATCAACAACCTGCCGCCGGCGGTGATGTGGGGCGACTATTGGATGATGTCGAAGTTCGACACCACGATGGTCGGCATCGGCTTCGGCATCGGGCCCGACCCCGACGCCAACGACTTTTTCTCCAGCAAGGCGATCGGCGCCAAGGGCGGCACCGGGCAGAACACGACCCAGTATTCGAGCCCCGAGGTCGACAGGCTGCTGGCGGAGGGCGCCGCCGCGGTCGATCAGGCCAAGCGCAAGGAAATCTACTACGACATGCAGAAGCAGACCCGGCACGACCTGCCCTACCTGCCGATCTTCCAGTACAAGATGGTCGAGGGCATCAAGGAGGGGCTACAGAACTTCACGCCCAACGTGTCGGTCCAGGAGAACAGCTGGAACGCAGGCCAGTGGTACTGGGCTTCCTGATCCATCGACTTGAGCTGCCCGGCCGGGTGCTGTGCCCGGCCGGGCCAAAGGAAAGGAGCCGCGGCGCGTGCTGACCTACCTGCTCGGCCGCATCGGCCAGAACCTGATCCTCATGGTGCTGGTCTCGATCATCGGCTTTGCCGTCCTGCATCTGGCCCCGGGCGGCCCGCTGGCCCAGTTCGCGCTGGTGCCCGGCATGTCGCAGGCGGACATCGCGCGCATCGCGGCGCAGATGGGCCTCGATCGCCCGCTGCCCGTGCAGTACTGGGACTGGTTCACCCATCTGCTGCGCGGCGACTGGGGCCGCTCCTACCGCGACACGCAGCCCGTGCTGAGCGTGATCGGCTCGCACCTCTTCGCCACGCTCGAGCTGATGCTCACGGCCACCCTGATCGCTGTCGTCCTGGGCCTGTGGATCGGCGTCATGGGGGCCATCCGCCGCTACTCGGCGTTCGACTACCTGGCCACGATCGGCGCCATGGTGGCACTGTCGATCCCCACCTTCTGGTTCGGGCTGGTGGTCATCTATGTCTTCTCGGTCAAGCTGGGCTGGGTGCCGTCCGGCAACATGTACACGATCGGCGACGCCTCGCTGCTCGACTTCCTGCATCACCTGATCGCCCCGTCGATCGTGCTGGCCCTGGTCGAGGTCGCGGTCTGGAGTCGCTACATGCGCGCCTCGATGCTGGACGTCATCAACCAGGACTTCATCCGCACCGCACGGGCCAAGGGCCTGCCCGAGCGGGTCGTGCTGCTGCACCATGCCGTCCGCAACGCGCTGATCCCGATGATCACGCTGGCCGGCATGCAGCTGCCGACCCTGCTCGGCGGCGCGCTGGTCACCGAGACCATCTTCACCTGGCCGGGCATGGGCCGCCTGTTCCTCGATTCGCTTGGCTACCGCGACTATCCCGTGGTCATGGGCATCTTGATGTTCTCGGCGCTGCTCGTGCTCGCGGGCAACCTTCTGGCCGACCTGCTCTGCGCGGTGGCCGACCCCCGTATCCGGCTGGACTGACCGCCATGCAGCAAGCCGCCACCCTCGACGCCCCCCGCCTGCCGGCCGCCCGCAACCGGGCCCTGATGCGCTTCATGCGCCATCGGCTGGCGGTGTTCGGCCTGATCGTCATCGCCCTCTTGATCCTGGCCTCGACGGTCGGGCCGCTGCTCATCCCGTTCGACGACCTGCGCATCGACATCCGCAACCGCTTCGCCGCCCCCTTCGGCGGCGCCCACGTGCTGGGCACCGACCAGCTCGGCCGCGATCTCGCCGCCCGCCTGCTGATGGCCGGCCGCATCTCGCTCAGCGTCGGCTTCGCCGCCATGCTGATCAGTGTCGTCTTCGGCACCATCGTCGGCGCCGTCGCCGGCTATTACGGCCGCTGGATCGGCGCGGTCCTGATGCGCATCGTCGACGCGGTCCTGTGCTTCCCCTCGGTGTTCCTGCTGCTGGCCCTGGCCGCGTTCATCAAGCCCAGCGTGCCGATGATCACCCTGATCATCGCCGCCACCGCCTGGATGGAGGTAGCCCGCGTGGTGCAGAACCAGGTCCGCTCGCTGCGCGAGCGCGACTTCGCCACCGCCGCCCTGATGATCGGCGCCTCGGACGCCACCATCATGTTCCGCGAGCTGGTCCCCAACGTCATCGGCGCCATCGTCGTCGCCGCGACCCTGACCGTGGCCCGCGCCATCCTGATGGAATCCTACATCAGCTTCCTCGGCTACGGCATCCAGCCGCCGATGGCGAGCTGGGGCAACATGCTGAACAACGCCCAGCAATACCTGGTCTCGGCGCCCTGGCTCGCGATCTTCCCCGGCCTGATGATCACGCTGGCGGTGGCGAGCTTCAACTTCGTCGGCGACGGCCTGCGCGACGCGCTCGACGCCCGGCTGGACCTGCACTGATGGCCTCGGCCCCCGCCGTGCTCACCGTCCAGGACCTCGCGGTCACCTTCCAGACCGACGGCGGCCCGGTGCCCGCCGTGCGCGGCGTCTCGCTCGAGGTCCGCGCCGGCGAGACCCTGGCCCTGGTCGGCGAGAGCGGCTCCGGCAAGAGCGTCACCAGCCTCGCCATCATGCGCCTGACGCCCGCACCGCCGCGCGCACGGATCACCGGCCGGGTGATGCTGACCCGCGCCGACGGCACCACCCTCGATCTTCTGGCCCTGCCCGAGCCGCAGATGCGCGCCCTGCGCGGCGAGGCGATCTCGATGATCTTCCAGGAGCCGATGACCTCGCTCAACCCGGTGCACAAGGTGGGCCGGCAGATCACCGAGGCCCTGCGCTACCACCGCGACCTCGACCGCCGGGCCGCCACGCGCCGGGCCACCGAGCTGCTCGAGCTCGTGGGCATCCCCGAGCCGGCCAAGCGCCTGGACGCCTACCCGCACCATCTCTCGGGCGGCATGCGCCAGCGGGTGATGATCGCCATGGCGCTGGCCTGCGACCCGCAGGTGCTGATCGCCGACGAGCCGACCACGGCCCTCGACGTCACCGTCCAGGCGCAGATCCTGGACCTGCTGCAGGACCTGCAGCAGCGCACCGGCATGGCCGTCCTGTTCATCACCCACAATCTGGGCGTGGTCGCCGAGATCGCCGACCGCGTCATGGTCATGTATGCCGGCCGCATCGTCGAGGCGGGCGGGGTCGTCCCGGTCCTGAAGGAGCCGCTGATGCCCTACACGCAAGGGCTGCTGCGCTCGGTGCCGCGTCTGGACTGGAGCCTGGACCGCCACCACGACCTGGCCTTCATCCCGGGCAGCGTGCCCGATCCGCATCTGATGCCGCCGGGCTGCGCCTTCGAGCCGCGCTGCGGCCATGCCGACCCGCCACGCTGCCGCAGCGCCCTGCCCGGGCTGGAGGCCGCCGGCGACGGGCATCTGGTGCGCTGCTGCCGCTGGCAGGAGCTCGCCCGGCCATGATCACCCCGCCAGCCATGACCACCCCGCCATCCACGACCACGCCACTCCTCGAGGTCGAGGGCCTGCACAAGCACTTCTCCGTCGGCGGCGGCTTCTTCGGCCGCGGCGCCCAGACCGTGCGCGCGCTCGACGGCGTCGGCTTCAGCGTCGCCAGGGGCGAGATCCTGGGCCTGGTCGGCGAGAGCGGCTCGGGCAAGACCACCGTCGGCAAGACGGTCCTGCGCCTGCTCGACCCCACCGCCGGCCGCATCACCTTCGCCGGCCAGGACATCACCCGTCTGTCGCGCGCGGCGCTGCGCCCGTTCCGCCGGCGCATGCAGCTCGTCTTCCAGGACCCGTTCGCGTCGTTGAACCCGCGCCAGACCGTGCAGCAGATCCTCTCCTTGCCGCTGCGCGTGCACGAGCCGGGCCTCGGCCGGGCGCAGCGGCGCGAGCGCGTCGGCGCCATCCTCGATCTGGTCGGCCTCTCCTCTGCCTACGCCGAGCGCTTCCCGCACGAGTTCTCGGGCGGCCAGCGGCAGCGCATCGGCATCGCCCGGGCGCTGATCGTCGAGCCCGAGTTCCTGGTCGCCGACGAGCCGGTCTCGGCGCTCGACGTCTCGATCCAGGCCCAGATCGTCAACCTGCTCCAGGCCGTGCAGGCGCGCATGGCGCTCACCATCCTGTTCATCACCCATGATCTGGCCGTGGTCGGCCACATCGCCGACCGGGTGGCGGTGATGTATCTGGGCCGGCTGGTCGAGATCGCCCCCACCCGGGCCCTGTTCCAGCAGCCGCGCCACCCCTACACCGAGGCCCTGTTCCGCGCCGCCCCGATCCCCGACCCGACCCTGCGCCGCCCGCGCCTGACCC
>JBATRI010000362.1:0-12025 GCA_049292515.1 Geminicoccaceae bacterium
GAGCGAACCCGAGCGCTCACCATCCGCTGCCGTCCTGGCGTCCCCGGCCCCTTCAGCAGCCGCCGTGCCGGGCGCGGCCGCCGCCGTGGACGGCACGCTGCCGAGCGAACCCGAGCCCGCACGCAAGTTGAACCGTCATCAACGCCGGGCCCTCGCCGCCATCAACCGCCACGCTGCCTGAGGCATTTTCCTGAAGGTTTCCTCGGAGCCCCGGGATTGTGCCGGAACCAGTAGTCAACAGTCAGAATCCCGGCTGGATCTCGTGCCTGTTCCAGTTCCGGCGGGCGCCTGCCCAGTGAAGCGTCGACTCCGGTCAACGACCGGAGGCCACGAGCTCATACCGATGCTCACGAACGAAGCATCACACCGGGCAACGATTTGCCCGGCGGCCCTGTCGCGCCGTACGGCCGTGATGTAGGCAAGACAAACCATCCTCAGCTTGGCACAGTCTCGATGGTGGCTGCTGCGAGGTGCTCGGTCCGCGCCCGGATCGAGACCAGATCATTCGCGTTGTAATTGAATCCTGAGCCTCCAGCCGACCCGCGCCCTTGCAACCTTCGGTGCGTACCGCTGCCAGCAGCTTGACGGCACCGCGCAAATCTCTCTACGCAGTAGGGGAGAATATTGATCGTCAGCATTGCCGCGCTGGCAGACCCAATTCCAGCCGGCATGGGGCCGATAACAGATGACGGGCACGACCGGGGCGGCCCAGCCGATCGAGAAGGCGGCGACGGGCATTGCGGGTCTGGACGGCATCACGCGGGGCGGCCTGCCCCAAGGCCGCACGACGCTGATCGAGGGTGGCCCAGGCTGCGGCAAGACCATCCTCGCCCTGCAGACCCTGGTCAACGGCGCCAGGCACGCCGGCGAGCCGGCCATCTTCGTGGCGTTTGAGGAGAGCTCGAAGCGGATCGTCGCCAATGCCGCGAGCTTCGGCTGGGACCTGCCGGCGCTGCAACGGCAGCAGCTGTTCTTCCTCGACGCGCAGCCCAGCCCCGGGCTCGTCCAGTCGGGCAGCTTCGACCTCGGCGGCATGCTCGCGGCGATCGAGGCCAAGGCGGCCAGGATGGGTGCTCGCCGCATCGCCTTCGATGCGCTGGACATGGTGCTGGCCCTGCTGGACGGGCGTGAGGCCGAGCGGCAGGAGACCTACCGCCTGCACGCCTGGCTGGCTCAGCGGGAGCTGACCTCCATCATCACCGCCAAGGCCAGCCCGCGGCGCCAGGGCGCCCTCTCGCGCTCCCTCGAGTTCATGCAGTTCATGGTGGATTGCTCGATCTCGCTGCGTCAGGAGATGGTCCAGGGGACGTCCCAGCGCAGCATCCGCATCGGCAAGTACCGCGGCTCGTCGTTCGAGGAGAACACGACGCCGCTGCTCATCGGCCCGCAGGGAATCGAGGTCGCCTTCACCGCCAGCGCCGAGCGTGAGCAAGCAGTGGCCCCAACCGAACGCATGTCCAGCGGCGTCGAGCGTCTGGATACGATGCTGGGCGGCGGCTATTACCGTGGGGCGGGCGTGCTGCTGACCGGAGCCCCCGGCACCGCCAAGACGACGCTGGCCGGCGCTTTCACCCATGCCGCCTGCGACCGGGGCGACCCGACCCTGTTCATCACCCTCGACTCCCCGGCCGACGAGGTGATCCGCAACCTCAACTCGGTCGGTATCGATCTGGCGCCCCACCGGGACAGCGGGCTCCTGCGCATGATCTGGGCGCGCTCGACCAGCGGCAGCGCCGAGACGCATATGATGCGCATTCGCGAGACGGCTTACGCGCAAGGGTCCCGCTGCGTGGTGGTCGACCCGATCTCGGCCTTGTCGAAGTCCGGCAACAAGGGCAACGCGCGCGACGTCGTGGAGCGCCTGATCGATTGGGCCAAGGCCGAGAGCATCACGCTCTTCTGCACCAGCCTCCTGGACGCCAACAATCCCGCCATGGAGGGCACGCCGCTACAGGTCTCGACGCTGGCGGATACCTGGATCCACTTGAGCTACCTGGTGCACGCCGGCGAGCGCAATCGTGCCCTCTCGATCATCAAGTCGCGGGGAACAAGCCATTCCAACCAGGTGCGCGAGCTGGTCCTGGACGCGCGCGGGGTGACCCTCGCCGATATCTACACGGCCGGCGGCGAGGTGCTGATGGGCACCATGCGCTGGGAGAAGGAGCAGGCCGAACGCCTCGCGGCCGCGGAGGCCGAGGCCGCAGCGGAACGGCAACGCCTGCTGCTGGAGGCCGAGACGTTCGAGCTCGAAGGCCGTCTGAAGGCCCTGCAGCACGAGCTCGCCGCCAGACGCGCCGGCATCGCCAGTCTGCGGGAAACGGCACAAAGTACCGCCGCCGCGGAACTCGAGAACCAGCGCGCGTTGCATCGGATAAGACGGGGCGACGCCTATGCCGAGTCCGACGAGACCGGCCGTGACTAGCCCCGTCGTCCGCTTCCGCCTCTACATCGCGGGCGACGCGCCACATTCGCAACGCGCCACGGCCAACCTGTACAGCTTCTGCGAAGCTTATTTTCCCGAACGGTACGAAATCGAGATCGTCGACCTGTTCGTCGAGCCCGAACGTGCCCTTGCGGACATGGTGCTGCTCACGCCGACCCTGGCGATCGTGGCCCCGCCACCGTTGCGGTCGATCGTCGGCGATCTCGGCGAGACCTCCGTCCTGCTGCATACGCTGGCAGCAGAGCTCCGCCCCCGATGAGCGCGGTGGACCGGACGGCTGTCGATCGGCATGAGGAACTGCTGGAGCTCGTTGCCATCCTCACCTCCACGCAGGAACGCATCCTGGAGCTGACCGGCGGCCAGGTCGATGCCGTGGTGCAGCCGTCCGGCGCGCTGCATTTGCTTCCGCAGACGCAGAAGCACTTCCGGCAGCGCGAAGCCGTCCAGCGTGCCTTTGGTGCCGAGCGTGCCGCCATCCTCGATGCGCTGCCGGCCCAGATCGCCCTGCTGGACCGATCGGGGCGCATTCTGGTCGTCAACCGCCAATGGCAGGCCAGCGGTGAGAGCAACGGCCTGCCCAGAGGCTACTCTTTCGTGGGCCGGAGCTACGTCGACATCTGCACCAATGCGCACGGCGCTTCGGCCGAGGGGGCGCCCGCCATCGCCGAGGGTGTCCGCGCGGTCCTCCGCGGCGCGCTGCCATTCTACACCCAGGAATATGTCTGCCCGACGCCCAACGGGCAACGATGGTTCCAGCTGCTCGTCGCGCCGCTCGCCGACCCCACCAAGCGTGGCGCGGTGGTGATGCATATCGACATCACCCGTGAGATGGCGGTCCGGAACGAGCTGCGCGACACGATCACCCGGCTGAACGCCATCTTCGACAATGTCGTCGACGGCATCGTCACCATCAACGAGCAGGGGGCCATCGAGTCGTTGAACCAAAGTGCCGGGCGCATGTTCGGCTATGTGCCGGACACGCTTCTGGGTCGTGACGTGGCGGTGCTCATGCCGACATTCGCTGCCGTACTCAGCGACTGCTATCATCATCAACGGGTTCATGCGGTGGCTGGGCATGTCGCCGGCTTCGAGTGCGAGGTCGACGGCCTCCGCGCGGACGGCTCGTCCGTTCCGCTGGCCCTCGGCCTCAGCGAGATGCGCCTCGGCGAGCGCCTCCTCTATATCGGCATCGTGCGCGACATCACCGAGCGCAAGCGAATCGAGCGGCTGCAGAGCGAGTTCATCTCGACCGCAAGCCATGAGCTGCGCACGCCGCTGACCTCGATCCTCGCATCCCTGAAGCTCATCGCCCATGGAACGGAGGCACTGCCGGCCGTCAGCTCACGGCTCATCCAGCTGGCCTACCGGAACTCGGAGCGGCTGAAGCGCCTAGTCGACGATATCCTCGATGTCGAGAGACTGGGCAGCGGGCAGGTCAAGCTCGAATTCGCGCCGATCACGCTGCACGAGCTCGTGGCCCAGTGTCTCGAGACGCGTGCGGCCGATGCCGCCAGCCTGCAGGTAGGCCTGAGCCTCGAGGCGGCGGCAGCCACGGATCACCCCTTGGTGCATGCGGACGGTGAGCGGATCCATCAGGTCCTGGGCAATCTCGTCGGCAACGCCGTCAAGTTCTCCCCACCCGGCGCCATCGTTCGGCTCCGCATCCAGTAGCAGCACGGCTGGGTCCGGGTCGAGATCGAGGACAGCGGGATCGGAATCGATCCGGCGTTTCATGGCCGGATCTTCGAGCGGTTCGCCCGGGCCGACAATTCCAACACGCGCAGCAAGGGCGGCACCGGCCTCGGGCTCCACATCAGCAAGGCGCTGGTGGAACGGCATGGTGGCCGCATCGATTTCCGCTCCGAGCCCGGCAAGGGCTCGACCTTCTGGTTCGAGTTGCCCGTATGGCAGCCGAGCGCACCCGCCATGCCGGTGACGTCGTGAGCCGGCGGCCAGCGATTCTCCGCTTGCCTGGCGGCGGGCTTGCGGGTATATGCCCGCATCATGGCTATGGAATGCTACTGTGCTGTGCTCCGCACCGCCGCCCGCAGGATGACGGCGCAGTACGATGCTGCGCTGGAGTCGGTGGGCATCAATCTCGCGCAGTTCAGCCTGCTGCGGAACATCGAGCGCGCGGCACCGGTGTCGCTGACCGAGCTCGGCCGACGGGTCGAGCTCGACCGCTCGACCGTCGGGCGCAATGTGCGCGTGCTGCAGCGCATGGGTCTGGTCGGGATTACCCATGGCGCGGACCAGCGCGAGGCTTCGGTGGAGTTGACCGACCAGGGGCGCGACCTGCTGCAGCGTGCGGTGCCGCTCTGGCGGGAGGTGCAGCGCAGGATCGAGGCCAAGCTCGACGCCACGCAGGCGGCTGAGCTGCGCAACCTGCTGCAAATGCTGTGAATTTTTTGCCGAAATGCGGGTGCATACCCGTAACTGGAGGGTGTTTCATGTCGCTCGCGTCTCTCAGCCTGCGCCGGCCCGACCCGGCAGCCGGCCGTTCGACCGCCAGCTGGGGGCGCCCGGCATGATCTCCTCCCGGCTCGCCGCCACCCTCGCCAGGCGGAACATCCACTATGGCTGGGTCGTCGCCGCGACGACCTTCCTCACCATGCTGGCCACGGCCGGGGCGGTGGGTGCGCCCGGGGTCATGATCGTACCGCTGCAGCGCGAGTTCGGCTGGCAGAACGCCGATATCTCCTCGGCCCTGGCCATCCGCCTCGTCCTGTTCGGCCTGATGGGCCCATTCGCCGCCGCCTTCATGAACCGCTTCGGCATTAAGCGGGTCGTCAGCTCGGCGCTGGTCCTGATCATGTCGGGCCTCGTGGGCTCGCTGCTGATGACCGAGGTGTGGCAGCTCGTCCTGCTGTGGGGGATCATCGTCGGGCTCGGCACCGGCATGACCGCCCTGGTCCTCGGGGCGACCGTGGCGACGCGCTGGTTCGCGCAGCGCCGTGGTCTGGTCGTCGGCATGCTGACGGCCAGCACCGCCACCGGTCAGCTCGTCTTCCTGCCCTTGCTCGCGGAGCTCACCGAGCGTTTCGGCTGGCGAATCGCGCTGACCCTGGTCATGGGTGTCCTGCTGATGGCCATGCTCCTCGTGCTGGTGCTGATGCGCGACCGACCGGCGGATGTCGGTCTCGCACCCTATGGTGGCAACGCCGTGGTCCCGGCCCCGGCGGCGGAGCATGGGCTCGGGACGCTGCTCCTCTCGCCACTCGTGGCCTTGCGTGAGGCCGCGCGCAGCCGGACCTTTTGGATCCTGTTCGCCACCTTCTTCGTCTGCGGCTCGAGCACCAATGGCCTGATCCAGACCCACTGGATCACCTTGTGCGGCGACTTCGGCGTGGCCCCGGTGGGTGCCGCCGGCGTGCTGGCGGCCATCGGCGTGTTCGACCTCATCGGCACGATCCTTTCCGGCTGGCTGTCCGACCGCTACGACAATCGCTGGCTGCTGTTCTGGTATTACGGCTTGCGCGGCCTCTCCCTGCTCTATCTGCCGTTCTCCGACTTCTCGTTCTATGGCCTGTCGCTGTTCGCGGTATTCTACGGCCTGGACTGGGTTGCCACCGTGCCACCAACGGTCCGGCTGGCCGCGGACCGCTTCGGCGCCGAGCGCGCCAACCTCACCTTTGGCTGGATCTTCGCCGGCCACCAGCTGGGTGCGGCCACCGCGGCCTACGGCGCCGGGGCCGCGCGCGACGACTTCGCCAGCTACATGCCGGCCCTCTTCGCCGCCGGTGCGCTCTGCCTCGTCGCCTCGCTGCTGGTCTTGACCCTCAGCCGACCCACGGAGGGTCACAAGGCGAAGCCCGTACCTCCCACCCCGCCGGCCGGTCGCCCGGCCTACGCCGATTGAGGCATCTGGCCGTCGGCACGGCGCTCAACCCGCGAATCCGCCGGCGGCCAGAAACTCGGCCTCCTCCACCGTGGTCGATCGGCCGAGCAGGTCGTTGCGGTGCGGGAAGCGGCCGAAGCGGCGGATGATGGCGCGGTGGCCCAGCGCATGCTGCGCATAGTCCCCGCCGAGGCCGCGATTGAGCTCGACCGACAACTCCTGGCAGGCGGAGTCCTCGGCGTGGGCAAAAGGCAGATAGAAGAAGACCCTGAGTGCCGGGTCGACCAGCCGGTCGTGGCCCAGCGCCAGGGCCGCGCGCGCGAACCGCAGGGCCAGCGGGTCGGTCGCATACATGTGGCCCGTGCCACGGAACGCGTTGCGCGGAAACTGGTCGAGCAGCAGGAGCAGGGCAAGCACACCACCGGCGCTGGTCGACCAGTCGTCAAGCTCCCGCCGCGCCGCCGCGAAATGGAGCTCGAGGAAGCGGTCCCGAAACGCCGCGTCGAAGGCCGCATCCTTCATGAACCACCGTGCCGGGCCTGCCGCCCGCCAGAAGCCCAGGACCTCGGCGACGCGGATATCAGACGCGCTCATTCGGCCGCCGCGCCGACACCGAACCGGCGCCGATAGTCGCCCGGCGACAGCCCCAGCACCTTGTGGAACACCTTGCGAAAGGCGCCTACGTCCTCGTACCCGACCTCCCAGGCGATCTGCTCAATGGACCGGGTGGTGAACTCGAGCCGCTCGCGCGCCCTGCCGACCCGCAGATGCTGGCAGTACTCGGTAGGCCGCAACCCCGTCGCCTTGCGGAACCGGCGCAGGAAGGTGCGCGGCTCCAGGCCGGCGCGTGCCGCCATCGCCGGCAGCGACGCGCCTTGCGCCGCTTGCGCCTGCAGCCAGTACTGCACCTTCAGCACGGCCTCGTCGCCATGCTGCAGCCTGGGTGAGAAGTTGCTGTAGAAGCGCTGCTCGCGCCCCGGCGGGTCGACCAGGAGGAAGCGCGCGGTCGCCAGCATGATGCTGGGGCCGAGCAGGCGATCGACCAGCTTCAGCCCGAGATCCGTCCAGGCCATGACACCGCCCGCGGTGATGATGTCGCCGTCGTCGAGGATCAGCTTGTCGGCTTCGACGCGGATGTCGGGAAACCGGCGGGCCAGGGTCTCCGCGAGGCTCCAATGGGTCGTTGCCGCCCGGCCGCCCAGCAACCCGGTCTCGGCCAGCAGGAAGGCGCCGGCGCAGATCGAGCACAAGGTGGCACCCGATCCATGCCGTCCCTTGAGCCATGCAGCGAGCCGGACCGCCACCGCGCGATCGAGCAGGTCGCCGAGGCTCGGTGGGACGATCAGCGCCGCCGGCCGGCTTTCCGGACCCGGATGCGTATCATGGACGCACGCTATCGCGCCACCGTCAGCCTCCGCCCAATGCCGGACACGTAGCGCAGGCTGCGCGTCGCCGGCATGGGCCGCGGCCAGCCGGGTGGCGACGCCGAACAGATCGGTGAGCCCGTGAACGGCCGCGAGCTGGACACCGGGATAAAGCAGGATGCCGATGTCGACCGGTCGACGGGCCGCGCTCATCTGTCAGTTCTGACCCCGACAATGTCGGTTGCGCCAATCGGCACCATGCCCGCCCTGCCCTATTCAGTCCAGCACGGGCTTTGTTCAGCCTCGTGCAACACAGGATGGGACCACCTCATGGCCAAGCGCGCCCTCGTCGTCGTCGACCTCCAGAACGACTATTTTCCCGGTGGGAAGTGGACGCTGAGCGGCATCGACGCCGCTGCCGACAATGCCGGACGGCTGCTCGCCGCCGCCCGCGCCGCGGGCCTGCCGGTCATCCATATCCGGCACGAGTTCACCTCGGAGGCGGCCCCGTTCTTCACGCCCGGCTCCTCCGGCGCCCAGATCCATCCCAAGGCAGCCAACCACGCCGGTGAACCGGTCATCCTCAAGCATTTCGTCAACTCGTTCCGCGAGACCGAGCTGAAGCAGACGCTGGACAACCTCAATATCACCGAGATCGTCCTCTGCGGTGCGATGAGCCATATGTGCATCGACGCCGCGACCAGAGCTGCGGCCGATTACGGCTACCAGGTCACGGTAATCCACGATGCGTGCGCGTCGCGCGATCTCGAGTTCAACGGCGTCACGGTGCCGGCGGCCCACGTGCATGCGGCCTTCATGGCCGCCCTCGGTTTCGCCTACGCGCGCTTATGCTCCACCGACGAGTTCCTGGCCGCCGACGCGTCGGCGGCCTGAGAAACGCCACGCGGTCGGGCGACGCTCCGGCCGCGGGTCGAGGTTCGGCCCGAGTTCCGGGTGGCACCGCTGTCGATCACGGTGCTACCGGCCTTTGTCGAGTGGCCACGTGCCTGCTGCAACCGACCGCCGGGCAATCGCGGTAGCGGCCAGGAGACCAGCGGCGCCGGGACCTCTCAGGACGACAGTCCGGCGGTCGACGCGCGCTCGGCCCAGCCTGCACCCGCGACCGGTCCGTCGATGATCGCGGTCTCGTCATCCTGCGGGGCGTAGGTGACGATGACGGGCAACTGGCGCGCCTGGGCGATCCAGTCGACGATCTCGTCCAGGGTCGGGCAGCGCCTCACCAGACGTTCGGCCTGGTTGAAGGCGTGCAGGCGAAGCTGCAAGGCCCGCGCGTCCTGGACCGCCAGTGTCGCCACATCGGGGATACCCACATCCGCGAGCATCCGGGCAAAGCTGGTACCGATCCCGTTGACCCGGGCGATGTCGGCACGCTGGACGACGGCGGTCAGGGCCTCGAGGTGAAGGCGCCCTGCCACCGCCAAGGCTTCGCGGTCCTCGTACCGTGCAGCCGCCCGAAGAAGCCGCTCGGAGGTCGTGATGGCGTGAATTTTCAGAGCGAAACGAACATCTCGCGACACGCCGTAGAGCTTGCTAATGGGCGTTGCGCATTTCGCGCCAACATTCATTGAACCAGCCATTTCTTCACAAATCTATCAGACCGCATTACTTCGAGATTAGCGGCAGGGGAACCTACTGGCAAGACCCAATTCATAACGCAGAAGCGCCTGTATGATGCTGCCTACATTTTGTGCACTTCACGCTGCAGACGAAGTATTTTATTCTTGATCTACTCTGCCGATATAATGCATCGACAGCCAATGCTGAGAAAAACGTTGCATTAGTACTTCGGTACTAAGCCTCTCCGCGAGCAAATGCCGCTGTTGTCAGTCCAGTGGCGTGGTCGGCCAGCAGAGACCCACGTGATCAGCTGACACACGGCCCCAAGGATCGTATCGAGGTTGGAGACGCTCCGTACCAGCCTGTAGGCGTGGTCACACCTACAGGCTGGCGCCGACGGCCAGCGCAGCGGCTGTGGTTGGTTACTTCCGGTCGGCCCGGCGCACGCTGATGGAACTGCCGCATGCCGGGCATGGGCGTCGCCGTACCAGGACGATGCGCCGGCCCATGACCCTGGCCCGGCGCCACCCTGAGGCGTCAGTACATGTTCGGGACGTAGAGCTCGTCGGGCAGCACCTTGCGCTCGTAGTCCGGGTTGAAGACGCGGTTGGGCAGGTCGATCGGCTCGTGCGGAACTTCCCCGTAGGGCACCTGCCCTAGCAGGTGCTGGATGGCGTTGAGCCGGGCCCGCTTCTTGTCGTTGCCCTCGACGATCGACCACGGTGCCTCGGGGATGTTGGTGCGCTCGAGCATCTCCTCCTTGGCCTTGGTGTAGGCCTCCCAGCGCACCCGCGACTGCAGGTCCATCGGGCTCAGCTTCCACTGCTTCATGGGGTCGTGGATGCGCATCATGAAGCGGAGCTGCTGCTCCTGGTCGGTGATCGAGAACCAGTACTTGACCAGCTTGATGCCGGAGCGGACCAGCATCCGCTCGAACTCGGGCACGTCGTGGAAGAACTGGCCGACCTGGTCCTCGTCGGCGAAGCCCATCACCCGCTCGACCCCGGCGCGGTTGTACCAGGAGCGGTCGAACAGGACCATCTCGCCGCCGGCCGGCAGATGCGGCACGTAGCGCTGGACGTACCACTGCGTCCGCTCGCGCTCGGTCGGCGCCGGCAGCGCCACGACCCGGCAGACGCGCGGATTGAGGCGCTGGGTGATGCGCTTGATGGTGCCGCCCTTGCCGGCCGAATCGCGGCCCTCGAACAGCACGACCAGCTTGTACTTGGTGTGCGCCACCCAGTCCTGCAGCTTCACCAGCTCCGACTGCAGCCGGAACAGCTCGTGGAAATAGGTGCGGCGGTCGACGCTGGAGCTGTGCCGCAGGTCGGTGATGTTGCGGAGCTCTTCGGCGACGCGGAGGTCGTCGATCTCCATCTCGAGCTCTTCGTCGAAGCTGTCCTCGAGCTCGGCCTCGACCCAGGACTTGCCGTCGGGCCGGTTGTTCGTGTCGCTCATGCTGGCGTCTCGCGCTGTGTCGACGGAATCGTGCACACTCGTGTGCCCATGTACTAGCTAGAGCCCGCCCATGACAGCACGATGCGTGTGCAGGAGCGGCCGTCGACGGCGGCGGGGCACCATGTTAGCGAGGTGGCCCAAGCGGCGGAACGCCGCATCGGCAGGAGAGGGACCACCCATGGAATATCGGCGTCTGGGCCATTCGGGCCTGCGCGTGCCGGCACTGAGCTTCGGCACGGCCACGTTCGGCGGCGGCAACGACTTCTTCAAGGCCTGGGGCTCGACCGACGCCACAGGTGCTTCGCGCCTGATCGACCTCTGCCTCGACCATGGCGTCACGATGTTCGACAGTGCCGACGTCTATTCGGACGGGCTCGCCGAAACCGTCCTGGGCGAGGCCATCAAGGGCAAGCGCCAGCGGCTGCTGATCTCGACCAAGGCCACCTTCCCCGGCGGCGACGGACCCAACGACTACGGCTCGTCGCGCCAGCATCTGGTGGACGCCGTCGACGGCTCGCTGCAGCGGCTCGGCACCGATCATATCGACCTCTTCCAGCTGCACGGCCAGGACTACAACACCCCGGTCGAGGAGACGCTGGCGACGCTCGACCAGCTCGTCCGTGCCGGCAAGCTGCGCTATGTCGGCTGCTCCAACTTCTCCGGCTGGCACCTGATGAAGTCCCTGGCGGCGGCAGACCGCTACGGCTACCCGCGCTACGTCGCCCATCAGGCCTACTACTCGCTGCTCAACCGCGACTACGAGTGGGAGCTGCTGCAGCTCGGCCGCGACCAGGGCGTGGGGGCGGTGATCTGGAGCCCGCTCGGCTGGGGCAAGCTCACCGGCAAGATCCGCCGCGACCAGCCGGCCAAGCCCGGCACACGCGCCCACGACATCGCCGGCACCGGCCCCTTGTTCGAGGAGGAGCGCCTGTTCCGCATCGTCGAGGCCCTGGACGAGGTCGCGGCCGAGACCGGCAAGGCCATCCCGCAGGTGGCGCTGAACTGGCTGCTGCAGCGCCCGACCGTCGCCTCGATCATCGTCGGCGCCCGCGACGAGGCGCAGCTGGTCCAGAACATCGGCGCCGTCGGCTGGCAGCTGACGCCGGAGCAGATCGCCACGCTCGACGCCGCCAGCGACGTGGCCCCGGCCTACCCGGTCTGGCACCAGCGCGGCTTTCCCATGCTCAACGAGCGGGGGTAAGCGGGGAACTGCAGCTCTAGGGTTCGCTCGGTCATGTCGGGTTCGCTCGGTCATGTCGGGTTCGCTCGGTCATGTCGGGTTCGCTCGGTCATGTCGGGTTCGCTCGGTCATGTCGGGTTCGCTCGGTCATGTCGGGTTCGCTC
>JBATRI010000363.1:0-3889 GCA_049292515.1 Geminicoccaceae bacterium
GCCCGCGCCGATGGCGTCCACCTGGACGACCCGGATCGTGTCGCCGCGGCGCGCGAGCTTCTGGGCGATCAGGCGCTGATCGGCGTCTCCTGCGCCCTATCCCGGCACGCGGCCATGGTTGCGGGCGAGGCAGGCGCCGACTATGTGATGTTCGGCGCGCTCGCCGACCGTCCGGCTGCGGATGGCGAGCTTGTCGAAACCTTGGCTTGGTGGAGCGAGCTTTTCGTCCTGCCGTGCGTGGCCGCGGGTCGGCTCGATGCCGACTTGGCGGAGGCGCTCGTCGCGGCCGGCGCCGACCTTCTGGCGGTGCGTCTGTCCGACGGTGGCGTGGCCGCATTGGCGGGGACGCTGCAGCCGGCGAGCCCGGGCGAAGCGCGCTCCTGATACCTGCCGCCGGTGCCGACCTGTCCGGCCCCTGCCGGCCAACCTCGAACCTATGATCGGCACCTACTGATGGCCCGCTCCGCCAACCTCGAGATCATGATCCGTGCGGCTACCCGTGCCGCCCGCTCCCTAGCCCGCGACTTCGGCGAGGTCGAGCAGCTCCAGGTCTCGATCAAGGGCCCCGGCGACTTCGTCTCCGCGGCCGACCGGCGCGCCGAGAACGTCATCAAGGAGGAGCTCAAGCGCGGCCGCCCGGACTACGGTTTCGTCATGGAGGAGAGCGGCGTCGACATCGGCCGGTCGCCGCACAATCGCTGGATCGTCGACCCGCTCGACGGCACCACGAATTTCCTGCACGGCCTGCCGCACTGGGCGATCTCGATCGCACTCGAGCAGCATGGCGAGATCACCTCCGGCATCATCTTCGACCCGTTGCGCAACGAGCTGTTCACGGCCGACCGCGGCCATGGCGCCTACGTCAACGACCGGCGCATCCGCGTCTCCAAGCGCACCGACATGCGCATGGCGCTGATCGCCTGCGGCCTGCCGATCCAGAACTGGAAGGGCCGCACCATGGGCTTCACCAAGCAGATGGAGCGGGTCGCCGACGAGTGCGGCGGGCTGCGCCGGCTGGGCGTGGCTTCTCTGGATCTGGCCTACGTCGCCGCCGGGCGCCAGGACGGCTACTGGGAGTACGGCCCGCACATCTGGGACATCGCCGCCGGCGTCCTGATGCTGCGCGAGGCCGGGGGGCGCATCGGCCGGCTCGAGGGCGACGACGAGCTGTTCACGGAAGGCACGGTGGTCGCCGGCAACCCGGACATCTACGACAAGCTCCGCGCCACCCTGCTCGAGGCGACCCCGGTCGCCTAGCACCCAATCGGTTCGGAGCTTCTGCCGATGGCCTTCACCCGCCTCGTCGCCGCCCTGCTGATCGGCATCGGCCTTGCTCTCGGCGGCTGGTTCGTCGGCGCCGGATTGGTGAAATCCCGGCTCGGCGTGCGCTCGGTGACGGTGAAGGGGCTGGCCGAGCGCGACGTCAGGGCCGACCTCGCGATCTGGCCACTGCGCTTCGTCGCCACCGGCAACGTGCTGGCCGACGTGCGGGCGAAGATCGTGGCCGACGAGGCGGCTGTCCGAAAGTTCGTGGCCGACGCCGGCCTCAAGGCCACCAGCGTCGAGGTCACCGGCTTTGAGGTTACCGACGCGCTGGCGCAGATCTACCGCAGCGGCCCGGTCGAGAGCCGCTTCGTCGTGGCCGAGACGCTGGTCCTGCGCTCCACCGACATTGACGGGGTGGCCGCACTGGCGCAGCGGGTCGGCGAGCTGATCGCGGCGGGCGTGGTGCTGTCGAGCGACGGGGGCTCGGCCTCGGGGCCGGTCTATCTGTTCACGGGCCTGAACGAGGCCAAGCCCGAGATGGTGGCCGAGGCCACCCGCAACGCGCGGGCCAGCGCCGAGCAGTTCGCCACCGATTCCGGCAGCCGGCTGGGCGGCATCCGCAGCGCCAGCCAGGGTGTGTTCCAGATCCTGGCACGCGACGAGGCACCGGGGCTGATGGAGGCGTTCCAGATCGCCAAGCGCCTGCGCGTCGTCTCGACGGTCGAGTACTTCCTCGCCGACTAGGGCCAGGGCTTGATCCACATCAACGCCTCTTGCCCAGGAACGTCGCACTCTCGGCGTCACAGCCGAGGGGAAGCGTGCGATGCGGCAGCTGGTCGGTGTGCTGATACTGGCGTCGGTGGTCATGGGCGTGACCGCCGCCCGGGCGCAGTCCGGGTGGGAGGACGAGCTCGGGATCGAGATCGATCAGGCCGAGCAATGCCATGTCGCGTACCTGAGCCACGTCGTCGAGCGCGACGTGGGCGGCAAGAAGCTGGTGATGGCCAAGGTGCATTGCGACGACCAGCGTGTCTTCGACGCGATGCGCCCCGACGAGTTCGAGCCGTTCCAGTTCAATGCGTGCCAGCCGGACACGTCCCAGGCCTGCTGACTGAGGCTCAGCGTGCCTCGGCCGTGGCCAGCAGGGCTCCGGCCGTGTCGCTCGGCACCGTCCTCGGCATCAGCTCGTCGCAGGCCTCCTGGATGCGGGCGGCGCTGCGGAAGCACATCGACAGATGCAGCTCGCCCGGTACCATCTGCAGCCGCGCCGCGGGCAGATGGGCGGCATACCAATGGGCGTGTGCCGGTGGCACGACGGCATCCTTGGTGCCGTGCAGGAGTTCGACCTCGGCCACGACGTCGGCGATCGAGAAGTCCCAGGGCTGGGCCACCAGCCGGGCGTCGGCCAAAGCCCCGCGCAGGCCGCGGCGGTTGCCGGCACGGAACGACTGCAGCAGCCGGGCATGCAGCACGTCCAGCGAGAGGCCCAAGCGCTCGAGCGCGTGCCGCTCGCTGGCGACGACCATGGCCATCAGACGCCGATCGAGGCGCGTGGTCAGAGCCAAATTCAAAAGGCGATAGACCATGCGACCGGTGCGGCTGCCGCGGCGGCCGAGCATCGACAGCACCAGCGCCGTGCCGCCCGCGGTCTCCAGCACCTCCGGGCCGGCGATGCCGCCGGCCAGGATCACACGCCTGGCCCTGGCCCCCAAATGGGCGGCGACGGCCAGCGCATAAGGGGCGCCGGTCGAGACGCCGACGACCATGCATTCGCCGATACCGAGCTGGACCAGGGCCTCGCCGACATCGGCGCCCCAGCCGCGCAGCGACGGCAGCCGCTGCAGGTCGCTGCGTCCGTAGCCGGGCCGGTCGAATGCGATCAGGTTGTTCGGGTGCTGATCGCTGGCGCCGGCCTCGTAACGGCTCCCGAGGAAGCCGTGGAAATAGAGCACGGGCAGCATCGAGCGAGCGCCGAATTCGGCCACGCCCAAACGGCGCCCGTCGTGCAGCCGCACGACGAGATCGGTCGCCGGCCGGATGAGCGGGACATGGAACCGACTGCGCGGGTTGGCCGACGAGCGTGGTCGCCGCGTCATGTGACGACAGCTCCGCCGCCACGCCCGCAGTGCACATTCGGTGCCGTCTCGTCGTTGGTGATGGAGGTGCTCACCTCGACCCTGTCCATTTCGGGGCAGTCATCCTGTCGTCAGATCGGGTCAGCGGATAAGTCGGGCGACCCGACGCTCGTGGTTTGTACGGCATCGGGCGCAGGAGTGCCAGCAGGCCCGAACCGGACGGGTGCCGCGGCCGGATCACCGAATCGATACCGACGCCGCGACTTCCACCACTTGCCATGCACGCCCGGAATTCTCAGTTGTGACTGGAAACAGCCATGCCGTGAGGGGGATGTGCCATGGATCAGAACGAACGCAAGGCCGTCGACGAGCTGTTCGGCAAGCTGCGCCAGGTCGACAGCCAGGCACCGCAGCGCGATGCCGAAGCCGAGGCGCACATCCAGCAGCAGGTCGCGAGCCTGCCGGCGGCCCCCTATTACATGGCGCAGGCAATCCTGGTGCAGGAGCATGCGCTGGCATCGATGCAGAGCCGGGTCCAGGAGCTCGAG
>JBATRI010000364.1:0-7302 GCA_049292515.1 Geminicoccaceae bacterium
GCTCCCGCCAGCGCCGGTGGCGGCGCCACGCCGAGCTTTGGCGGTCACAGCTGCGGTGCGGGCTGCGTTCACTGAGCAGGACCGCCGGTCATCGCCGCCCCGGCGCGGGATTCATGTCGAGGAGCGCCCATCGTGGTCGAGCGTGACCGGGATCTGAAATATCGGCTGGCGATCTTCGACTTCGACGGCACGCTCGCGGATTCCTATCCGTGGTTCGCGCGCGTGATCGACGTCGTCGCCGAGGAGTTCGGGCTGCGGCGGATCAGCGCCGAGGAGCGGCAGGCGCTGCGCTCCTGCCACCCGCGCGACATCCTCAAGCGCCTCGACGTGCCGTTGTGGAAGGTGCCGCGGATCGCGCGCCGCATCCGCCAGCTGAAGGCGGTGGACGCCCACAGCCTGCCGCTGTTCCCCGGCGTCGTCGACCTGCTGCACCAGCTGTCGGCGCGCGGCATCGCGCGCGCCATCGTTAGCTCTGACGCCGAGAGCAACATCCGGCTGACGCTCGGTGCCGAGACCGCGGCGCTGATCGACCACTATGCCTGCGGGGCCGGTCTGTTCGGCAAGCGGGTGAAGCTGCGGCAGGTCCTGGCCCGCTTCGCCGTGGCACCCGACGAGGCGATCTACGTGGGCGACGAGGTGCGCGACGGCGAGGCCGCCAAGGCCGCCGGCATCGCGTTCGCGGCCGTGTCCTGGGGCTACACCGCCCCGGAGGCGCTGCGCCAGCACGGCCCCGACCGGTTCTTCACCAGCGTCGCCGAGATCGGGCCGGCGATCGCCTGAGCTGGAGACAGCAGGTCGGCTCGGCGGCGTTCTCCTGCCTCACCGCGCGGTGAACGCCCCGTCCACGGTCAGCAGCGAGCCCGTGCACCACTCGGAATCGTCGGAGGCCAGGAACACCGCGCACTTGGCCACGTCCTCGGCCGTGCCCACGCGCGGCCAGGGCGTCAGCGTTTCAAGGACGGCGCGGAGCTCCTTGTCTTCGAGGAAGGGCCGGACCATGGCCGTGGCGAGAAAGCCCGGGCAGATCGCGTTCACGGCGATCCGGCTGGGGGCGAAGTCGATGGCGAGCTGGCGGGTGAGGTTCACCACCGCCCCCTTCGAGGCGCAGTAGGCGGGCTCCTGGGCCAGCCCGACCAGGCCGCCGATCGAGGCGATGTTGACGATCCGGCCGCGCGAGCCCTCGGGGCCGGGCTCCTGCCGCATCATCTGCGCGATCGCGTACTTGCAGCCCAGCCACACACCCTTGGCGTTGATCGCCATGGTGGCGTCGTACTGCTCCTCGGTCTCGTCCAGGATCGTGTGCAGCCCGGTGAAGATGCCGGCATTGTTGACCATGATGTCGAGCCTGCCGAAGCTCCGGGCCGCGTGTGCCACCAGTGCCTCTACATCGGGCGCCATGCCGGCATCCGCGGTCACGAACTCCGCCTTGCCGCCGGCGGCGCGGATCGCCTCGTGGGTCGGCCGGTCGATGTCGCGCTCGTAGCCACCCTTGCGGGCGGTCTCCTGGATGTCCGAGCAGACGATGGACGCCCCCTCGGCCGCGAGGGCCAGGGCAATCGCACGCCCGTTGCCCGAGCTCGACCCGGTGACGACAGCCGTGCGGCCCTCGAGTTTTCTTGCCATCCCTGTTTACCTTCTGATTGCGTTGCGGCGGTCGCGGCTATTTTGCCGCGAGGTGCTGGGTGAACCACGCCACCGCCGGCTGGGAGGACGCGTCGAAATCCTTGACGTAGGCGTCGAAGTGCCCGCCCGAGAGGGTCACCAGCCGCTTGGGCTCCAGTGCCCGCTCAAAGGCCGCGAGCGCGAGGTCGGCCACGGTCAGCACGTCGCCCAGGGCCACCACCATCAGCAGCGGCGTCGGGCTGACGAAGGCCGCGTAGCTGCCCGGCTCGTACTCGGTGAACATCTCGACCGAGCGCAGCGTGACCTCGTTCTTCCACGACGGGGCGCGCGTGCGTCCGGTCTCGGTGAACCAGGCCCAGCTGTCCGGCGTCGGCAGGGCCGAGGGGGCAGCGGGATCCTCGGCCACGACCGGGATCATCGCCGGCGGCTTGCCCGCCATGCGCGCCCGCCGATCCGCGGCGAACATCCCCTGCACGCCGGCCAGGTAGTCGGCGCGGATGAGCCGGCGCGCGTTGTCGTGGCCGCTGGCCAGCGGCACCTGGGCCACGACGCATTTCACGCGGCGGTCGATCGCACCCACCACCAGCACGTGGCCGCCGCTGTAGCTCGAGCCCCAGATCCCGATGCGGTCCGGGTCGGTCTCGTCCAGCGCCTCGGCGTAGGTGATCGCATCGCGGTAGTCGCGGACCTGCTGCCAGGGGTCGATCTCCTGGCGGGGCAGGCCGTCGCTGGCGCCGAAATTGCGGTTGTCGAACACGACCGACGCCAGGCCCGCGGCCGCGAAGGCCTCGGCGAAGCGGTCGAGATACATCTCCTTCACGGCGGAGAAGCCGTGCGCCATGACGATGGTCGGCACCTTGCCGCGCCGGTCGTCCGGCACGTAGTGCCAGCCGCGCAGGGTCACCCCGTCCTCGGTTTTGAACTCGATGTCGTTGCGCATGGGTCTCTTCCTCTTGGTTGGGAAGTCACACGGAGTAGCGGCAGAGCGTCTCGCCACCGTCGATGCGGACGAGGTCGCCGTGGATGTAGCTGGACTCGTCCGACGCCAGGAACACGGCGAGGTTGGCGATGTCCGCGGCCTCGCCCCAGCGCTTGAGCGGGATGCTCTGGGTGAAGAACTCGTCGAAGTTCTTGTCGTCGAACAAGGCGCGCGTGAGCGCCGTCTTGGCGTAGGTCGGGCAGATGCCGTTCACGCGGATGCCGTGATGGCCGTACTCGATCGCCATGCACCGGGTGAGGTTGGCCTGCCCGCCCTTGGAGATGTTGTAGACGGACTGGTTCGGGTGCCCCTGCAGGCCGGCGGTCGAGACCAGGTTGACGATGTTGCCGCCGCCACCCTGCTTGAGGAACTGCTTGATCGCCTCCTGGCAGCCGAACCAGGTGCCCTTGACGTTGACCGTCCAGCAGGCGTCGAGATCCTCCTCGGCGAACTCGTGCGCCAGCTTGCCGCCGCGGTAGATGCCGGCATTGTTGACGATGATGTCGAGTCGGCCGAACTGCCGGACCGCCTCCTGCACGAGATTGGCGACGTCGGCCTGCTTGGTCACGTCGCAGCGCACGAAGGCCGCGGCCCCGCCGGCCTGCTCGATCTCCTGGACGGTAGTGCGGTCGAGCGCCGCCTCGAAGCCGTCGCCGTTCGGCTCGGGCCGGAGATCGCCGACGACGATCTTGGCCCCTTGCGTCGCGAAGGCGACCGCGATGGCCCGCCCGAATCCCGAGCTTCCTCCGGTGACTACCGCGATCTTGCCTGCCAAGCGTTGAGCCATGGTCGATTACCTCCCGACATTGCCGTGTCGTCGTGTTTCTTGAGAAAGCCGGCGTGCCCGTTGCGGCCTCTTTCGTTGCGGATTATCAGTTGGCTGGCACCGATTGATCTTGTCTTGCGGCGCGCCGTGTTTTGACTTTCCGTGCACGAACCCGACCGCAGAGTCGGGCCGTCAGGGTCAGGGAGGACAGCCCATGTCGGCGAACGTTTGGACGACCAGCGCGCACCGGCCGCCCGCCCGGTTCGAAGCTTGGCGGCACGCGCTCAACCGGAGCCATCTGGAATGGGAGCTGGAGCCGGCGACGGAGCCCAGCTTCGGGGCGCGCATCCGGCAGCGGACGCTGGCTGGCGTCCGCGTCGTCGACTGCCGCTGCGACCCGTGCGCCGGCTGGCGGCGACGGTTGCAGGTCGGCCGCGGCGACGACGCCTATTTCGGCATCCTGTTCGAGCTGCGCGGCCGCGAGGTGATCCGCCAGGGCGACAGGGAAGTCGTCCTGGGCGTGGGCGACTTCGCCATGTGGGACAGCGACCGGGAGATGGAGTTCCGGGTGCTGGAGCCGCTCCACAAGTTCACCCTGCTGATCCCGAAGCCCCGCATGAAGGCCTTCCTCGGCGACGCCGAGCGCTATGCGGGGCAGGTGGTGCCCGGCTCGGGCGGGGCCGGAGGTATCGCGGCGGAAGCGCTCCGGCGCCTGGCGCGGGAGTTCGCGACCCTGGACGAGGACGGCGCCAACGCGGTGATCGACCCCATGCTGAGCCTGCTGGCGGCCACGCTCATGACCCGGCGGCCGCTGGCCGCGGCCTCGGCCGGCCACCAGGAGAGCTTCCGCCGGTTCTGCCGCCATATCGAGCGGAACCTCGGCGACAACGACCTGACGCCCGCCAGGGTGGCTGCCGCCCACGGCGTCTCCTTGCGCTACCTGCACGCGGTGTTCGCCGAGCAGGGCGTCTCGGTCGGGCAGTGGATGCGCCGGCAGAGGCTGTCGCATTGCCACCGGGAGCTGTCCCAGACCGGGCGGCGCGGGACCATCACCGAGATCGCCTTCCGCTGGGGCTTCAACGACATGGCCCACTTCAGCCGGGCGTTCAAAGCGCATTACGGCAAGTCACCCAGGGAGGTGAGCGCGGCGGCGGCGAACTAGACGTCGAGCAGCAGGTGCTCGTGCTCCCCGCCCGGCCTCTCAGTGCGCCGCGGCGCTGCCGCCGGGCTTGCCCTTCCTGGCGAACAGCAGCAGCACGGCAGCGATGGCGAGCATCACGCCGATCACCGCGAAGGTGTCGCTGAAGCCCAGCACCAGTGCTTGGCGTTTCACGGTCTTGCCGAGTGCGATGATCGCCTGCTGGTGTGCCGCGGCCTGGTCGGACATGCCGTGCGCCATGAAATAGTCGGTCATGTGGGCGATGCGCTGGCGGACCTCCTCGCGCGAGGTCGTCACCGCCTGCCCGATGATGTTGGAGCGGAACTGCTCGCGCTTGGTGATGATGGTGCCGAGCGCAGCCGTGCCGACCGCACCGCCGAGGTTGCGTAGCATGTTGAACAGGCCGGACGCGTTCGCCGCGTCCTTCGGCGCGATGCCCAGCATGGCGATCGCCGTCAGCGGCGTGATGACCATGGCCTGCCCGACCGCGCGCACGATGTTCGGCAGGAAGAACTGGTCACCCGAATAGTCGAGCGACATGTGGGTGTTCATGAAGCAGCTCGCGGCGAAGAGACTGACGCCGACGAACGCGATGTGGCGGACGTCGAAGTGCCGCATCATCAAGGGTACGAGCGGGATCAGCAGGAGCTGCGGCAGGCCGGTCCAGGCGAGCACGCGCCCGATCTGCTCGGCATTGTAGCCCTGCACCTGCCCCAAATATTGTGGCAGGATGTAGACCGAGCCGAACAGCGCGAAGCCGACCAGCACGTTGGAGAGCGTGCCGATGCCGAAATTACGGTCGCGTAAGAGCCGCAGATCGACCAGGGGCTTCTTGATGGTGAGCTCGATCCAGATGAAGGCGGTGAGGAACACCGCCGCCACCACCGCGAGCTTGACGATGAAGGTGGACTGGAACCAGTCGTCCTTGTTGCCTTCCTCGAGCAGCGTCTGCAGCGCCGAGAGGCCCACCGCCATGGTGACGATGCCGAACCAGTCGCCTTCCTTCAGCAGGCCGAACTGCATCGGCGCGCGCTCCAGCGTGAACCAGAGGGCCACGATCATCAGGGCGGCCGGCACCGTGTTGATGAAGAAGATGGTCTGCCAGCCGTAATTCTCGGTGAGATAGCCGCCGATGGTCGGGCCGATCGCCGGCGCGAAGGTCACCGCCAGCGCGAACATGGCGAGGCCGGTCGGCTGCTGCGCCTTCGGCAGCCGGGTCGCGACCATGGTGAACGCCATCGGGATGAGCACGCCGCCGGCAAAGCCCTGCAGCCCGCGCATCGCGATCATCTCGCCCAGATTGTGCGCAAAGGCGCACGCCATGGAGAAGATCGCGAAGAAGAAGGTGCTGCCGATCATGTAGTTGCGGAAGGAGAACACCCGGCTCAGGTAGCTGGTGAGCGGGATCACCACGATCTCGCCGATCAGGTACGAGGTCGAGATCCAGGCGCCGTTGTCGACGCCGGTGCCGATGCCGCCCTCGATGTCGAGCAGCGAGGCGTTGGTGATCTGGATGTTGAGGATCGCCATGAAGGCGCCGACCATGCCGGCGAGGATGGCGATCCAGGTGGTGAGGCTGGCCTTCTCGGTGGCGCCTGCGGCACCCGACCCGCCGCCGGCCGGCATCATACCCGCCGGTGCTGTTGTGCTCGACATGGTCCTGTGTCCCGGCCTCGTGCCTTGCGACTGCCTCAGTGTGCCGAGGGCGTCGAGCCGTCGGCCTTGGTGTCGATGGTCGGGTAGACCGACATGCCCGGCCGCAGCGCGCCGGCCAGCGGATTGGCCTGATCCAGCACGATCTTGACCGGGATGCGCTGCACCACCTTGGTGAAGTTGCCGGTGGCGTTGTCGGGCGGCAGCAGCGCGAATTCCTGGCCGCTGGCCGGTGCGATGCTATCGACATGGCCACCCACGACCGTGCCCGGGAACATGTCCACGTCGACCTCGACCCGCTGGCCAGGATGCACGTCGGTGAGCTGGGTCTCCTTGTAGTTCGCCACGATGTAGGCGCCGGCGACCGGGACCACCGACATGAGCTCTGTGCCCGCCTGCACATATTGCCCTACGCGCAGCGTCCGGTTGCCGACGACACCGTCCACCGGGGCGACGATGGCGGTGTAGGAGAGGTTCAGCTCGGCCTGACGCCGCACGGCTTCGTCATGGGCCAGTGTCGCCTGCGCCTGCGCCAGCTCGGCGTTCAACAGGTCGACCTGCTTGAGCGCGGTGCCAAGGGCCGCGGTGTCCCGATTGACCGCGGCGCGCGCCGCGGCGATGTGGGAGGCCGCCTGCTGGGCGTTCTGCTGGCTGCCATAGCCGGAGGCAGCCAGGGTGGCATAGCGCTTGTTGTCCTGCTCGGCGTAGGCGGCCTCGGCCTGGTCGACGCCGATCGTGGCCCTGGCCGTGTCGATGACCGACTGCTGCGCCTCGAGCTGCGCCTGCTTGCCGGCTACCGCCGCGTGCGCGGCGTCGACGTCGGCTTTGGCCTGCTGGAGTGCCACGGCGAAATCGCGGTCGTCGATCCGCGCCAGCACCTGCCCGGTCGTCACCGGCTCGTTGTCCGCGACCAGAACGCTGCCGATGTAGCCCGACACCTTGGGCGCGACCGTGGTGCTGTCGGCCTCGACATAGGCATCGTCGGTCGAAACGTTGAACCGTCCCACCGTCCAGTAGTCGTGGCCGTAATAGCCGGCGGCCCCGAGGACGGCGAGGCCCGCCCCGACCAGCAGCAGCCTGCGGCCCGGACGCTTGCGGGCTGGGGGTGCTGCCACCGGTGGC
>JBATRI010000365.1:0-16751 GCA_049292515.1 Geminicoccaceae bacterium
GCATCAGTCCACCGGCGAGTGCGCCATCGACCAGCGGGATCGGGCTTGCGGGCCCGAGGCGACGGGCCATGCCCGCAAAGACCGCGCCGAGCAGGACCGCGACGTCCGCCCCGGCTTTGGCGAGTTCGCTGACGGCACCGGCGATCAAGGCCTCGACGGCGGACCTGTCGCCCGGCGTATAGGCGAAAGGTACCTCGATCACCTGCCAGCCGGCGCGATCGCGGTCGATATCGTAGCGGCGCAGGGTGTCGCGGTAGAGCGGCGTCGAGACGGCGCCCGCGCTGACATAGCCGAGGCGCCGGCCTTGCAGGCGGGCCATGGCGATGCTTGCTTCGCTGATGCCGAGAACGGGTACGCCCAGCGCTTCGCGGATCGCCTCGGTGGCCGGGTCGAAGGAGGCGGCAATCAGAACCGCGTCGACGCCCGCTGCCTGTCGGGCGGCAAGGTCGAGGGCCGCGTGCATGGCAACCGCGTGATCGAGATGGGTGCGGATCACCTGCGGCCCGAAGCCGGCGGTGGCTTCCACGACCTCGACTTTGGAGTCGAGGATCGCGCGGACCTCGGCGGCGACGGTCGCGGTGACGAAGACCGTCATGTTGGGGTTAAGGCAGAGGATCCGCATGGTTCAGCTGCCCAGCAGCGAGGGCAGCCAGCCGATGATGCCCGGGAAGGCGCAGATCAGCGCGACCAAGAGCAGGATGCAGCCGAGGAAGGGCAGCACGCCGACGATCACCGTCTCGATCGAGCCGCGGCCGCGGACGCTCTGCACGATGTAGAGGTTCATGCCGACCGGCGGGGTGATCAGGGCGAGCTCACACATGAGGACGAGGAAGATGCCGAACCAGATGCCGTCATAACCCAGGTGCTGCACGATCGGCCAGACGATCGGGATCGTCGCGATCATCATGGCCAGCGCATCGAGAAAGCAGCCGAGGATCAAATAGAGAACCACGAGGATCAGCATCATGATCCAGGGCGCCACATCGAATCCGGCGACGAACTGCGAGACCTGCGCCGGAACGCCGAGCACGCCGAGCACGAAGTTGAGGTAGAAGGCGGCGATCAGCACCAGCAGCGTCATGGCGGTCGTCTGGACCGTCGAGAGCAGCGCGTCCTTCATCATGCCGAGGTTGATCCCGCCCTGGAGCCCGACCAGGATCAGCGCAGCGACAGCGCCTACCGCGGCGGCCTCGGTGGGGGTGGCGAGCCCGGCATAGATGCTGCCCATCACCAGGAAGAAGATGAAGAGTGGCGGGGCCAGATCCTTCAGCCGGCCGCGGCGCACCGACCAGGGGGCAAGGCCGATGCGCTTGCCGGCGACCGAATGATCGAAGGAGCACCAGAGGATGATCACCAGCATGAACAGCCCCGCCAGCAGCAGCCCGGGCAAGATGCCGGCGGTGAACAGCTTGCCGATCGAGTTGTTGGTGATCGCGCCATAGATGATGAGATTGATGCTGGGTGGGATCAGGATGCCCAGCGTCGCACCGCTGGCGACGGTGCCGGCGACCCAGCTTTCCTTGTAGTTCTGCTGGCGGAAGGTCGGGAATGCCACGGTGCCGATGGTCGCCGCCGTGGCGACGGAGGAGCCCGAGATCGCGGCAAAGATCGTCGAGGCGGCGATGTTGGTGTGCAGCAGCCCGCCGGGCAGCGGGTTCAGCCAGTCGGCCAGCGCCTTGTACATGCGCTCCGTCACCCCGCCCCGGACCAGGATCTCGCCCATGAAGACGAAGAGCGGGATGGCGACCAGCAGGAAGTTGTTGAGCGTACCCCACATCATCGTGCCGAAGGGCTGGAACATGGTGGTCCCGAAGAACCACCAGGCGCCTATCGCAGCCACGGCAATGAGTGCGGTCGCGATATGCAGGCCGAGAAACAGCAGAACGAGCAGCAGCACGAAGCCGATGGCGGCGCCTTCGATACCGAGCATGTCAGGCGTCCTTATGGTATGTGGCGCCGTCAGGCGGGGTGTCGTGCAGGTACTCCTCCAGTTCCTCCTCGACGGTCAGCGGGCCGTAGAGGCTCTCGACCATCGCGCCGCGCCCTGTGGCGAGCAGCAGGACGCCATGGGCGGTCATGACCAGTGCGGTCAGGGCGAAGAAGCAGGTGCCGACAACCCAGAAGATCTGGGGCACCCAGAGCGGCGTCTGCAGCGGCGTGTTCGTGACCGTGCCGAAGGCGAGAGTACCGTCGAATTCCTCGATGGCGTGCTGGCTCATGAAGAGCGCGAAGCCCGCAAGGGTGGCGAGCGCCACCACGTGCAGGACCTGGCGCATCCGGGGCGGGAAGAAGCGAAAGCCGATATCGATGCGCGGATGCCCGCGTTTGACCAGGGTATAGGCGAGACCGAGCGAGCCGATCAGCGCCAGCGTGTAGCCGCCGAGCTCGTCCGTGCCCTGGACGGAGAAGCGAAGCAGGGTGCGGGCGACGATATCGAACACGATCAGCAGCGCAAGGATTACGACGGTCGACCCGGCGACGAGCGCGAGGGCGGTGGCGACGAGGTCGAGCGCGCGCAGCGCGGGGGGCGATGGCATGGTCTTTCCGCCACCCCGGCTCATTCGATGGTCAGGCCGCGGGCGGCCCCGATCGTCTCGTTCCAGACCTTGACGCAGTCCGGGAAGGTCGTGGCGCAGCGCCCGGCCCATTCCGGCAGGATTTTCGTCTTGGCGATCTCGGTGACGCGCGCCTTGTCGGCGTCGCCGACGGGGACCAGCGTCAGGTCATAGGCGGTGTAGAGCCCGCCGGCGGGGCAGTCGCCGCCGGTGGTGCAGGCGAGCGCGGTGTCATTGGTCGTGGTGGCGAGTTTCCAGAGCTGGGCTTCCATATCGGACATGACGTTGGTCAGCGCCACCCGCTGCTCCGCGGACAGGCCGTTGAACCAGTCGAGATTGACGATATGGGCCTGGACCGAGCCGGAGACCGCCAGCGGATAGACGTGACTGGTGACTTCCGGCCACTTGCCGGTGTTGGCCGAGGTGGGCGAAGTCACGCCGCAGGAGGCGACGCCGCGCTGCAGTGCCGGATAAACTTCCGGGAAACTGAGCGTGACCGGCGTGGCGCCAAGTTCGGCCAGCATCTCGGACATGGAGGCGGTGAACGAGCGCACCTTCAGTCCCTTGAGGCTGTCGAGACCGGTGACGTCGTCCTTGCAGAAGAACACCTGCGGGCCGAAGGGCCAGATCGCCAGCGCCTTGACGCCGAAGCGCTTTTCCAGTCGGGCGTTGAAGGCTTCGCGATAGGCGTCGACCGCGGTCTTGAGCTCGGTCATGTCCGTCGAGACGCCGATCAGGTCGACGCCTTCGAGGAACGGATCGTCCTTGGCCGCGCTGCCGACCTGGGCGGTGACGATCTGGAAGGTGCCGGTGCTTGCCATGCGGAGCGCGTCCGCGAGGTTCAGGCCGAGGACCTGAAACTCGTTGCGGTTGACGGCAAAGCCGGCGGCGGTTGCCGCCTCGATCGCCGCGCCTTCCACCGGGAACTGGGCATTTTGCTGTTGGGTCTGGGTGAGCCAGCGCACGTCAGTGGCGAGTGCTGGCTGGGCGAGGCAGAGGGCAGCAGCGGCGGCCGCGAGCGAGCGGAGGGGACGGGGCATCTGACGCATTCCTCGAGGACGGGATGACGATGGTTGGGCCGGGGCTGCCGTTGAGGCGTGGGTGCGGTCGAAAGCTGGTTACATCAAAGCCTTGGCAAAAACTGCCTGATTGAAAGTCAAGCAGATGCGACGGGCTGGCGTATCCTTGCGGCAACGGCCATTTTCGGCCCTGAACGCGATAACTCGACTTGTCCCGGCGACAAAACGCCGAGCTTCGGCAGCACAGGTGTTCGGGCTGACAACAAGGAGCTTCACAAGCACCTCCTCGTTAAGGACATACGCCAATTTTGTCGACATACAAGAAGTAAATTGTAGACATAAAAATAGGCATTCTGCCTACGATATGTGCAGTCGCGACACCTCTCTCGGGTAGAGCACGGCCAGCGGACCCGCTTATGGTCAAGAGGCGCCACTCGAATCGCGATCCTCAGCGCAGAATTTTATCCGGTTATAACAATAGGTTACATAACCGTTCCGCTCAAGGGCGATGACACGCTCTATTCTCGACATGCTTGGCATGAAATGTGCTCAAAATTATCTGTTATTGTCGACATAATCTCCTACCGGGTAAACGAGGAACCGAACATGCTTCAGGAGCGCAATCGACGTGGTCTGTTGAAGACGAGCACGTTTGCGGGTGTCGCCATGCTCACCGCCAATAGTGTTTCTGCCCAACAATCACCGCCGGCCAAGCTGAGCACCCATGCGCTCGATACCTATCTCGGCAAGCAAGCCGCCGGCATCCGAATCGACTTCTCGAAGCAGGATGGCGAAAGCTGGAAGCTAATCAAGACCCTGCATGCCGACAACAATGGCCGAGTGACGGAAAAGCTGCTCACGGCGGAAACAATGGCGGTCGGCCGATATGAGCTTCTGTTTTACGTTCAAGAATATTATCATAGAGTTGGTGTCGATCTCAGCAATCCATCATATCTGGATACTGTGCCGGTGCGCATAGCCATCTTCGATGCGTTGCAATCCTATCATGTACCACTGTATTTCTCGCCCTGGAGTTTCATGAGCTATCGTGGCAGCTGACCCCGTGACCGAGAGGATCGATATCATGTCCGACGAATTGCTGAAGCGTCGTGATGCTCTCACGGCCGTGGCTGCCGCAGGCATCGCCGCGGCGATGGCTACCGACAAGGCCGTAGCCGATGAAGCTCCTGGAGGCCGTATCACCATCCATGTCCTCGACCTCTATTCCGGCATGCCGGCTAACAAGGTCAAGGCAGAGCTTTACTTCAAGCACGGCGATGAGGAAAAATTGTTGAAGACCGTGCTGACAAGCCCAAGTGGGCGGCCGGAAACTGGGCCGCTGATTTCAGGCGAAGCTCTCGTCGCTGGTCGATACCGCATCGCCTTCGACCTGGCGGAATACTTCCGATCGGTTGATAGCTCGCTGCCGGCAAAGTTCTTTCGTCGCGTCACGCTGGAGTTCGAGGTAACCGATCCGACCATGCCGCATCATATACCTTTGCAATGCACGCCTTGGACACAGACCTGTTCGGTACTGCCAGGCTGACGGCCGCATGCCGAGCGGATGGCGCAAGGCCCCCGCTCGGCAACAGGCAGCAATCATCACGGCCATGAATGCCGGCGCGGCTTAACCCGTTCCCGCTGGTGCCGCCAAGCTCCTTCAGGGGGCAAGACCCGGCGTGCGGCCGATCCATGCAGCGATGTCCCCGGGCCGGGTGATCCAGATGTCGTCGCGACGCGCCGCCATGTGCTCGAGGGCACGGGTCAACGCCCGCAGGCGAAAAGGCTGCCCCGAAATAAACGAATGCAGCACGACGCTCATCACCAGCGGCTCGTGCTGTGCCGACTCAAGCATCTCGTCGAATTCGTCGATGATCATCTCCGCGAATTCCCGAGCACTCGCCTGACGACCGATGATGGTCGAGCTGTCGTTCAGCTCCAAGGCATAAGGTACGGCAAGCAGCTTGCCGGTTCGGGTAGCCAGCCACACGGGCTGATCGTCCAGCCTGAAATCGGCGATGTAGCCGAAGCCTTCGGCAGCCAGCAGATCGAGGGTGGATGGCGTATGGGCCAGCCACGGGCTCGACCAGCCCATGGGCCGGCGACCTTCCTCGATTGCGATACGCTCAGCCACCGATCGGATGTAGGCGGCCTCTTCCTGAGGATTCATGGATGCCAGGGAATGCGAGTTGGTCACCCCATGCGCCACGAATTCGGCCCCGATGGCACGGGCTGCCTCGATGACGGCCGGCGCGTGATCATAGACGGCCGTGTTGAGCAGGATCGCCGGCGCGATTCCCATCGCTGCCAAGCGATCGAACAACCGGAAACAGCCCACTCGATTGCCATAGTCACGCCAGGAGGTATTGACCAGATCTGGCTGCGAGGCGCCGGGCAGGATATCTTCGGTAAGTCCCTCGCCGAAGATATATTCTTCAATGCCCACGGCAAAGTAAACTGCCAATCTCTTGCCATTCGGCCACGTGTATTTTTCTCTACCATGTATGGGCGAGTAACCATAACGTCCATGCGTGGGAAGCATTGCTTCAATCCCGATTTTCAAGTGCTGCGCTGCCGACCCAGCGGTTCATGCCGACCTCGCGGCCGGCTGCCTTGGCGTACATGGCACGGTAGTAGGGAAGCCAGCGCTGGGCGCTGCCCGCGGCCTGTTCGAGGCTGTTGCGGCGGCGGGCGAACAGCTCCCTGGCTTCCGCTCGCAGCGCCGTCTCGTCGACGGTCGTAAGGCAACCGCCGGTGAAGACCATGCGGCCGGCCACCATGGTTGCCACGACCGAGCCGCCGTTCTCGCAATAGACCAGCTGTCGGTGCAGCCCGTTGAGCGGCGTGAACGCCAGCGTGTCGAGGTCGATCAGCGTCAAGTCGGCCATGCGGCCGGGCTCGATGGCGCCGAGTTCGTCCGGGCGATGCATGGCCCGGGCCCCGCCGCGCAGCAGGCAGTCCAGTATTTCATGCGCGCGAGGCCAAAGTTCATAGTTCGGGGTGGTGATGTTGTGGATCAGGCCGGCCATCTTGGCCACCGCCCACATATTGACCGCATCGTCCGCGATCGCCTCATCCGTGCCGAGGCAGATCGGGATTCCACGGTCGCGAATGCGCCGAAACGGCATCACGCCGCTGCCAAGGCGCAGATTGCTGATCGGATTGTGCGCAATCACCGCGCCGGCGGCGGCGATCAGGTCGAGATCGTCGTCGTCGACCCAGATCGCATGGATGATGTTCATCCGCGCGGAGAGCAGCCCCTGCTCCGCCACATAGCGGATCAGCGAGCGGCCACCGAAGCGCTCGTCGCCGAGCACGCGCTGCAGCTTGGTCTCGAGCATATGCGCGTAGAAGGGCAGGTCATGCGACCGGCTCAGCTCGTCGAGGGCATGGAAATAGTCGATCGATACTCGCTGAGGCGCCGAGCACGAGACGGCGGCGCGCAGGCGACCGTGCTCGGCGCCGTGCCAGCGCCCGATCAGATGCCGATAGGCGTCCAGCAGGTCAGGCGCCCCGAATGGTCGCGGCGCCGCCAGCTGCGCCCGCAACTCCGTCGGCAGGAGGTCGGCCAGGAATGGCAGCTTGTCCAGTTCCGCGACGTTCGGCTCGTCCAGCGCCAAGGTCGCGCGAATGCCGCAATCGGCGTAGGCCTGCATGACGGCATCGATGATGTCCGGTGTCGGATGCGGCACGAAGAAGGCGTCGTCCTGCACCGCCGTCACGCCGGACCTGAGCATCTCCGCGCAGGCGAGTTGGGTGCGGACATAGGCCTCGCGTGGCGTCGGCCGCAGGGCTTCGAGTGCCGGCGACTCGTACAGCATGAATATTTCGAGCGGCAAGCTGTCCAGCCTGCCCTTCATGTGATTTACCGACGAGTGGAAATGGGCGTTGATCAGCCCTGGCATCAGCAGCTTGCCATGCCCGTCGACAATGCGCGCTGCCGGGCTGGCCGCAGCCCCGCCTTGGGGGCCGACGGCCACGATGCGGTCGCCGTCGACGAGTACGTCGGTCGGCGGCGACATGCTGCCACCTTCGTTCAACTCGAGGAGATGGACCCCACGGAACAGTGTGCTCAAGACACGTCACCCAACGGTGGATTGGGGGCGCGGCGCGCGAAGAGGCTGCCCCAGCGGCGTCCTCGCTCGTCGGCGAGGCCGAGCAGCTCGAGCGCATGCCACAGCGGCAGGACGACCGAGTCCAGAATCGGCAAGCCGAGCTCCTGCTCGAGCCGATCCACGACGTAAGCACCACCAAAGTTGGTGCACCAGGTTAGAACAACGTCCGGCCGCGCGGCACCGACCGTGCGGATCATGTCGGCGATTGCCGCATCGGTTATGCCGGCGAACGCCAGATTGTCCGCAACGCCAGCATGCGCTTCGGCAACCACGGCCAGTCCTTCCCGGGCGAAGCCGGCGACGAGCTTCGCCTGATAGTCGTCCGCGTATGGCGTCACCACGGCGATGCGGGTGGCTCCAATGGCTCGCAGCGCCGCCTGCAGTGCCACCGTCGAGGTGGTTGCAGGAATGCCGGTCTCGCCGGTCACCCGTCGGCAGAACTCCCTGTCGGCCGCGAAGCCAAGCATCGCCCCCTTGCTGCCGTTCCAGGCGATGATGTCCGGACGGGCCTGCGCCAGCAGTCTGGCCGCCCCCAGCATGCCCTCCCAGTCATAGTCATGGGGGAACAGGTCGACGCTGCCGAACACCGGTGTGCGCGAGAAATGCCCGGATACCTCCGGAAAGTCGGCGAGCACCGCGGCCGTCACACGCTCCACCATGAGATTGGCCGACGGCGTGACGATCCCCAGGGCAGCCCGATAGTGAGCCCTCGACGGCGCTTCATGGCTGGATCTCACGCCGCTTCATCCCGAACCAGGCGATTGCGGCCTGCAGTCCAGCTCGCAAGAATCTCGGCCCCGGGCTCGAGGGCGATCGGCATGGCGTCGCCGACATCGTTCTGGCGCACGGCGATCAGCGGCTCGCCGCCCGGGCGGCGCAGATGATAGTGCGTGTTGAAACCGTGATAGACGATCTGCTCGACGACCATCTTGGCTCGATTGGGACCGGCTTCACCCGCCTGCGCGGGAGCAATCCGCACCGATTCCGGCCGCAGGGCGATGGTCACCACGGCATCGACCGGCGCCGGCCCGTCGAGCGCCAACGTCAGGCCGTCGTCGCTCGTGACCAGGTAGCCATCGCTCCCGCGCCGGCTGACCGTGCCGCGGAAGAAGTTGGACGTGCCGATGAAGCTCGCGACAAAGCGGGTCGCCGGCCGTTCATAAATCTCCTTCGGGCTTCCGATCTGCTCGATGCGACCGTTGTTCATCACCGCGATGCGGTCGGAGAGGGTAAGCGCCTCGTCCTGATCGTGGGTCACCATCAGCGTCGTGATACCAAGCCGCTGCTGCAACTGGCGCATCTCGATCTGCATACTCTCGCGCAGCTTCTTGTCGAGCGCCCCGAAGGGCTCGTCGAGCAGCAGCACCGCCGGCTCGACAATGAGCGCACGGGCAAGAGCGACACGCTGCTGTTGACCGCCCGACAGCTGGTAGGGCAGACGCTCGCCCAGATGCGACAATCGCACCATGGCCAGCGCCGCCTCCACGCGCGGGCCGATTTCCGCAGCCGACAGTTTGCGCATCTCCAGGCCGAAAGCCAGATTGCGCGCGACGGTCAGATGCGGGAACAGCGCATAGTTCTGGAACAGCATGCCGATATTGCGGCGATGGACGGGTGTGTGCGTGATCGGGCGACCGGCGATGTTGATCTCGCCCTTTGTCGGGTCGATCAGGCCGGCGATCATGCGCATGATCGTCGTCTTGCCGCACCCGCTCGGGCCGAGCAGCGACAGCACATGCCCGCGCTCGACACCGAACGACACGCCCTGGACGGCCAACGTCGTCCCGTAGCGTTTCTGCACATTGTCGACCTGGATGTCGGGAAGAGCCGAATCAGCGGAAGCCATGGCGGTCACGCGACGAAGATCTGGTTGGTCTTCTCGATCCAGTCGGCCCGCACCGAGTTGATGTACGCCCAATCCGGGGTGAAGAGCCCGAGCTCGTCCATCCGCGTGTCGGGATAGGCCAGCATCCCAGCGATCTCGGGCTTGATCTCCACGCCACGAATGGAGGGGGCCGCGAGGGCGGCTTCGGCCAGGCCCTGCTGCACCGACGGCTCGAGCATGTAGTTCATGAAGGCGGCGCCGAGGTCGGCATTAGGGGCGTTCTTCACCAGGATCTGGCAGTTGACGCCGGCAAAAGCTCCCTCCTTAGGGAAGCACATGTCGATCTCGGCACCCTTGATCTTATAGGGGTAGACATATTTCGAGTATTCCGGCCCACCGATGACGCCCTGGCCTTGCGAGACCAGCAGGGCGGCGTCGTCCGTGCTGTAGAGATTGAGCACGTTCGGCTTCAGCTCACGCAGTTTCGGCCAAGCCTGATCGGCGAGGTACTGTGCTTCCTGATACGGCTTGCCGGTCGCGACGGCTGCGGTAGCGATCACCGTAAAGACGCTGGGTGTCGTCTTGGTGCCGACCAGGGAGATCTTGCGGGCGAAGCGCGGGTCCCAAAGATCGGCGTAGCTCTCGAGCGGCTTGGTCGCACTGGGATTGTAGAAGAGGCCTGCCGAAGAGATGGCGAGCGCTACCCCATAGCCCTCTTGATAGATGAAGCGTGGGTAGACCTTGGCCAGATTGGGCATCTTGTCTGTTGGCAGGGCCTCGATGAGCCCTTCCCGCTTGGCGATCTCGACGCCGAGATCGTCGACAAACATCACCGTGAACTTCGGTGCATCCTTGCTTGCACGCAGCAGCCCGATCTGACCGAGGGTCGATCCCTGTTGTGCGGTGACCTCGCAGTCGAACTCCCGCTGAAAGGCAGGCAGTACGGACTTGCGCATGAAGTCGCCCTGGACGCCGCCCCAGATGCCGATCTGGATCGACTTGCCGGCGGCCCAGCCGTTGCGGACAAAGCCGGCGGGAGCGGCAAGGGTGAAGGCTGCGCCCGCCTTGACCAGGCGGCGGCGGCTCAAGGAGATCGAAGGTGTCTTGATCATGACATGCTCCAGGGAGTGCGCCGGGCTTGTCCCGCGCCGTTGATCGGAAAGCTGCGACGGAACGCGGCCTCAGAAGCTCATGGCGCGTCGCAGCCCGGCCAGACGCTCGAGCAGCAGAACCATGAACAGTGAGAACAGGATCATCAGGGAGGCGATCGCCGCGATGCCCGGATCGAACATACGGCTGATCAGGGAGACCATCATCATCGGCAGCGGCACATGGGAAGGATCGAACAGCCACATCGAGACCGCGTAATTGTCGAACGAGGTGACGAAAGCGAACAATGCACCCGCTACCAGGCCGGGCATGATCTGCGGTCGGGTGATGCGCCAGAAGGCCTGGAAATGGCTGGCACCCAGGGTGCGGGCCGCTTCCTCGATGCTGGGATTGATCGTCACCAGGCTGGCCGACACCGTGCGGACGACGTAGGGCGCCGTCACCAGCACATGGCCGATCACCAGATTGACGAACGCGTCCTGCGACCCGATCGAGGAGAACAAGCGTAAGAGGGCGATCCCGGTGACCAGGGTTGGAAAGATCAGCGGCGAGAGGATCAGTGCCTGGACCAGGCTACGGCCCGGAAAGCGCAGACGGACCAAGCCGATGGCCGTGGGCGTCCCGAGCAGTACCGCCCCCAAAGCTGCCACCGAGCTCAGGACAACGCTGAAGCCGAACGAGCTGGTGAAGTCTGGCTCGTTCAGCACCTTTCCGTACCATTCGAGCGTGAAGCCCTTGGGCGGGAACGTCACGAAAGGCGTGTTCGACACCGACAAGACGATCGGGATCATCAATGGCAGCAGCAGGAATGCCACGATGATGAGCGTCAGTCCGTAGATGAGCGGTGCGCCCCGCCCGAGACCGCTCTCCGACATCACGCCGTCTCCGTCGCTTGAGTGCGAAAGCGGCGCTCGACGAGCGTCATGTAGAGCAGGTTGATCGCCATCACGATCACCACCATGACCGTGGCGATGGCTGCGCCGAAGGGCCAGTCGAACACCGACAGGATCTGCTCCTCGACCAGCGTGCCCAGCATCTTGGTGAAATTGCCGCCCAGCAGCGCCGGCAGGATGAACGAGCTTGCGGTGAGCGAGAACACCAGCGTGCAGCCGACGCCGAGGCCCGGCACGCTCAGCGGCAGGGTGATCCGCCGAAACACGGCGAGGCTCGAGCCGCCCAGCGTGCGCGCCGCATCCTCGACCGCGGGGTCGATCCGGCCGATGGCGGCTGCGAGCGGCAACACCATCATGGGCAGGAACACCTGCGCCGAGCCGATGATGATCGCCCATTCGGTATAGAGCAGCTCCACCGGGCCCAAGCCGAAGGTCGCCAGCACCCAGTTCAGCACGCCGACATTGCTGTTGGCGAGAATGGTGCGCCACGCATAGGCACGGACCACGACGTTCACCAGCAGCGGGGCGATGACCAGGACCGTCAGCAGGCGGCCGACCAGGGCCGGCCCGCGGGCCATTACCAGCGCCAGCGGATAGGCCAGCAGCATCGCCGCCAAGGTCGTGAGCAGGCTGATCCGCAACGTGGTCAGCAAAACTGTTCGGTAAAGATCGACCGCCGCCAGACGACCATAGTTGGCCAACGTAAACTGGCTGGTCAGCGTGCCGTCCGGTAGTTGCTGCAGGAAGCTGTAGCGCACCATCAGGCCGACCGGCAGCACGAAGCAGAGCAGGAAGAACAGGATGGCGGGCCCAAGAAGGACGACGGCGGCCAGATGGTTGCCGGATGCCTGCCGCGGCACCGCCGCGATCCCGCTCTGGCCGGCGGCAACTGGTATGCCAGGGGCTGAAACCCGGGCGCTCGCCGCTGCCGTCTTTGAGCTTCGGGACGAGACGTTGGAGGACACTGCACCAACCTTCCTTCACCGCCGACGAGGCGTCATGCCAAGTCCGCATCAACAAATTTCCATATAATTGTCGACAAAACAATGATTTTTTGTGCATAAAATTGTAGCTCTTTGTGCTGCAAAAACAGGCATTGGAGTCGACGAGCAGCTCGAAGGTGCCTACAATGCGACATCGAGACAGGCGGTTTGGTGATCGAGATGAGACGAGCGAACGCGAACGGTGGCCAAAGGGTGGCCAGCGATGCCGAGGACGCCGGCGGCGACGATCTGATCTACGAGCAGATCCACGCTGCGATCGCAGCTCAGGATCTGCCGCCCGGGACGCGCCTGCGTGAAGACGAGATGCGTACGATCTTCAGTGTCAGTCGCGCCCGCATCCGCAAGGTCTTTTCCCGCCTTGCCTATGCCGGCCTAGTGACGATCGAGCCGAACAAGGGTGCCTCGGTGTTTCGCCCGACGCCCAAGGAGGCACGTGAGATTTTCGCCGCCCGCCGTGGCATCGAGGCTACGATCGTCCGCATGCTGACCGGCAAGCTCGGCAAGGCCGACCAGGCTCGACTGAGCCGCCATGTCGGTCTGGAAGTGGAAGCGGAAGCGCGGCGCGACTGGAACGAGATGGTCCGCCTGTCGGGTGAATTTCACTTGGCCATGGCAGAAATCGCCGGGAACAACATCTTGCTTCGCTTCTTGCGGGAGCTGGTCACCCGTGAGGCGCTGGTCATTCTGGTGTACGAGCAGCCGGGCAAGCCGAGTTGCTCGCATCACGAGCATCAGCTGATTCTCGACGCCCTCATTGCGGGCGATGCCGCGCAGGCGACCGCACGCATGGACGAGCATCTTGCCAATATCGAGGATCGTCTCGATCTCGACAGAGATGCCCGCAAGGTCGTCGACCTCGGCAAGTTGTTCGCGAAGAAAATTGTACCTGCGAAAGTATAGTTGGAACATTGACTGCGGTCTGTCTATCGGGAGTATCAAAATCCGGAAGGCAGCTTGGCAGTCGACGGAGTCGAGACCGGGCAATCTGTGCAGCTCGACAGCCGCGTTCCGTGGCGTTGTTGCACAGAGGCTGACGAGATGGGAGCGCACCTACCGCCACCACCATCAGGCAGTGCGAACCGAGATCGGCTTGGCGGCTCTGATCATTCGGTTCAGGACCTCGACGGCGATGGCAGTCTCGCCTTCGCCCTCATTAACCGCCAACTCTGTCCGTAGACTCTGGGTCGGCGGTGCATCGGCTTGGGGGCCGGGCACCGCCGTGGAGCGCGGCGGGATGATGACGGTGGGTAGTCGCCCTGGCCGCCCGGCATCGTACGCGGGTCAGTTCCGGACCCGACACTGCGCCCATCGCTCGCCCGCCAGCCTCCGTGAACAACGCCGATCAGCGGCACTATTCGCTGCGCGCATCCCGCAGGCTGGCAGCGACCGTGGCGCGCGCCGCCGGCGGCTGCTCCTTGCGCTCGCTGTAGCGGTCGAGCAAATACTCGGTCCGCCCGCGCAGCAGCAGCGTGAACTTCATCAGCTCCTCCATGACGTCGACGACCCGGTCATAGAGCGGCGAGGGCAGCATCCGCCCGGCCTCGTCGAACTGCTCGTAGGCCTTGGGCACCGAGGACTGGTTCGGGATCGTCACCATCCGCATCCAGCGGCCGAGGACGCGCAGGCTGTTGACGGCGTTGAACGATTGCGAGCCGCCCGAGACCTGCATCACCGCCAGCGTGCGCCCCTGGGTCGGCCGCATGCCGCCCTCGCTCAGGGGCAGCCAGTCGATCTGGCTCTTGAACACGCCGCTGATGGTGCCGTGGCGCTCCGGGCTGCACCACACCTGCCCTTCCGACCACTGCGACATGGCCCGCAGCTCCACCACCTTGGGGTGATCCTTGGCCGCGCCGTCGGGCAGAGGCAGCCCGCGCGGATCGTACAGCCGGACCTCGCCACCCATCCGCGTCAGCAGCCGGCCGGCCTCCTCGACCAGGAGGCGGCTGTAGGAGCGCTCGCGCAGCGAGCCGTAGAGCAGGAGGAAGCGCGGCGCGTGCACGGGCTGCGCGGAGCCCTCGACGCGCCTGGGATCTGGAACGTCAAACAGACCCGGAATGACGTTCGGCAGGTCGACATCGAGCAACAGGCGGGCCTCCGATATTTCGATCGTTATCGAAGTGTATGTCTGACATGAACCCGGGGAAGCGGCAAGCCGCCCGCGCCCTTGCCGCCGCACCCCACGTCGCGGCGGCAAGGGACGTCGGCGGCCGGCGGGCTAGGTGATCTGCACGATGCTGGCGACCGAAGGGACGCCGAGCTCGTTCAGGATGAACATCATGTAAAAGCCCGGCGGGGCGTAATTGCCATTGGCCGGCGCGGTCACGTTCAAGATGTCGGAGCCTCGACTGAACGCTGCCGGGTAGAATACTTGGCTGGTATTGACGCCGTGGGTCAATGCGCCCAGGCGGACGATGTTGACCTTGGTGATGCCGGCGGCATCCGGGGTTCGAACGACAAAGGTCTGGCCATAGGCGATCTGGGCCGGCGCGCTGCTGATCGTCGGTCTGGCACCGTTGAAGAGATAGGGGGGCGAGAAGAACTCCAGGTCGGCATAGTCGGCGGCCTTGGGCTTTCTGCCGCCACCGCCGATCAGCACCCGCCCGTCCGGCAGCAGCAACGCGATCGAATGATAGAGCCGGGGCTCGGCCATCGAGGCCATGACGGACCATTTGCCGGTAGCGGGGCTCCAGATTTCCGCCGGCAGGACGCCGGCGGGGCCGATCTGGTTCTCGCCGCCGCCGGTGACGAGCACGGTACCGTCCGGCAGCGTGGTCGCCGTGGCGTACCGCCGCCCGTAGGCCATCGAGCCGGTTTGGGCCCAGCTTCGCTTGGCGGCGCGCAGGTCGATGTATTCGGCGGTTTTGTACGTGCTGTCGTTGCCACCGCCGACGGCCAGTATTTGGCCGGGCCCGTAGACGGCAAATGTTCCGGCATTGCGGAGCGAGAATTTGCGCGCCGGCCCGGCCGATACCTTGCCGGCGTCGACGGTGCTCAGATATCGGGTGGCTTGCGGCCCGGCCATGAAGACGCGGCCGCTCGCCGGGTCGATGGACAGCCAGGGATAGGTGTAGGTCTGCTTCTTCGCGCCCGACAGTTCCCGCCAGCCGCCGCCGGTCTGCCAGACTTCGGGAATCAGGTTGGCGTCGCCGGTGCCCTTCTGGGTGCCGCTGAGTGCGAGCACCTCACCGTTGGGCAGGGTGATGACGGACGGATACCAGCGCGGATTGGCCATCTTGTTGGCGGGTGGGTTGATCCACGCCCGAGTTACCGGATCGAAGATGGTGGCCGTGTCGATGCCGAAATAATAGCCGCCGCTCTGACCGCCGACGACAAATACCCTGCCGTCCGGAAGAAGTGTCTGGCCGGCACAGAACAGGTCGACGAGATTGTTCGGGACTGGCGTCCAGTCCGACGCTCCGGGCAATTTTCCCGGCGACATGGAGATCGTGTAGGCGAGCGTCTTGCCGGACTCAGGTTTCGACTTGCTGGTGCCGGCGTCCTGCCAGGCCACGATGTCGCCGCTCGGCAGCAGGGCGATATGCACGGCGACGGCCCTGCCCGGCATGACCGGCGACCAGGCGCCGATCTCCGCCGCGGTGGCCGCGGCTCCGGCGGCGTGCGGCACGGCCAGAGCGCCCAATGCCAGTAATGATGTAGCAGTACCGGCGAATAGCTCTCGTCGGGTCATGCCATGTAGTGCATCGATCATTTTCACCTTGTCTCCCGCAGACGTCGAAGCTCAGATCATTATTTCTCAGTCGAGATTGGAATCACCAATAACGCTAATAGTTATTTATATTTTTCTATATTAAGCGCACGATTACCACTCGACAAATTTCTGGCGTTGACCAAAATTTGTCGCTATCCATTTCCGACAGTGAACTTACTTCGTATAACTACAAGTACTCACCATGTGTTTGATGCTCATACGGCCTTACTGTAAGTTTGACCCGATGACCGTCAATCGACCAACGTATTTGCGTATGGTTGTTTTGTCGGCTTCTTTGCGGCCGACGATGGTGAGGCTGCGGAGAAGGGCGCGCACCGTCTTGACAGCGCCCCTTGGTTGAGAACAAATAGGGAACATACTGCGGAGCGAAGAGACATGGCGGAGCGCGCGGGGCTCGACGCATTGCGCGCGCAGGTGCGCGCAATCGAGGGTGGCGGGGTCGATTTCGGCCGGGCGGTGGCGTCGCTGGGCCAGCCGGTGGATGCGGGCCTGCCCTGGGG
>JBATRI010000366.1:0-12596 GCA_049292515.1 Geminicoccaceae bacterium
GCATCAAGGACACTCCGGCAGCAGGGGAGACTGCCGGAGGATAACAGATATAGGAATATTATCCAAGTCAGCTGCATGGCCGGAAGGCACGGCGCTCATGCGGCATGGAAGCGTCGACATCGGGTCCGGCAGATTACATCACGTGCAGCTCTGCAAACGTCGGCAATGCCGCTAGATTTCTAGAACTACCATTCGGAGTGTACGCCATGACCGAAACCAGGAGCCTGCGCCCGAGGAGCCCGGTTCATCCGGGGCACTTCGTCCGCACCGTCATCGTCGACCCTCTGGGCCCGACCGTGACCGACGCGGCCCGGGCGCTTGGCATCACCCGGGTGGCACTGTCGCGCTTCCTGAACGAGCAGGCGGCGCTCTCGCCCGAGATGGCGATCCGGCTCAACAAGGCGTTCGGGGCCGACATGGGGACCCTGATGCGCATGCAGGGCAGCTACGATATTGCACAAGCCCGGCAGAGGCAGGGGGAGATCATGGTGGAACGCTATGTGGGCGCCGAGCGCGACACACAGACAGGAGTTCAATGAAAGGAGGCGTTAATTATGTCTGGTACGGGTAACCACGATGGACCTATCCACCGCTAAGCAGTTAGATTATGCTGGCGCAGCCTAAGCTGGAAACGGGCAGGGATGATCGCCATGGCCCAATTGTTCCTAATTTAGTTCTACGATCTAAGCAGTGTGGTTGAATAATTTTCTCGGCAGCTTGAGAGAATATGAATGTCACAAAATGATCCTCGAGAAATTCTTAATACGCGACTTGCTTCCGGCGAAATCAGCGAAGAAGAATATGATCGAATCCGTGCGCGGCTAGACGCAGCCGGATGTGAGGAGATTTCCTCTCCATCACTGCTTACCGCTGCAAAGCCTAATGCGGTGTCTGCAACGCCTGTGACTGCCGGTAATCATTCATCAGCTAAAAGATTTATTTTAGCTCGACTGTGGAAGGGCGATATTTCTCTGCCTGTGACCTACTGGTGTTGGGGCGCTTTGGGTAGCCTTGTCGTTGGTCTTATTATTGGTGTCTTTCTATCTATTGCAACAACGATGGGCGGGGTAGCCATAGGCGTTCTAATTTTGTTAGCCTGGGGAATTTTTATTACAGTAGCAATATTCCGCAGTGGCGGTACGTATCAGCGTCAAAACCCCGGCAGTTGGTGGGGACGAATCGCCCAAGTCATGGCTTGCCTCGGGCTTCTCAGCAATATTGGTAGTGTTACCAAACTTCTCCCCGGCAATGAATCTGAAGCCGAACTGGATCAAGTCATCGCCGAAGCCAACCAAGCTGGTGCACATATGATAGCAACAAATATTCGCTTTGATAAGTTGCACCGTACGGATCGAACATTTATTTATGAATATACAGTAACTGGCGATACGCATATTCCCTTGCCTGAAGATATAAATGACGCTCGCAATGCAGCAGTCAAGCAAATGTGCGATGATTCGGATTCGAAGCGTCTCTTGCTAATTATCGACAAAGCATTATTTAATTATGTGAATGCTGCAGGTCAGCATCTGATGTCCTATGACGTCTCCCACTCGGATTGCATATGAGTCACTCGACTCGGCAATTTTGGACCATCATCTTTGATTATACCAGAATTCTGTGGATGCCATATTTAATCAAGATATTCATGTATTGGCTACCTCCAGTACCGCTGCTGGTTATCATAGGTACCGGCAATCAATGAAATTATAACATATTCTCTGGGTTGGTCGCTCAGAGCGCTTGATGTTGGTCATAGCTGAACGACCCCGCCTCCTCGAAATGCCGTGTTTGCCGCCAGCTGCGCTACTTACTGAATGTCCCATCCTTCTTCAGGAAGACGTCCTCGATCCAGCGCGGCTGGAAACCTGTAACCCCGGTACCAAGCCCAGTTAACTACCGCTCGATTGAGCACCGGCGCTTCATTCAGGCTCACGCCGATTCCGGCTCATAGCGCTTGACCTGGATATCGCCCGCCCGCTCGCGCATGGCGTGGCCGTCGTGCCAGGCCTGCATCCGCAGCAGCATGTCCATGTCCACCCCGAACGCCTTCTCGAGCCGCAGCGCCATCTCGGGCGACAGGGCGGCGTGGCCGTTGACCAGGTCGGACAGGGTGGCGCGGCGCACGCCCAGGATCTCCGCCGCGCGGGCGACCGATAGATTCAGCTCCGCCAGGATCTCCTCGCGGATGAACTCGCCGGGCGGGGACGGCCTCAGGCCGATCCTGGTGGGTTCCTGGCTGTCCATCAGTGGTAATCCTCCAGGTCCAGGTTGCAGAGCTCGCCGTTCACAAGGTCGAAGGTGAGCCGCCAGTTGCCGGATACCGACAGGCTCCAGGCGCCGGCCCGGTCGCCGGTCAACTGGTGCATGCGCCAGCCGGGCGGCCCGCCCAGGCGCTCGATGCTCTCGGCGCTGATCAGGGCGGTCAGGATGCGCCGGGTCCGGTTCACGAGGTCGGGGCGGATGCCTTTGGGGTCGTCGTGCTCAATGAAGCGCAACAGGCCCTTGTGGCGGACACTCCGAATTCTCATGCTCGAAATGTACGGTCAAACCGTACGAACGTCAAGCGAAGCACGACGTTCTTCCTGTGCATCACGAGCATTGCGGCTCGGCTTCGACACCGCCGATCATCGGGAGGCATGGAAGGATTTCCATCGCCGCTCCTCGCCGACTCAGCCGCTTTCATCCAACCGACCCGGGGGTGCCCGAGGGGGCGCGGCTGCGTCCCCTCGGCTGGCCTTGTCCCTCGGGTACCTCGCTCGGCGCCGCTAGACCGGCGATCCGTCGCGTGGCTCAAAAGCGGAAGTCGGCAGCGGTCAGCGTCTTGCTGCCGTTGAGCTGGATCTCCAGCTCGGGCTTGGCATCGGCGTTGGTGCTGGCGCGGACGATGGTGTTGCCACCCGACACGTAATAGCCGAGCTGGGCGGCCCCGGTGAGCACGGCCTTGCCGACCCAGCGGAAGGTCTGCTGGCCGGGCGTGGTGCTGTCGGCGTCGATGTCGCTCACATCGATCACATCCTGGCCGGGGGCGAAGTCCTTGATGACGTCGCGCCCCGAACCGGCCGGGCTGTCGGCCACGCTCTTGAACGCATAGAGGTCGCGGCCACCGCCGCCGGTGGCCGTGTCCTTGCCGAGGCCGCCCTGGAACTCGTTGTTCTGGGCGTCACCCTTGAAAATGTCGGCCTTGCTGGACCCGATGGCGCCTTCGATCGAGGTCAGCGTGTCGGTCTCCCCGCCGCGCTTGGCGGTGGCAGGCTTGGCGGCGAGGTCGACCACGACGGCGGTGCTGCCGGCGAAGGTGGCGATGTCGACGCCGTTGCCGCCGTTGAGGACGTCGTTGCCGGGGCCGCCGTCGAGCACGTCGCTGCCGTCGTTGCCGTTCAGCGTATCGGTGCCGGCCAAGCCCTGGATCAGGTCGTTGCCGGCGAGGCCGGCGAGGTTGTTGGCACCGCCGCTGCCGGTCAGCACGTCGTTGTTGACCGTCGGGCTGGTGGAAAGAGACTGCGCGATCTCGATGGCGCCGATGTCCGGCAGGCTGCCGGCGGGCAGCGGGCGCTTGGTCGTGCCGAGCTGGCCGAAGCTGCTGGCGGTGATCGGGTCGGCGGCGGAGAGGGCGGGGTTGGTGAGTGCGTTCTTCAGCGGCACGATGCCGGTGGGGCTGAGCTTGCCGCCGCCGGTCGTGGGGTCGACCGCGGCGAAGACGGAGGCGGCGGCGACGTTCTGGCGGTCGCCGGCGATGCTGCCGGTGACCGTGCTGCCGAAGACGTTGTGGCCGTTGCTGGTGTCGACGCGCCGCGACACGTCGGGGTCGGCGGCCGTCGCATAGCGCGACGACGTGCTGTTGCCGACGACGATGCTGTTGCCGATCTCGAGCCGGCCGCCGCTGGCCACGAAGACGCCGCCGCCGTTGGCGGTATAGCTGTCGTTGTCGAAGCGATTGCCGGTGAGCGTGCTGTTGCGGATGCTCACGACACTGTTGTTGAGGCCACCGATCCCACCGCCGCCGTAATCCGTGTCGTCGTAGGGCCACGAGCCGCTGTTGGCGGCGACCGTGCTGTCGACGACGTCGACCTGGCTGCCCCAGGCGGAAATACCGCCGCCCGGCCCTTCGGCCGAATTGTTACGGATGGTGCTGCGCGCGATCGTCGCCGTGCCATCGACGACCTGGACCGCCGAGCCGCGATTGCCGTCGGCCGTGCTCTCGTCCATGACCAGCGAGCTGCCGCCACTCACCCGCACGCCGCCACCGCCCGAATAGGGGACGTGGTTGCCGGAGAGGTGGCTGGCGCGAATCACCACGGTGGACTTGCCCATGGCGGCGATGCCGCCACCGGCGTCGCCGGCCTCGTTGTCCAGGATGCTGCTGCCGATCACGGCCACGCGGCTGCCGTCGCTGGCGGCGAGCGCACCGCCGGCCGAGTCGCGATAGGTGCCGGCGCGGTTGCCGCGCAAGGTGGCGCCGTTCAGGGTCAGGCTGCCACCCCGCAGCAGGATCGCACCGCCGTTCACGTAGGAGCCCACCTCGCCGTTGGTGAGGGTGATGCCCTTCACGGTGACGTCGGTGCCGGCGCCGGCGATGTTTAAGATGCGGCCGTTCGCATGGCCGTCGACGGTGACCTGGGTGCCGTCGCCGTTGGCGTCACCGTCGATCGTCAGGTCCTGGTCGACCGCGAGCTCGCCGCCGGTCAGCACCAGCGTCTTGCCCTCGAGCGCGGCGATGAAGCGGATGGTGTCGGCGGACGCACCGGCATTGGCCTGCGCCACGGCCTCGCGCAGGCTGAGCCTGCCGTCGGAGGGGTCGACCACGTCGGCCTGGGTGGTCACCGTCAAATAGGCCATCTGCAATCCTCCCGGAACAATATCGTCGAATAAAGAATGGGTAGTGCATCCGAGCTGCCCGGAAGCTTACAAGGTGGCCACATCGTACTGTGCTACGCCTGCCCAGGCTTGTCTTGCCGCGCCCCGTCCAGCCAGATAGAGGCCAGACAGCACCAGCGGAGCGCGGCATGACGGACCCGACGACCTCACCCAGCCTGCACTTCATCTCCGGCCTGCCGCGCGCCGGCTCGACCCTGCTGGCCGGCATCCTGCGCCAGAACCCGCGCTTCCATGCAGCGATGACCGGGCCGGTGGGCACGATGTTCGGGGTGATGCTGAACGCGATGGGGGCGCAGAACGAGACCGCGCTGTTCCTGCAAGAGGAGCAAAAACGCGACCTGCTGCGCGGGCTGTTCGACGCCTATTACCGGCCGCAGGCGGGCAAGGCGGTCATCTTCGACACCAACCGGGCGTGGACCGCGCGGCTGCCGTCGCTGCTGAGCCTCTACCCCGACGCCAAGCTGCTGTGCTGCGTGCGCGATGTCGCCTGGGTGATGGACAGCATCGAGCATCTCGTGCGCAGGAACGCGTTCGAGCCGTCGCGGCTGTTCGGCAGCCCCGAGGAGCGGGCCACCGTGTTCAGTAGGGTCGAGGCGCTGGCGCATCGCGACCGGCTGGTGGGCTTCGCCTGGTCGGCGCTGAAGGAGGCCTATTACGGCGAGCACTCGAAGTCGCTCCTGCTGATCGAGTACGACATCCTGTGCCAGCGGCCGCGGGACACGCTGGCGCTGGTCTACCAGTTCCTGGGCGAGCCGTGGTTCGCGCACGATTTCGACCAGGTCGAGTATGCCGAGCCCGAGTTCGACGCCCAGCTGGCGACCCCCGGCCTGCACACGGTCAAGGCCAAGGTGCAGTTCACGCCGCGACGGACGGTGCTGCCGCCCGACCTGTTCGAGAAATATGCCGGGCTGGCGTTCTGGCGCGACCCCGCGGGCTCGGCCGCCTGGCGCATCACCGCCCAGCCGCAGGACCAGCCGGCGGGATAGCAGGTCTAGCGGTTGCGGTTGATCTGGCTGGGCGCGGCCGGCGGGCTGCTCGGGTCGATGGGGCGCATCTCCAGCCCGATCGGGGCCAGCCAGAAGCTGGACCAGGTGGCGAACCACAGCCGCCAGAAGGTGGCGCTGGGGAGCAGGACCGCCTGGGTGAAGACCAAGGGCATCGCCTGCAGATCGGCCGTGGCGGAACCGGGTGCCGTGGGCCGCGCCTTGGCGGTACGGCGCCGCTGCTCGATGTCGATGACCTTCCCCATGGATCCGCCTATACTGCTCCGCGCGATGCAAATGCCATGCGACCCACCCGCCCTGCCCCTGCACCGTTCTGCTGCAACGCAACACTACAGGCGATCGCTCGACTGTACGTTGGATTGCATCGTCGGGGCGATGAAGTAGTCTGGTCTCCACAAGAACGTCAACGGCACTGGACGGCGGAAGTTGATCGGCTTCGCCCGCCTTGTCCAGCCCAACCATCGTCTAAGCAAGCCGCACCCGGTGCCAATTCGCGACCGTGCCGCCACATGGGGATGCTTTGATGCGCACACTTTACGGCGGAGCCGAGGCCGCGCCCGACGGTCGGCCCATGCCGCATGCCCCGACCGGCGCCGTGGGGCTGCTGGCGAGCGTGGCCACACTCGAGGAAGTGTCGCTGGCGTTGCAACTCGGCGCCGACATACTGGACCTCAAGGATCCCGCGGCCGGCGCGCTCGGGGCGTGGGACCCGGTGCTACTGCCGGAAGCGGTGCGCCTGGTGGCCGGGCGGGTGCCGGTGAGCGCCACGGTGGGCGACCTGCCGATGGAACCCAAGCAGCTGCGCGACGCGGCCCGGGTCACGGCGGCTGCCGGCGTCGACATCGTCAAGCTCGGCTTCTTCGGCGGCGCAGGGCAGCGAGCGGTGCTGGAGGCGTTGGCGCCTTTGGCCCGGTCCGGGGTCCGGCTGGTGTCCGTGCTGATGGCTGACCGGGAGCCGGATCTCGACCTGACGCCGCTGCTGGCGCGGGCCGGCTTCTTTGGCGTGATGCTGGACACGGCCGAAAAGAGCGCCGGCGGGCTCCGGCGGCATCTGGACCCGGTGCGGCTTGCGGCCTTCGTTGCCAGCGCCCGTGCGCACGGTCTTGTGAGCGGGCTCGCGGGCTCGCTGCGCGTCGCGGATATCGCCCCGCTCGGCCGCCTACGCCCGGACTATCTGGGCTTTCGCGGTGCCTTGTGCGGCGGCGACCGGACCGCCGGGCTCGATGCCGGGGCCATGGCCGCCGTGCGCCGCGCAGTCAACGAGACCTGCCGTTTTCCGGCCTTGGCCTGAATGGTCTTTGTGCCCATAGTGCCCTGCTGGAGCGGGTCAGATCACGGCGTTCCCGCTCGCTTGCCAGAGGCTGGGAGCAGAAGCGTGAAGGTACGCGAAATCCTCGAACAAAAAGGGCGCCGGGTGGTCACGATCCGCCCCGACGCCACAATCTCCACCGCGGTGCATCGGATGGCGCTGGAGCGGATCGGGGCGCTGGTCGCCAGCGAGGACGGTGCCGCCATCGCCGGCATCCTGTCCGAGCGCGACGTGCTGCGCGGGCTGGCGCAGGACGGGGCGGCGATCATGAGCTCCGACCACCGGGTCGCCGACCTGATGACCACAGGTGTGCGCACCTGCACCCCCGACGACGCGATCAAGTCGGTCATGGCCGAGATGACGCGCCATCGCATCCGCCATCTGCCGGTGATCGAGAACGGCCGGTTGGCCGGGCTGATCAGCATCGGCGACGCCGTGAAGAGCCGGCTCGACGAGATGGAGCTGGAGACGGTGGTGCTGCGCGAGGCCTATATCGCCAGCCATTGACTCTTGAACAGGACACCAGCGGCATGACCCTGCTGCGCACGGTCTCGCCCGTCGACGGGCGGATTCTCGTGGAGCGAGAACTCGCGGGCGAGGCTGCGATCGCAGCCGCCCTGGAACGCGCCGGCCAGGCGTTCCACAGCTGGCGGGCGACACCCGTTGCCGAGCGGGCAGCCCTGATCGGCCGCGCCGTCGACGCGCTGGTGGCGCGTGGGGAGGAGCTCGCAGCCGAGATCACCTGGCAGATGGGCCGCCCGATCGGCCAGAGCCCGGGCGAGATCCGCGGCCTTGAGGAGCGGGCGCGCTACATGCTGGCGGCAGCACCGCGCGCGCTGGCCGACCGCGAGGTCGGCGACAAGCCGGGCTTCATGCGGTTCATCCGCCATGAGCCGCTGGGGCTCGTGTTCGTCGTGGCGCCCTGGAACTATCCTTACCTCACGGCCGTCAACAGCATCGTCCCAGCTCTGGTCGCGGGCAATGTCGTGCTGCTGAAGCACTCGGCGCAGACGCCGCTTTGCGCCGAACGCTTCCAGCAGGCGTTCGACGAGGCCGGGCTGCCCGCCGGCGTGTTCCAGCACCTGCACCTGGGCCACGAGGCGGCGCTGCAGCTGGTCGGGAGTGGTGCGGCCCAGCTCGTGGCCTTCACGGGCTCGGTGCCCGGTGGCCATGCCGTACAGCAGGCGGCGGCGGCCACCTTCATCGGCACCAACCAGGAGCTCGGCGGCAAGGACCCGGCCTATGTCCGCGAGGATGCCGACCTCGCCCGGGCGGTCGAAAGCCTGGTCGACGGCGCTTGCTTCAACTCCGGCCAGAGCTGCTGCGGCATCGAGCGGATCTACGTGCATCGCCGCCGCTTCGACGAGTTCACCCAGCGCTACGCCGAGCTGGCGGCGCAATATGTGCTGGGCGACCCGACCGAGCCTGGCACCACCCTCGGACCGATGGCACGCCCTGCCGCCGCCGACTTTGCCCGCGACCAGGTCGAAGAGGCCGTGGCGCAAGGGGCGCGGCCTCTGATCGACACCGGAGCCTTCGCACGCGAACGGCGTGGGTCCGCCTACATGGCGCCGCAATGTCTGGTGAACGTCCGTCACGACATGCGGATCATGCGCGAGGAGAGCTTTGCCCCCATTGTCGGCATCATGTCGGTAGACGGCGACGACGAAGCAATCCGGCTGATGAACGACAGCGACTTCGGCCTGACCGCGTCGGTCTGGACGCAAGACGCCGAGGCGGCATTACGGATCGGCGATCGGATCGAGACCGGCACCTGGTTCATGAACCGATGCGACTATCTCGATCCGGCGCTGGCCTGGGTCGGCGTCAAGGACTCGGGTCGGGGCTGCTCGCTCTCCGAACTCGCCTACGGCCAGCTTACGCGACCCAAGAGCTTCCATCTGCGCCTGGGGTGACGGCGGCGAGCGTCGTCGCTGTGGTGTCGGCCGTCGCTCGCCGGCAGGTCAGGCGACCTGTGCCGCCACCACCAGGGCTACCGCCGCGCAGACCGCGGCGATCACGATGAAGGTGACACCAAAATCGTAGAGGCGCATGCCGGTCGCTCCCGGGTCGGATTCGTTAGGGCAAGTGGGCGAGGCTGCCGCCCCGCCCTACCGCTATAGCGCCTCTGCCAGCGCGCGGCCAATGCGGCGTTGGCTGGCTCAATTCACGTAATATTTCTGGTACTTGCCATAATACTGCCCGACGTCGCCATAGCCGTACTGGGCGTGCTTGCGAACGTCGACCTGGGTGAGCACCACCCCGGCCATGTGACCCTTGGCCTCGCGCATGTGCGACAAAGCATTGACGGCCGTGTCCTTGCTCGTCTTGTCCCACTGCATCGCGAACACGACCTTGTCGGCGAACCGCGACACCACCTTGGTGTCGGTAACGCCCAGGAGGGGCGCGGTGTCCAGAACGATGAAGTCGAAGCGCTCGCGCAGCAGCGCGAACAGCGCCTTCATCTTCTGGCTACCGAGCAGATCGGTCGGATTGGCGGTCTGACGCTTGACCGGCAGGTACCAGAGGTTGGCGGCCTCGTTGTGGACGATCACGTCGTCGAGCTCACGCTCGCCAGCCATGTACTCGACCAGACCTTCAGTCGGCGTGACGCCGAGATCCCGATGCACGCTGGGATGCCGCAGATCGAGATCCATGAGCAGGACGCGTTGGCCGGAGCTCGCGGCGAAGGTGGCGAGGCTCAGCGCCAGCGTGGTCTTACCTTCCTGCGGTAAGGACGAGGTCACCAAAACCACCTGCGGCGGGTCATCCACATTGGAGAGCTGCAGCGAGGTGTAAATCGCCCGGAGCGATTCGGCGTAGGCCGAGAGCGGCTTGGCCATCAGGTATTGGTGCGGCTTCTGGTTGCGCTTTAGCTTGGTGAGGCGCGGGACCAACCCGAGGGCCGGGAGCCCGAGAGTCTGCTCGACCTGCTTGGCACTGCGCAGCCCGCTGTCGAACCGCTCCAGCAGCAGTGCCAGCAGTGCGCCCAGCATGAGTGACGCTGTGAAGCCTACCGCGCCGAATAGCTTGGGGCCGGGGGTGCTTGGACTACTCGGTGGGGCTGCCGTTGATACCACTTTGGCGTCGGCCTCGATGAGATCGTGCTGGTCGGCGGTCTCTTTGTAGCGCTGCAGGAACATGTTGTAGAGGTTTCGGGAGGCGTCTGCATCGCGCTCCAACTGGTGCAGCTTGACCGCAACCTCGCGATCGAGGCTGGTGCCGTCGGAGACCTCCTTGATCTGCTGCTCAAGCGCGGCGATGCGCGAAGCGATGACTTGGCTGTCATTCTCAATGGTCTTGGTAATGCGCTCGACCTCGGCGTCGATCTTGCGCTCCAGCGTCGCCTTCTCTTCCTGGATGCTGACAATCGATGGATGCTTCGAGCCGAACGTGCTCCGAAGCTCGGATTCTTCCTTGAGCAGTTGGGTTTCCCGGTCCCGCAAATTGATGATGGTGGCTGACTGGAGCACTTCAGGGACTGCCTGGAGCGCTTTGAGCCCTTGGGTTCGCATGTCGCGGATCTGACTCAGCTTGGCCTGTGAGCCTGCATAGTCGGCCCGCAGCTCTGACAGGCGCTGATTGACGTTGAACAGGCGTTGCTCGTTCAACGTCATGCCGTTGACATCGTTGATGCCGTGCTCGGCGCGATACTGCTCGACCGCGTTCTCGGCGGTCTGGAGCTCGGTTCGCAGCTCGTCCAGCCGCTCCGCCAGCCAAGCCGAGGCGCGGTCGGTCTTGCTGACTTTCTCGTTCAGCAGGGTCGACACGTAGAGGTCGGCGGCGGCATTGACGACCCGGGCGGCTTTCTTCGGGTCTTCCGAGGTGAAGGCCAGCTTGATAACGTAGGACCGCCCCTCCGGGGTCACCTTGAGCTGATTCCCGAAAGCCTCGATCGTTGCTTCATGCTGCAGGATTGGCGCCTCGTCGTTCACCGCATCGACAGGCTCGGCGGCAATCCCCGTCGCGACCAGCCACTCGTCAGGGATCCACGAGAACAGAGCCTCGAAAGGACCCTCGACCTGCATCTGCACGTCGCGGTCGGGGTTACGCAAAGCCGCGTTGAACTCGGGATCCTGGAAGATGCCAAGGTTTTCCGCCAGCCGCTCGAGCTGGAATCTCGAGCCGATGATCCGCATCTGGCTCTCGACCGTCGAGGCGTCCGTGCCCAGGCCCTGGATCACGGACTCGACGTCCACGACTCTGCTCTGACTGGGGTCGATCATGACCAGAGCAGTAGCCGTATATTTCCGTGTCAGCTGCAGGCCAGCGAGGACGGCCAGCGTCGTGAACACCAGGACCGTCGACAGGATTACCGTCTTGCGGCGCCGCAGGATGCCAATCAGATCCTTGATGTCCAGGCCGGAGTCGTCGGCGACACCAGTCTCGGCAGCGGGACGTGCGGAATCAGCTGGCTGAGGCGTCATGTTGATCCTGTTCGGAGCGGATGCCGAATCACCTGGAGAGGGCAATGGCATCAGGAACTTCAATCGAAAGCTTCATACACCATACCGCAACGCAAGCAAACGGCCAAGCTGCATAGGGTCGCCTCGGTGGCACGTTGCAGATGCGGCAGCATGGCCGATAGCCCGAGCATGTGGCTTTTCGGCAAGCAGGCACACGTCGCCACGACAGGTCGAGTGAAGGCCACAGCCAAGCACCGTTTGTCCCAAGTTATATTTGCAATGCTGCAAGTGCACATCTATGGACCAACTTAGGACGGTTTTCGGCACTGCGCCGGCAAGTTGCCGGCTTGCGACGGAGCGTCCCCTGGAGTGCACGGCCTTGGCGTGGCATCCTTCCCAGGCCAGAACGTGCATTTTGGAACGGGACAAGCTCCTTGAACAGCGACGGCGACTTCACCCTCGCGGCAGAGTTCCCCGCCGCGGATTCCACGCATTGGCGCGATCTGGTGGCGAAGGTGCTCAAGGGCGCCGACTTTGAACGCCGACTGTTGCGGCGGACTCATGACGCAATCGTGATCGCCCCGCTCTTCGGCCCGACGGACGCGACCCAGCCTGCGGGAATGCCCGGTGCCGCGCCGTTCACGCGCGGCAGTACGGCGGGGGGAGCCGTCGCCGGCGGCTGGGATGTGCGCCAGCATCATGCGCACCCCGATCCCGCCGTGCTAAATGCCCAGATCCTCGAGGACCTGGAGCGTGGCGTGACGTCGATCCAACTCCAGATCGACGCCGCCATGGCCCACGATCTCCCGCGCGCATTGATGGGCGTCCATCTCGACCTCGCCCCGATCGGCCTTGCAGCCGGCAAGGATTTTGCGCCGGTCGCCGACGCGCTGCTGCACCTGCTGGCGCAACAGGCGTTGGACCCGGCACTGGTCCGTGCGGATCTCAATGCCGACCCGCTGGGTGCTGCCGTCGCGGGCTATCCGGTGGAGCCGGAGG
>JBATRI010000367.1:0-2205 GCA_049292515.1 Geminicoccaceae bacterium
CCTTTGGATCCTGGCCGGGGCCCTCGTGGCGCTGAGCATCGCCTTTCCGCTAGGCAGCGGGGCGCGAGAGTTCCCACTGCCGCCGCTGGTCCTCGCGGCCGCGTTCCTCGCCATCGGCGCCACCGGCAGCCTCGACCTGCGGCGGATCGGCCTCATGGCGGCGCTCGTGGTCCTGGGCGCCGCCGTGGCCCTGGAGATCGTCCATCGGCCGGCCGAGGCCGGTGCCGCCGCCATGGGCTTCTGGCTGCTGGTCATGGGCCTGTGGCTCGCCGCGTGGCTCACCATCGACGCGTTGGCCGGGATCGAGCTCCTGGGAAGCTGGCCCCAGCGCCTGCTCGACCTCGCGGTCGCGGTGGCGTTCGGCGCCGTCCTGCTCTTCCTGTGGGAGGTGGTGACGGTGGGCTTCGGCGTGCCGGCGGTGCTGATGCCCAGCCCGTCCGCGATCGGCGCCCGCTTCGCGGCCTCGCTGCCGACCCTCTGGGCCGACTTCGCGCAGACCTTCCTCAAGGCCGTGCTCGCCGGCTGGCTGCTCGGCTGCGGCGCCGGCTTCCTCGTGGCGATCCTGGCCGACGCCGTGCCATTCCTGCGCCGCGGCCTGCTGCCGCTGGGCAATTTCGTGGCGGCTCTGCCGGTCATCGGCATCGCCCCCATCATGGTGATGTGGTTCGGCTTCGACTGGCAGTCCAAGGCCGCCGTGGTCGTCGTGATGACCTTCTTCCCGATGCTGGTGAACACCGTGGCCGGGCTCGGCGCCGCCGGCGCGCTCGAGCTCGACCTGATGCGCTCCTACGGTGCGGGCTGGGCTACCACGCTGCTCAGGCTGCGGCTGCCGGCGGCGATGCCGTTCGTCTTCAACGCGCTCAAGATCAACTCGACCCTGGCGCTGATCGGCGCCATCGTCGCCGAGTTCTTCGGCACGCCCACCGTGGGCATGGGCTTTCGCATCTCGACCGAGGTCGGCCGGATGAGCCTGGACATGGTGTGGGCCGAGATCCTGGTCGCGGCCGTGGCGGGCTCGGCCTTCTACGCGCTGCTGGCGCTGCTGGAGCGCCTCGTCACCTTCTGGCATCCTTCCTACCGTCGGCCATGAACCCCATGCACCCAGAAGAAAAGGTACGGACCATGCGCACCACGCTCCTGACCGCGGCAGCCCTGGCCGCGCTCGCCACCGGCGCGGCCGAGGCCGCCGACAAGGTCACCCTGCAGCTCAAATGGGTCACCCAGGCGCAGTTCGGCGGCTACTACGTCGCCAAGGACCAGGGCTTCTACGACGAGGCCGGGCTCGACGTGACGATCAACCCCGGCGGCCCCGACATCGCCCCGCCGCAGGTGATCGCCGGCGGCGGGGCCGACGTCATCGTCGACTGGATGCCCTCGGCCCTGGCCAGCCGCGAGAAGGGCGTGCCGCTGGTCAACATCGCCCAGCCGTTCAAGAGCTCGGGCATGATGCTGACCTGCCGCAAGGACACCGGGATCACGACGCCGGCCGACTTCAAGGGCAAGACGCTGGGCGTCTGGTTCTACGGCAACGAGTACCCGTTCCTGTCCTGGATGGCCAAGCTCGGCATCCCGACCGACGGCTCGGCGCAAGGGGTCAAGGTGCTCAAGCAGGGCTTCAACGTCGACCCGCTGCTGCAGAAGCAGGCCGACTGCATTTCGACCATGACCTACAACGAGTACTGGCAGGTGCTGGATGCCGGCATCAAGCCCGAGGACCTGGTCGTGTTCAAGTACGAGGACCAGGGGGTGGCCACGCTCGAGGACGGGCTCTACGCGCTGGAGGGCAAGCTCAAGGACCCGGCCTTCGTCGACGTCATGGCCCGCTTCGTCGCCGCCAGCATGAAGGGCTGGGAGTGGGCGCGGCAGCACCCGCAGGAGGCGGCCCTGATCGTGCTCGAGAACGATTCCACCGGTGCGCAGACCGAGAAGCACCAGGTGCGGATGATGGGCGAGATCAACAAGCTGACCGAGGGCACCGACGGCAAGCTCGCCGAGGCCGACTACCAGCGCACGGTCAAGACCCTGCTCGGCGGCGGCTCCGACCCGGTCATCACCAAGGAGCCGACCGGCGCCTGGACCCACGCCGTGACCGACGCCGCCCACCTCTAGCCGCCTCGACGAGGCAGGGGAGCCGCGCATGCGGCGGACGATCCTGGCGGCGGCCCTGCTGGCCGCGATCGGTGGTGGCGCCGCCCAGGCCCACCA
>JBATRI010000368.1:0-2333 GCA_049292515.1 Geminicoccaceae bacterium
GGCCCGCTGGCGCTCTAGGGCGTGTCGATAGGCAGGGCGAGCAACGGCACCGCTCCGAATGAACTGAGCTATGGGTAGCGCCCCTAACCCCTGGACGATGGCGATCAGGCACCTGTCGAATAAATTACGCGAGCTAATCTATGTTAGCGACACTGTCAGTCAGCTGGTCAACGATGAGGGTGCTCAACTCATAGGTGAGGGTGATTATGATAGCATCGCATCCCGCATGGGCAGCTCGCAGAAAAGAGGCAGTCGACCGCCATATTGGTAATTGTATTCGCGAGCGACGTATCCTGCTGGGCATGACCCAGTCGCAATTGGCTAACACTGTTGGTGTGAGTTACCAGCAGATATACAAATACGAGGTAGGTATCAACCGAATAGGGTGCAGCACTCTCTTTGCCATAGCCGAAACACTCGGCGTCGAGGTTGCATTTTTCTACGACGGCATTGGCGCCAAGCCGGACACATTCGATCAAAACGCGCGACAACGCTTGCTTTCGGAGCTGGCGCGGAACTTCGTCGAGATCCGCGATCCCAGGCTTCAGGAAGCACTCTGCGACATCACGCGCTCGCTGAGAGACGCAGTGCGGCTGGAGGATGCGGGAGAGAACTCGGTTGGCCGCATAGCCTATAGGAGGTAGGCCGAGCCCACGCTGGGGAGAATGGTCGGCCGACGCGGGTCTCCCAGCCACGTTCCCGGTATCCATTGCGGTAGTTGGCCCGCTCCGGGCTCTGCGCTCCGGCGACAGCTCCGGTAAGCTGGTCGACCTCGGTCGCCATCAGCCGCTCGCTGTGGCATAGGCCAGCAACTCGCGGATCAAGTCCGCATCGGCACCCTTCGCGATCAGCTCCAGCAGCGCCATTCTCTCATGGGTCATCGTCGTCTCCGGTGGGTTCCAGGCCTTGCAACCCGGACCTTTACTGAAGACCGGCGATGACCGACTCGGACCACCGGCCGCGCGCTGCGCTACGCCGAAGGCTCCGCGCGCGGCCTCCTACGCCACGTACCGGGACGCAGCCATGCCGCGGTAGCGTCCGCAGAAGTGGTGGGAATTCGGCGCCCTTCAGGGTGTAGGCGGAGGTGGCTACGCAGCTTGGAAGCCGTCTGAGCATACATCGGCTTCAACTCGCCATTGACGTCACTTGCTGGCACCAGCGCTGACAGAACCCTCTCTGTAGGCCAACACCGGCATTTGCAACGGTGTCTTGTCATCCATAAGGCCCATGCCGCGTGAATACAGAAATAATTGTACTAAGTTGCAGACAAATCAGATGACTTTTGCTTAAATGACTAGATTAATACTTAAATTATATGTATAATTGTTGTAGTACGTGAGATTTTTGTTTAACTATATCAATAATTGTCTTGACGGACGGAGAGATAGTTCTCAGAATCTTGTTCAATCTAGACCGGGATAGTCAATGGTGATGCATGATGTGCAGTATAGATTTACAGAATGATCTCTTCACGATGAATATTTCTATTGGGCTGAAATCGGGTCTTACTTCCTAATAGGGAGACATGGGGTGGCACAGGATCATGTCGACTACGGCCGTGGCCTGACCAGACAGATGGCTCTTTGGCCCGAACAAGAAGCGCCGGTCTGCATCGAGCGGGCCAAGAACGAAGGTCTCTGCCCGGACAAGGCGGCCGGGCAACAGACGGATCGCGAGCAAGGCAGCACCCAGGCGAGCGCAGCCCATGCCGCAGCCGGGTTACCGGCGTTGACCGGCACGCCGAAGCAGATTGCGTGGGCCGAGGCCATCCGCGCCAAAGCCCTGGCGTCGCCGTCCAATCAGGTGCCGAGGTGCACGACCGATGGCGACACCGGCAAGCTCGCGGCCAAGGCAGCGACGGGAGAGCTCGGTCTCGACGAGCTCGTGGCCCGCAACGAGCAGGCGCTCGAGGTCGCCGCTGCCGCACGCCGCGAGCTGGAGATGCAAACCTCGGCCAGATGGTGGATCGACCGGCGCGATCAGGTCGATGGTCACGTCCACCGCGCCCATGCGGCGGCGGCGAGGCACGCTTCCCCTGACCTGTGCGTCCTCCCGGACGCCGGGAAGGAGGCCACGGCAAAGGCCAGCCGCCAAGCCCCCGCCAGGCAGCAAAAGCACATCGCCGCCCAGGCGGAGATGGTAGCCCACACCATGACCTTCGTGGTCGGCGACCAGCCGGTCTCCGTGGCGGTCTATCGCAGCCGTGCCGAGCACCAAAAGCGCCTCGCCGCTCAGGCGGAGAGTGTGGCCCAGGCCACGACGTTCATGGTCGGTGACCATCCCGGCGCCGTGTTTGTCTATGGCGGCAGCATCAAGATCCAAAGCCGCGACGG
>JBATRI010000369.1:0-4281 GCA_049292515.1 Geminicoccaceae bacterium
GGCGTGTAGGACGCGCCGAGGCTGAAGCCGCCGAAGCTCGGCGTGTAGTAGCGGACCTTGGTGGCGTCGTTGGTGTTGGTCAGGAACACCACCGGTGCCGCGGCGATGACCGCATCCGAGCCGTCGAGACCGCCGGTACCGGCCGCAATCGTGTTGGCACCGACCGTGCTGTTGTCGACGACGCCGTCCTCGTCGCCCATACGCAGCTCGCCCCAGCCACCGCGCAGGAACAGCCAGGTCTCGTCGGTGTTGGCCGTGCTGTTGGTGTCCGCCTCGAACTCGATCGTGGCACCGTACTCGAGGCCCAACTCCTCGCTCTTGGCGCGCGCCAGGACGTGGACCTCGGTGTCGTTACGGAAATCCAGGCCACGCGCCAGGTCCGGGTCGAGGTGCAGGTCGTCCTGCTCGCCACCGAACGCCTCGGCGCGCAGGAAGCCGGTGATGGTGAGGTCGAGCGCTCCGCCCGGCTTCACCTCGGCCGCCGCCACCGATGTCGCGGAACCCGCGCTCAGCAGCCCAGCGCCGATAAGGGCCGACGTCCCGAGGAAGAGCTTTTTCAGTTGCATTTGTCCGGTCTCTATTTTGCGAGGGTGCCTTGTTAGTTCCTGGCCGGCGCGCAAAGCGCCTCGCAAGCCATCGGTCGGCACCGTCCGCCGATGGCTATCTGCTGACCGTGTTGTTCCAAGGCTTGCCGCCCAGCGCAACGAGGGACGTCGGCCCAACGGGTATTTCGGGGGGTGTTGTCGCCCCAGCGCCACACTACCCGGGGTGGTCAGACCGTCGGCTCGACCAGCGCCATGCGCCTCAGGTCCGACAGCAGGCGATCGAGCGTTGCCGCGGTCTCGCCGGGGAAGGCGCCGGCAAGCTCGCGTTTGGCAAAGCGTTCGCGGGCCAGGACCCACGCCACCTGCTGGTGGATCGCCGCAGGCACCTCCACGGCCTGTCGGGTGCCCTCCTTGACCAAACCATGACGTCCGCCTTGCGATACCAGGCGCAGGCCCGATCCTTTGACGCGGTAGGCTTCCTCCGCGCGCTCGATCACGCCCGGGAGGTCATAGGTATCGCGCGGCCAATGGAATCGAGTGCAGAGCTCCTGGACGTCGGCCAGCGCCTTGGGCTCCGCCAGCAGACGCGCCACGGCCTTCCCGATCTCGGCCAGGCGGGCCTGCAGCGCCGCCGGGTCTCGGGGCAGATTGGCGCGACCTACCGCCTCCCCGACCACCCGGTCGTAAGCATAGCTCAGCACATCCATCCCGATCGGGTAGGTAACGCCCCAGGCGACATGCACACACGGCTGGTCGTCGGCGAGCGCATAATGATACTGGCCACGGGGCAGATAGAGCAGATCCCCAGGTTTCAGATGGACGTCGCGCCAAAGCTCGCCCTTGTGCTGGTCGTGGCGTTCGCGCGTCCAGCCTTCAAAAGCCGGATGCTTGATCGGGTATTCGGCCCTGCCTTCGAACACGGTCCAGGTCTTCTCACCCATCACGTGCATGGCGAAGACGTCGTGAAAGTCGAAATGCGCGTTGAAACCCTGCTTGCGCTTGGAAGAAAGATAGAGATTGGCCTGCACGGTCCCGCCCAGTGCCTGCTCCAGCGAGCGGGCGAAGGCCGACAGCTCCGGCGTCAGCTGGTCGATGAAGTTCAACACCAGCGTGGCACCGCGGGCCAGGAACTGCTGCACCCGAACGGGATCCGGGCGCAATTCCGAGCCGCCGCCATTGCGCGCCGGCGCCGGCGTCGTGAAGCTCGGAGGCTGCACCGCTTCCCCGTCCAGAATCATCACCATGGTCTGGTTGGTCCAAAGCGCGGTCGAGCCGAGCAGCCGGTTCAGCACGTCCCAGTTCATCACCGCCTGGAATTTCTCCTCACTGCCTTGCAGATGCAGCGGCTTCTGCCCCAGATAGTCCTTGAGAAATGCTTCCGCCCCGAGCGGGGCCACGATGTCATCGAACGTCATCCGGGCCTCCAAAAGACAAGCTGATCGCCGTTGGATGAGGTAGTAGCCCATGTCCGGACCTGGTCAACAGGCTGACCACGACGTCGCCGCCGCTCTGGCCGAGGTGCGGGCACGCATCGCCACCGCCGTCGCAAGCGCCGGCAGGGCACAGGACTCCGTGACGCTGGTGGCCGTCTGCAAGGGGCAGAAGCTGGACCGGATCGAGGCGGCACTGGCGGCCGGGCAGCGGGTCTTCGGTGAGAACTACGTCCAGGAAGCCAAGGGCCGCTGGTCGCAGCTGCAGCATCGGCGGGCCGACATCGAGCTGCACCTGGTCGGCGCCCTGCAGAGCAACAAGGCTGCCGAGGCCGTGGCCTTGTTCGACGTGATCCAGACCGTCGACCGTCCGAAGCTCGCCCGGGAGCTAGCCAAGGAGATCGCGCGCCAGAACCGTCGGCCGGCCCTGTTCGTCCAGGTCAACACCGGCGAGGAGCCGCAAAAGTCCGGGATTGCGCCGGGCGCGCTGGATGGGTTCGTGGCGCTCTGTCGCCAGGAGCTCGGCCTGACGCTTGGCGGACTCATGGCGATCCCGCCGGAAGATGACGACGTCGCCCTGCACGCGGCGCTGCTGACCAAGCTCGCCGCCCGCAACGGTCTGGCCGCGGTCAGCATCGGGATGAGCAGCGACTTCGAGCCGGCGATCCAATTCGGGGCCACCCACGTAAGAGTGGGTACCGCCATCTTTGGTGCGCGCGAGGCGCATGAACTTTAGGACGTCACGTCACGGACGCCTTGCCAAGCCAGATGGATGGCGCTTGTGTGTCGTCGCGTCGGTGCCGTCGGACTTGGCACGGCGACACGGTTGCTATGCCGTATCGATCGGCTAAGGGAGGTAGGATGCTGAAAGCCTGTATGCTCGGTTGTGCCATCACGCTCGCGACGTTGGGCCCCGCCCTGGCGGACGGCGATGCGGCCAATGGCGAAAAAATCTTCAAGCGCTGTGCGGCTTGCCACGCCACCGACGGCACGACCAACCGGATCGGGCCGCATCTGGGTGGCGTCGTCGGTCGCACCGCTGGGTCGGTCGAGGGGTTCAAGTACTCGGAGTCGATGATTCAGCACGGCAAGGATGGGCTGGTCTGGAGCAATGAGACTTTGAGCAGCTACCTCGAGGATCCCAAAGGGTTCATACCCAAGAACAAGATGGCGTTTCCTGGCCTGAAGAAGCCCGAGGAGCGCGCCGACGTCATCGCCTACCTGGACACTTTGTCGGCAAAATAACGCGCCGCCGCCCGCTTCAGTCCAGCTTGGCGATCACCTCGTAAAGCGAGGTTGCTTCCACCGCGGGTCCGCGGCGCTCCGCCAGCGCCCGGACCCTCACCACGCGGACGCGGGCAGGTTCGGTCAGGGTGATGACGTCGCCCGGCCGGACCAGCTGGTGCGTCTTTCCGACGATATGCTCGTTCAGCCGCACCCGGCGGGCCGCTACCAGCGCGTCGGCAAGCTGCCGGTTGCGGATGAAGCGCGCGTGCCAGAGCCATTTGTCCAATCGGGCCGTGCCGCCGACGCTCAAGGTGCCACCCTAAGCCGGGCCAGAACCGCGAACGGCGAGCCGGCTGGTCCGGCCGAGGGGACGCGGCGTGGCTGCTCACGCTCCCTGCGTCGTGTGGCCGGCCTGGTGAACGAGGCCACGCCGGCATCGCCGACCGGCCGAAAGCCCAGGGTCTCGACGACAACGCTCAGCTCATTGCGCGCCAGGCCCGCTTCAGCCGCCAGCGTCGGCGGGACGTCGAAGGTGGTGGCCGTGCGCGCCTGCGCGCGGATGCGGGCCGCGATCCGCTCGAGGATGTCGACGCGCAACGCGAACCCGTCGAAGGAAGCAAATCCAAGCATCAGCAGATCCTCGCTGGCTGGGCGCAGCACCGTGCGCCCGGGCGGTGGCAAGGGTATCGCCCGGCCACGATAGACGCGCAGCAGTCGGGCCCGGGCTTCGTTGGCAGCCGGCTTGAGCAGGGCGGGCAGGTAGAGATGGTGCATCCCGAAGCGCACGCCGAGGCGGCCGAGCACACGGCGATCGGCGTCGCTCAGCGTCGGCAGCAGGCTCGACGCCTCGACGCGATCCAACGTGCCCAGCTGCTCGGCCAGCCGGAACGCAATGCCGCGGGCCGCGCCACCGAGCTTCGAATCCCGGCTGGCGCGCTCCAGCGCCCGCAATGGCGCAAGCCAGCGCCCGATCCAGCCCTCGATCCAGCGCTCGAGGCGCTGGCGGACCCGGCCGAACGTGCCGATGTCGAGCGTGCTGTCGAGACAGAGCTCCAGGCGCGGGGAAAGCACATCCGGCC
>JBATRI010000370.1:0-10382 GCA_049292515.1 Geminicoccaceae bacterium
CGCCCGTCCGGGGCCTGGATCACTGTGCCCTCGCGGGCCGGCGCCTTGCCTTCGGGCCTGACGCCGACGAGCTTGCGGCCGGGGCCTGCCGCCAGCTGGCGCTGGATCAGGGCGGCACCGGGAAAGCCGCCCTCCTGGCGCCGCCGTTTGGCGATCGACCAAGCGAGGCCGGCCTCCACCGGGCTGGTGCCGGTGTCGATGTCGTGGCCATAGAGCGGCAGCCCGGCCTCGAGACGCAGCGAATCGCGGGCACCGAGTCCGGCCGGGCGGACCTGCTCATCGGCCAGCAGCAGTCGCGCCAGAGGGGCGGCATCGTCGGCGGCGACGGAGATCTCGTAGCCGTCCTCGCCGGTGTAGCCCAGCCGCGAGACGCGGCAGGGCAGGCTGCCGACGTTCATCTCGGCCGTGCCCATGAACGGCAGCTCGGTGCAGGCCGGCGCATGGCGGGCGAGAACGTCGGCGGCGGCGGGACCCTGCAGGGCCAGCAGCGCCCGGTCGGCAAGCTCGGTGACCCGGACCTTTGGCTCGAGCCCGGCCCGCAGATGAGCGATGTCGGCGTCGCGGCAGCCGGCGTTGACGACCAGGAACAGATGGTCGCCGGCGTTGCTGACGATCAGGTCGTCGAGGATGCCGCCCTCCTGGTCGGTGAACTGGGTGTAGCGGGCACGGGCCGGCGCCAGCCCGATGATGTCGGCCGGCACCAGACGCTCCAGCGCAGTCGCCGCCTCGGCGCCGTCCAGGCGGACCTGCCCCATGTGGGAGACGTCGAAGAGGGCGGCGGCGCCGCGGCAGTGCAGATGCTCGGCCAGGATCCCCGCCGGGTACTGCACCGGCATCTCCCAGCCGGCGAACGGCACGAGACGGGCGCCGAGCTCCTGGTGCAGCTCGTACAACGGGGTACGTTTCAGATCGCTCACGGGCACGGACCTCGGCTGTGCAATGGCTCACCCCGATGGCGAGCCCGGTCCTGCCCCCTCTGTATGGAACCTGAGAGTTTCCGGCGCCCGGCAGCAGCCGCGCACCGTCCCCTACGGTGGGATACCCGAACAGCCATGGGCATCCGCTCTTCAGAGGGCCTCTCGCACGCGGTCCTTTAGCCTGAGAGTTTCCGGGGCGGTTGCTCCTTCGGCGCCGCCCGCCCCTGCCATCGGCAGGGCGGCGGTCTCTCCCACGCGCGACGTACGGCCGACCGCAGCCTAGCGCCGTGCCGCAGCCGGTCAAGCGCACATCGGCATGACAAGCTTGTCACGCTGGAGCTGCGGCGATCGCACACAGGCAGAAGCTGCCTGGATTTTTGGTTGAGGGGCCTGGATTCGCTACCTATCGTCCGCGCCATGAACGAGCAGACATCTTCGCCAGCGGCCGTCACCGTCGAGACCCTGCCGGGGTCCGTGGCAGCGCTGCGATTTGCCGGCGATTGGACGCTGTCGGCAGCATTGCCCGACGCCGAGGCGATCGTCGCCGAAGCCACCCGCAGCGGCGGCATCCAGCAGCTGACCGTCGACGCGTCGGCCCTGGGGCGCTGGGATTCGGTGCTTCCGGCCTTTCTCTATCAGGTGGCGGGCGCCGCCTCGGCATCGGGTGCGGCCTTGGTCGCCGACGGGGCGCCCGACGGCCTGCGTCGATTGCTGGCGATCGCCCAGACCGTGCCGCCGCGATCCACGGGCACCGCCGAAGCGAGACCGCCCATCGTCACGCGCGTCGGCCTGGCCGTGTTCGCGTGGTGGGACGGCATCGTCGACGCCGTCAGCTTCGTCGGCGAGGTCATCCTGGCGTTCGTGGTGTTCCTGCGCGGCAAGGCGAAGTTTCGGGTGCAGGACGTCGCGCGGGTCTTTTTCCAGGCCGGCCCCGCGGCACTGCCGATCGTCACCCTGATCGGCCTGCTCGCCGGCTTCATCCTGGCCTTCTCCGGGGGCAACGAGCTGGCGATGTTCGGGGCCCAGATCTACGTGGCCAACCTCGTCACCACGGGCATGGCCCAGGAGATGGGCCCGCTGATGGCCGCGGTCATCATGGCCGGTCGCACCGGTGCCGCGTTCGCGGCCGAGCTCGGCACCATGCAGGTCAACCAGGAGACCGACGCGCTGCGCACGCTGGCCGTCGAGCCCGTGCAGTTCCTCGTGGTGCCGCGCATGCTCGCCCTGATGCTCATGCTGCCGCTTCTTGCCTGCTACGCGATCCTCATGGGCATCCTGGGCGGCGGGATCGTCGGCGTCGCCATCTTCGGCATCGATCCGCTGCTGTACGCGCAGCAGATGCGGCTGATGATCGGCATCGAGGATTTTGCGGGCGGCATCTTCAAGGCCGCCATATTCGGCATCATCGTCGCCATCTCCGGTTGCCTGCGCGGCATGCGCTGCGGCCAGGACGCGGCGGCCGTCGGCAACGCAGCTACCTCCGCCGTCGTCACCTCCATCGTGGGCATTGTCATCGCCGACGCCGTCATCAACGTGCTGTACCATGTCCTCGGCATCACCTGAGGCGAGCCTCCTCGCCGTCGACGGCCTGGCCTTCGGCTATGGGACCAGGGTGCTGCAGCGCGACCTCGACTTTGCGGTGTCGGCCGGCGAGGTCCTCTGCGTGATCGGTGGCAGCGGCTGCGGCAAGAGCACGCTCCTGCGGGTGCTGACCGGGCTGCTCCCGCCGATGCAAGGCGCCGTGCGGATCCAGGGCCAGGATTTCTGGGCCGCGGCCGCGCACGAGCAGGAGGCCCTCATCCGCCGGTTCGGCATGATGTACCAGGGCGGAGCGCTGTGGACGTCGATGACGCTGGCCGAGAACGTGGCCATGCCACTCGAGCTCTACACCGACCTCGACGCCAGGGGTGCGCGCGCCGTCGCTGCGTACAAGCTGGCGCTGGTCGGGCTCGCCGGGTTCGAGGATTTCCTGCCGGCGGCGATCAGCGGCGGCATGGCCAAGCGGGCGGCGATCGCCCGGGCGATGGCGCTCGACCCGGAGATCCTGTTTCTCGACGAGCCGTCGGCCGGGCTCGATCCGGTCACCAGCCACCGCCTCGATGACCTGATCCTTGATCTCAGGGGAACGTTGGGTATGAGCTTCGTCATCGTGACCCATGAGCTGGCCAGTATTTTCCGGGTCGCCGACCGGGTCGTCTATCTCGATGCGAAAACCCACACCATGACGGCGATCGGGCCGCCCAAGCAGTTGCTGGCGGAGAGTCGCGACCCGGAGCTGGTGGCATTCCTGAGTGGCGGCGAGAGCCGCCCGGTCGCGGAGACATCAGTTTGAGCGTGCGCAGCAACGCCACGGCGGTGGGTGCTTTCGTCCTGGGTGCCCTGGTGATCGCGGTCGGCTTTGCCGTCGTGTTCGGCAGCGGTGCGCTGTTCAAGGACGCCAAGCGCTACGTCATCTTCTTCACCGACTCGCTGGAGGGCCTCGCGGTCGGTGCGCCGGTGAAATATCGCGGTGTGCAGATCGGCTCCGTGGTCGAGATCCAGGCCCTCTTTCAGATGGAACGAGGTGCGGTCGACATCCCGGTCGTGATCGAGCTCAACAAGGATGCGATCCAAGGTGTCGAGAACGGGCGCGAAACCCTGGATACGCTCGTCGAGCAGGGGCTGCGCGCCCGGCTCGATCTCGCCAGCATCATCACGGGCCAGCTGTTCGTCGAGCTCAACATGTTTCCCGGCACAAAGCCACGGCGCTTCCCGAACGATACCGACTACCATCAGATCCCGTCCGTCCCGTCGCTGCAGACGGGTCTGCAGCAGGCTCTGGGCGACCTGATCGCCAACCGTCCAAATCTCGCGCGCGGTGTCGACCAGCTGCTGGAACTGCTCAACTTCCTGACCGCCGACGGTGGGGCGCAGGAGCTGGCGCAGGGTCTGCGCTCGACGGCGCGTCTCGCCGACACGCTGGCGAGCCCCGACGGCCCTCTGCTGCAGAGCCTGAGTCAGGTGCCGGGCCTGATGGCCCAACTGCAAGAAGCAACGGCACCTTTGCCGGGCCTGGTGGAGCAGGCGAATCAGACCATGAAGTCGGTCGGCGCACTGACCGACGGACCAGAGGCGCCTCTGGCCCAGACGCTGGAGGAGCTGCAGGCGACCCTGATCAGCTCCCGCGCCGTCGGCGAGCAGGTGTCCACCTTGCTGAAGCAGGTTCAGGCGCCGGTGGCCGGGTTCGCGCAGAGCGGCCTGCCGCAACTACAGGGGCTGATCCAGGATCTGGATCGGGCGGTCGGCGAGGTCAGCCGCACCGTGCGCGACCTGCGCCAGAACCCGACGCGATTTCTCCTGGGCGACCCGGCGGCAGAAGGGGTACGGCTGAAATGAGGCGGACCCGACGACGTCACGTCCTGGCCTGGGGCGTCACGGCGCCATTGCTGGTGAGCGGCTGCGCGCAGCTGCTGGTCGGCAGCGGACCTCCGTCACCGACCGTCTACCGGCTGACGCCGAAGGTCGAGCTGCCACCGCGGCTGCCACGGGTCGGCTGGGTGCTGGTCGTGGCCGAACCTACGGCCGAGGGTGCGTTGGACACAACCCGCGTCGCCATTCTCGCCGACGGCGCCCGGGTCTCGCGTCTGGCCGATGTCGCCTGGTCGGATCGGCCGACGGCGATGCTGCAGCTGGCCATGGTCCAGGCATTTCAGGATTCCGGGCGCCTGTCGGCGGTGGGCACCGACCGGGACGATCTGCGCGGCAGCTTCCTGCTGCAGGCGACGCTGGATGCGTTTCAGCTCGAACCGGAAGCTACGGGCTACGTGGCCGACGTCCGGCTGCATGCCCGGCTGCTCCGGCTGCCGTCGCGCGAGGTCGCCGACAGCCGCAGCTTTGCACACCGGGTGGCGGCGGCGACCGGCACGAACGACGCGGCGATCGCGGCCTTCAATACCGCCGTCGGCAGCCTGCTCCAGGAGCTGGTCGTCTGGACCGTGGCCGGCAAGTCGGGCAACAAGCCACGCCGCTGAGAGCCTTCGGTAGAGTGTGCGAGAACAACAGCACCGTCGTGGCGAGGGGCGACGTTCGGCTCGCCGCGGCTGGAGGATAGGCGCGACCATTGCGGCCGAGCCAGCCATTGGCCGGCAAAGGCCGTCGCGTCATGACGGATGGCCGAGGCAAATGGCCCCGAGCGCCACGACGGCGCACGCAGCGATCCGTCGAGCGGTCAAGGTCTCGCCGAGAAACAGCCATCCGATCAGGGCCGCGAAGACGACGCTTGTTTCCCGCAATGCCGTGATGGGGCCGGCCGGCCCGAGGGCGAATGCCGCCACGACGACGCCATAGGCAATGAGCGCGACGAGCCCGCCCGCCAAAGCATGCAAGGTTTCCGGCGAGCGGAGGTCCACGCTGAGCTTGCCGCGACAGGCGACAAAAGCTGCCGGCATCAAAGCGCCATAGATGAGCAGTACCCATGCCGTGTATGCGCCCGAATGGCCCGCTTCTCGAACCCCGATCGCATCCACCGTCGCATAGCTGGCGATGATGGCGCCCGTCGCGAGCGCAAGAACGATCGATGAGGTCGTTCCACGACCCTTTCCCGAGGCGAGGCCCATGATGCCGACGGCCACGAGGGCGACGCCGAGCGTCTGGTAGCCGCTGAGACGTTCGCCCGCGAGCAGAAGGCCGCCGAGGGCTACGAACAGCGGCACGGCTCCACGGACGACGGGGTAGACCTGCCCCAAGTCACCGAGCCTGTATGCGGCCACCAGAAAGATGCTGTAGCCGACCTGAAGACAGGCCGAGAGGCCGATGTAGAGCCAAGCCGAGGACGCCGGCAGGGGATAGAGCAACGCCATGGGAACGGCGACGATGGTGCTGGAGAAGGCCATGACCGTGACGGTCCACAACCGGTCGGCACCCGTACGCAGGAAGGCGTTCCAGGTCGCGTGGAGGATCGCCGCAACGAGCGCCAAGCCGATGACCGTGGCACTCACGGCGATGTCGCTGCCGCAGCGATGATCTCAAACGCTGCTTCGCGGGCCGCACGGATGGCGATATCCCCTTGGCCCATCTGCGCCAGGAGGGTAGCTCCCTCCAGCAGCATCAAGAGCGCCGCCGCGATTCTCTCGGCCCGGTCATCAGGCATCGTCTGTTCGAGAATCTGGCGCAGGCGCCGTTTCAAGCCGTTCTTCTGGCCGGACACGGCCTTGAACACCGGGCTGGTGGGATCACCGAATTCGGCCAAGGCGTGCGCAAACAGGCAGCCATGGAAATCCGGGCTCTGGAACCAGCGCTCGTACCAGTCGAAAATCGTCGCGATCTTCTGCTCGGGCGTGGCTGCCTGTTCCGCGAGGCGATCGAGCTGGCGGTCGAAGCGTCGGGCGCGATAGCCCAGAACCTCGACGATCAAGCCGTCCTTGCTCGGAAAATGACGGTACATCGTCATCTTCGCCACACCGGCCTCGGCGATGATCCGATCGATTCCAGTGGCATGAAAGCCGGCGCGTTTGAAGAGCGCGTAGGCCGTTTCGACGATGTGCTGGCGCTTTTCGGAGCTGCCGTAGTTCGAAGGCATTATGTAGATCAGTGATGAGACGGGTCTGTATCAGTATGCCTGTAGATTCTGCCTGTCAACGCGCATCGTTCAGGAGTGCGCCGCACGAGTTATGATGCGAGCGAGGTTGTTATGGGTCTGTCGCGGATGGGCTCAGAGCATGGCAGCCCGGTGCCGCCCCTCTACCTGCGAGTGGAGAGACGGCATCGAACGGCCTGCTCAGGCGCTGCTGAGGTCGTTGCGGCTGAGCGGCAGGATGCGCACGCGCTTGCCGGTCAGCGCGGCCACCGCATTGGCCACCGCCGGCCCGATCGGGGGCACGCCGGGCTCGCCGACGCCGGTGGGCGACTCCTGGGAGGCCACGATGTGGACCTCGACCTCCGGCATCTCCTCCATCCGCAGGACATCGAAGGTGTCGAAATTGGTCTCGACCACCTTGCCGCCGTCGAGAGTGATCGCGCCCTTGAGGATGGCGCCGAGACCGAAGCCGATGCCGCCCTGCATCTGGGCCTGGATGACGTCCGGGTTGACGGCGATGCCGCAGTCGACGGCGCAGACGACCTTGTGCACCTTCACCTGCCCCTGGACGAGCGACACCTCGGCCACCTGCGCGACGTAGGAGCCGAAGCTCTCGGCTACTGCCACGCCGCGGGCACGTCCTTCCGGCGCCGCCTTGCCCCAGCCCGACGCGTCCCGCACCGCCTCCAGCACACCCCGATGCCGGGGGGCGTCCTGCAGCATGGCCAGCCGGAACTCGATCGGGTCCTTGCCCGCCGCTTGGGCCAGCTCGTCGAGAAATACCTCGGCGGCGTAGGCGGTGTGGGTGCTGCCGACCGAGCGCCACCACAGGACCGGCACGCCGGTCTTGGTGGTGGCGAGCTCGACGCGGAAGTCGGGGATGGCGTAGGGCAGGTTGCTCGCTCCCTCGACCGAGGTCGGGTCGACGCCATTGCGCACGAAGGCCGAGAACGGGGTGCCGTCCATGATCGACTGGCCGACCACGCGCTGGCGCCAGGCCGTCAGCCTGCCGGATTGGTCCAGGGCGGCCTCGAGCTTGTGGATGTAGGTGGGCCGGTAGCGGCCACCCGTCATGTCGTCCTCGCGCGTCCACTGCACCTTGACCGGTGCCTTCCAGCCGATCGCCTTGGCGATGCCGACCGCCTCGGCGATGACGTCGCCATCGGGCGTCGCCCGCCGGCCGAAGCTGCCGCCGGCCATCATCACGTGCAGCTTGACCTTCTCCAGCGGCAGCTCGGCGATCTCAGCCGCCACGGCCTGGTAGAGATCGGGCATCTGATGCCCGCCCCAGACCTCGATGCCGTCGTCGTGCCGCCATGCCACGGCGTTCAACGGCTCGAGCGCCGCGTGCGCCAGGTAGGGGAACTCGAACACGGCCTCGAAGCGCTGGTGACCGGCGGCCAGGGCGGCTGCCGCATCGCCTTCGTTGCGGGCGACGGCCACGTCAGGCCCTTCCAGCAGCGCCTTGTACGCGGCCGTGATCTCGGCGGAGCTGCGATGCTCGGCACCGCTCTCGTCCCATTCGACGGTCAGCGCCTCGCGGCCCTTGATGGCGGCCCAGGTGCTCTGCGCCACCACGGCCACGCCGCGCGGGATCTGGACCACGTCGACGACACCCTTGACCGCCTTGGCGGCCTGGGGATCGAAGCTCTTCACGGTGGCACCGAAGTGCGGTGGATGCGCCACCACCGCGGTCAGCATGCCGGGCAGCTGGACATCGATCGTGAACACGGGCGCACCCGTGGTCTTGGCGACGTTGTCGAGCCGCACCAGGTCGGGCTTGCCAATGAGCTTGAAGTCGCCGGGGTCCTTGAGCGGGAGGTCGGTCGCGGGCTGCATTGCGGCCAGGGCCGCGTCGCCGAGCTGTGCCGCCCTGTCCGCGAACTCGCCCATGGTCGCCCGCTTGCCGGAGGCGTGGGACAGGACGCCCTGTGCGACCACGACCTCCTCGGCCGGCACGCCCCACTCCTTGCTGGCGGCGGCCACGAGCATCGCCCGGGCGATGGCGCCCGCCTGGCGGTAGCGCTGGAACGAGCTCGACATGGCGGTCGAGCCGCCGGTCCCCTGGACCGTGCCGCCCCAGGCGAGGTTGCCGTAGAGCTTGGGATTGCCCCAGGCACCCTCGACCCGGATCTGGCTCCAGTCGGCGTCCAGCTCCTCGGCCAGCAGCGTGGCGACGCCGGTGTAGGAGCCCTGGCCCATCTCGAAATGCGCCGAGAGGACCGTCACCGTGTTGTCCGGCGCGATCCGGACGTAGGCGTCGAAGGGGCTGGCGATGGCATCGGCCGCACCCTGGGCGCCGGCGAGGCGCAGGCCGGGCAGGCCGAAGCCGATCGTGAGGCCGGCGCCGGCCACGGCCGCGCCGACCAGAAAGCGGCGGCGGCTGGGGGTGGGAAGTGCCGCGGACGGCGCACGTAAGGCAAAATTCAACATGGCTCAGGCCTCCAGCAGATCGGCGGCGTGATGCACCGCGGCGCGGATGCGCTGATAGGTGGCGCAGCGACAGATATTGTTCATGCCGGTGTCGATATCGTCGTCAGTGGGCTTCCTGGTCTCTGTGAGCAGGGCCGCCGCTGCCATCATCTGGCCCGACTGGCAGTAGCCGCACTGGACGACCTGCAGCTGCTGCCAGGCGGTGCGCACGGCGTTGCCGACCTTGCCGTCCAGGCCCTCGATGGTGACGATCTGCGTGCCGACGGCACTTTCGATCGGCAGCTGGCACGACCGTGTGGCCGTGCCGTCGACATGGACGGTGCAGGCGCCGCACTGGGCGATGCCGCAGCCGAACTTGGTGCCGACCAAGCCGACGTTATCGCGCAGGACCCAGAGCAGGGGGGTATCGGGCTCGGCATCGACCTCGACGGTCTTGCCGTTCACGGTGAGGCTGAACATGGGGGGAGCTCCGTGCAGCAGGATTCGGAACAGAACAAACCGATAGTTGAACATCCTAGTCCGCTCGCCTGCTGCGACAAACCGCTAGCGCTGCAGCCCCCGCAGCCACTCCTGCATGGCTGGTGCCCCGGACATGAGCAGGGCCAGCAGCACGAGCAGCAGCACACCCAGCGCCGCGGCCCCGGCGATCTTCCAGAACGACCAGGGGCGCTCGCCGTGCACCTCGCCGGTGCGGCCGTTGACGACGAACCGGTAGGGCTTGCCGACGAACTGGAACGCCGCGACCCAGACCGGCAGCAGCACGTGCTTGAACGTGGTGGCGGCGTGGCTCACGTCCATCCGCTCGATGATCTGCTGGTCGCCACCGATGTCGGCGCGGATGTCGGCGGCGATGACGCCCTGCATGATGGCCTGTGCTTGCGCGTAACCCTGGTCGACCGGAAGCTGGTAGAGTTCGCCGGCAAAGCCGCTCAGGTAGTCGGGCGTGAACGGGCGCATCCCGTCCAGGTCCCACGGCTCCAGCGCCTCGACCAGGTGGACGGGCAGTGTCGCCCCCGCCAGCACCAGCACGTCGTCGAAGTCGCGCGCGACTTGGCCGCTGGCGGGGCTCCAGCGGATCTTCGGCACCTGCACCGCCTGCCGCACCTGGCGGCCGTCGACCACGGTGTTGACGTACTGGGTCTCGTAATAGACGTCGCCGCGGCGGCCGACATAGCGGGTGCGGGTACAGCTGTCGAAGGTCCAGTAGGGCAGGTAGACGCCCTGCAGCCGGCCGGGGCCGCGGGCTCGGTCCGCGGTGCCGGAGGGTGCGAACCACAGGCCCTTCAGCCAGTCGCCGACCAGCCGGCGGGCCTCCTGGTCGCCGATCAGGAACGGCAGCAGGCCGGCCGGGCGAAGGCGGCGGTAGGGGCCGGGATCGACCACCACCGGCTGGTTGCAGAACGGGCAGGGGCCGGCGAAGGCCGGCGGGGCGAAGGTGAAGTCGGCGCCGCAGGTGACGCACTTGGCGGGCACGGGCT
>JBATRI010000371.1:0-6214 GCA_049292515.1 Geminicoccaceae bacterium
GCCGACGACGCTGCAACCCGTCCGGGCCGCGATCCGCAGCGTCGGCCCGCCCGAGCCACAGGCGAGATCGAGCAGCCGGCTCCCGGGGCCGAGGCCCAGCCAGTCGATGAACAGATCCTGCTCGGCCGCGGTGAGCCAGCCCGTCTGGCCGATATCCTGGCCGAACGCCTCGCGGCGGATCTCGGCCTGGAGCCCGGCGGCGATACCGCCATAGCTCGCCCCGTAGAGATCGACCTCGTCCGTCGGCGGTGGCGGCATGGGCGCTCCAGGTCGCAGGCTGGCCGTGGTGCGGCCGCATCGTAGCGGCCGTCGACCGGCCTCAAAAGCCCCGCTGGAGAAACCGGAACCATCAGGCTCATCGGGCGTAGCCGCGGAGGGCGCAGGTGGACAGGTTGCCAGCAAACACATAACCCATTATATGCTTGCTTATGTAATGGGAGGCGGACATGGTCGGCGATTTCGTGAAGGATCGCGGCTACCTGACCCTGGGCAGCCGGTTCAAGCGCCTCGGCGAGCGGCTGCAAGGCGAGGTGCAGGAGCTCGCGCGCGCCGAGGGCTTCGACGTGCCCGCCGGCCTGTTCCCGGCCATCGGTGCTTTGGACGAGGCGGGCAGCCTCACGATCGGCGAGCTGGCCGAGGCGCTCGGCATCTCGCAGCCCGGCGCGACGCGCAGCGTCGAGAAGCTGGCAAAGCTAGGCCTGGTCAAATCCGTGCGAAGGCCCGCCGACCGGCGGATCAAGGCGGTCACGCTGACCGACGCGTGCAAGGCGCTCGTCCTCGCGGCCAGGCTCGATCTCTGGCCGCGTGTCGAGCGGGGTGTGGCCGAGATCTGCGACGGCCTCGACGGCTCCCTGCTCGAGATCCTGGCCGCCATCGAGCGCGCGCTCGACGACCAGCCACTGCTCCGCCGGGCCGCGAAGCCCCGGAGCGACGACGATGCATGAGCTCGACCGCCCGATCTGGCACGCCCTGGCGACGCGGCATCGGGAATTCGCGCAAGGCACAGGCTTGGCCCGGCGCTACGACCCCCTGCTCTCGCCGTTCGCCGCCAGCCGCGACGATGCTCCGGCATCGCTGGCGGCCCTCGCCGCGCTGGTGCCTCCCTCGGGCATGCTCGTCATGCTGCAGGCCGGCGAGGCACCCGTGCCGGCAGGCTGCGAGGCGGCACTCGTCGACCGTGGGGTCCAGATGCTGCTGAACGTGCTCCAGCCCCGAGCGCTCGAGCACGCGGCGATCGACCTCGGCGACGCCGATGCCGACGACATGCTGGCGCTGGCGAGCCTGACCAAGCCCGGCCCCTTCCTGCCCGGCACCCGACGGCTCGGCCGGTTCGTCGGCATCCGTGTCGATGGCAGGCTCGCCGCCATGGCCGGCGAACGGCTGCAGATCCCTAACCACACCGAGGTCAGCGCCGTCTGCACCCATCCGGACTTTCGCGGCCGGGGCATGGCGGCCCAGCTCTCCTCGCTCGTGGCCGAGCGGATCCTCGCGCGTGGCGAACGGCCGTTCATCCATGCCTTCGCCAGCAATCGGCAGGCGATCCGGCTCTACGAGCAGCTGGGCTTCGTCAAACGCTGCGACATGGCCGTTCTGGCCCTGCAGCGCTCGGAGCAGGGCTGACCCGCCGCTCGGCCCAGGTGCGCACCGACAGCGATGCACGTCGATGGCGGCTTGATTCGCCTCGAGCCAAGCCACCTCGGCGAGGCCCGCCTCAGCCGCCGGGCTGTCGCTCCCTCAGTTGACGACGATGAAGAACGACACGTTGTTATCCGTGTTGCCCAGGCTGTCGAAGGTGTGCACCTCCAGTGCGCTCGACGGGCAATTGAGCTTGGAGTCGGAATAGAGCGCTAAGAGGTTGTTGCCGCCCGAAGAGCCCCACTCGACCGTGGTCAGCGGCGTCACTTGGCTGTTTGGAGTGCGCCCCTCGAGGTGGATAGATTCAAGCTGTCCTATGCTGTCACTATGCCCTCACTTCGGTCTGGACTGACCTTCTGTCCCGATCGGCCGAACGCTCGCCGAGCCGAACAACATTGCGCCTGCGGCGCAGAAAACTTACACTACGGCATTCGTCAAATAGCCACTGCGGGCAAACTATGCCTCAAATGATTGGTAATATTAGTGTGTTCGCGTCGGCCATGGTAATTGCGCTCGGCGCCGTCGCGCCGACTTGGGCGCGCGGCCTCACGGAACGCGTGAGTCTGGGGCAAGACGGCGCCCAGGGGAATGGTGACAGCACCTCTTCGGCAATCTCGGCAGTCGGCCGGTTCGTCGCCTTTGAGTCGTCCGCCACCAACTTGGTGCCCGGCGACACCAACGAGCAGCGGGACGTGTTCGTCCGCGACCGTCAAACAGGCAGAACTGAACGCGTGAGTGTAGGGCCGGGCGGCGTCGAAGCTGCTGGATTCAGCGAATTCCCGGCTATCTCGGCAGACGGGCGGTTCGTCGCGTTCCAGTCAAAAGCCAGCAACTTGGTCTCGGGCGATACCAACGGTGTGCTCGACGTGTTCGTTCGCGATCGTCAGACGCGCACAACCCGGCGCGTGAGCCTGGGGCCGGGCGGCCGCCAGGGCCATTCGCACAGCTTCGGCGCGGCGATCTCCGCGAACGGGCGGTTCGTCGCCTTCTCCTCGGCCGCCACCAACTTAGTGGCAGGCGACACCAATGCGAGGGTCGACGTGTTCGTTCGCGACCGGCAGAACGGGGCGACCCAGCGGGTGGGCCTCGGGCCAGATGGCGTCCAGGGCAACGGAGGCAGCTTCACCGGGACGATCTCGGCGGACGGGCGGTTCGTCGCCTTCGTCTCGGATGCCACCAACTTGGTGCGGGGCGACACCAATCGTGAGCGGAACGTGTTCGTGCACGACCGTAAGATGGGCGCGACCCGACGCGTGAGCCTGGGGCCGGGCGGCCGCCAGAGCGATGGCCCAAGCGGCATCTACGATCTGTCATTGTCGGCGGACGGGCGGTTCGTTGCCTTTGACTCGTTAGCCACCAACCTGGTGCCGGGCGACACCAACGACGCAGCGGACATATTTGTACGCGACCGTAAGTTAGGCACAACCCGGCGGGCCAGCCTGGGACCGGGCAACATCTCGGGGAATGGGCCGAGTCAAGACCCCGCGATTTCGGCGGACGGACGGTTCGTCAGCTTCTTCTCGTATGCCACCAACCTGGTGCCGGGCGATACCAACGGTGTGAGGGACGTGTTCGTTCGGACCCTGCCGCCTTGAGTCAAAGGGCGGCAATGTTGGCGCGGGTGCATGCCGATGACAGACTGCATCGTACAGCCGGCAGAAGCTGCTAGCCATTGACAGAATCCACCAGAATCTGATCATCGCCGCACTATAACGATGCCATTGAATAGGCCATGGCTTTTAGCTCGATAAACGTGTCGCTATCCGATGGGCCGGAGCCACCTGCGACTACGGCAGCCACGCTAGCTAATCCAGCCGCCGCTCGCGTCATCTCGCGTCATAAAGTCTGAGGTGGTTTCCAACGCGAAGGTGCTGGGCGCTGCCATTACCCAGCCGTTCGGCCAAATCCAAGACGAGCCGGACCGGCGCCACATGCATCTGCGGTTGCGATCGGCCAGGATCGGAGCTGGTCACCAACGATTGACGGCCCAGAGAAACGAGTAAACCGTCTCCGATACGCACATAGCGTAGCGCACACGACGCATAGGAATCTCCCATATGCGTCGTATCGGGTTATGGCACTAAAGTTCGAAAGAACACGTCGCCGACATCATTGGTGTCGCCTGCCACCAGGTTGCCTGCATCCGAAACAAAGGCGACGAACCGTCCGTCCGCCGATATCGTCGGGTAGTGGCTCTTTCCATTACCCTGGACGCCACCCGGCCCCACGCTCACCCGGCGGGTCATGCCCGTCTTTCGGTCGTGGACAAATGCGTCGCGTGATTCATTGGTGTCGCCTGGCACCAGATTGCTGGCGTGCGACGAAAAGGCAACGAATCGTCCGTCCGCTGACATCGTAGCGCCAAAGATGTGCCCATTACCTTGGGCACCACTCCGCCCGACGCTCACCCGCTGGGTCGTGCCTGTCTGGCGGTCGCGCACGAATACATCGGACTCGTTATTGGTATCGCTTGGCACCAGGTTGCTGGCAGATGAGCAGAACGCGACGAATCGTCCGTCCGCCGAGATTGCCGCGCCGCTGTCGCTGTCTCCGTCATCATTACCCTGGGTACCATCCTGCCCGACGCTCACCCGCTCGGTCGTGCCCAGCTTTCGGTCGAGCACGAAAATATCGGCTTCGTTATTGGTATCGCCTGGCACCAAGTTGCTGGCCTCCGACCAAAGGACGATGAAGCGGCCGTCCGGCGACATCGCCTGGCTGGTGCTGTGCCCATTGCCCTGGACGCCGCCCAGCCCGAGGCTTACCCGCCGGATCGTGCCCGACTTTCGGTCATGGACGAAAGCGTCGAACGATCCGTTGGTGTCGCCTGGCACCAGGTTGCTGGCGCCTGAGCTGAAGGCGACGAACCGTCCATCCGCCGAGATCGGTCCGCTGAAGCTGCGCCCATTACCTTGGGCACCATCCCGCCCGAGATTTATCCGCTGGGTCGTGCCTGTCTTTCGGTCGCGGACGAATACGTCGGACTTGTGGTTGGTATCGCCTGCCACGAGGTTGCTGGCATACGAGTAGAAGACGACGAACCGTCCGTCTGCCGAGATCGAATGAGAGCCGCTCCAATCATTACCTGCAGTACCACTTGGCGTTTGGCTTATCCGCTCGGTTGTGCCGGTCTGGCGGTCGCGGACGAATGCATCGGACTCGTGATTGCTATCGTTGCCTGGCACGAGGTTGCTGGCATACGAGGAGAAGACGACGAACCGTACGTCTGGCGACATCGCCGACGCAGCTTGGCTGCTGTTATCGCCCTGGACGCCGCCCTGCCCGATACTCACGCGTTCGTTGATACCGTGCGCCGCAACCGGTACCGTCGTGCTGAGCACCAGCCCCATCGCCAGCCCCCACACACGAACACCGCCAACCGTTCGAGACGTGGCTTTGTCACTGCGTCTTTCAATATTACCATGCATTCGGTCAACTAGCATATTACACATCCATAGTTTATGATACAATGTTTAGTGATGAAGCGTAGCGCAAGTAAGCGCTTTGTCAATTAACAGGGATCAAGTTGATTACGTTTGGGGTGACATTGTTGCTGTTCATCGGTCCTGGCCAGTAGTCTCGAAAGACTTGAACCCAAGATTTTGAGGTCGAGACTCTATTGGTGATGGCTTGGAGGCAAGAACTGCGAAGGATGTCCCAGCCACCACTGCAGCGAAGGCGCATGCTCCAGCACGAGATCGCAAACCTGAAAAAGGGTACAGGAATCTTTTCCGCAGCTGCTCTAGCACAAGTTCCTTTGTGCCCTTATCCGTAAAGGCGTCAGCGACCCCCGCTCACAACAACGACTGCGCGTGCTCCAGCACCAGATCGCACACCTGCTCGGTCACCTTCTCCTGGATCCCACTGCCGCCCAGGCTGAGCATATCCCCGCCACCCGTCTCCAGCATCCCACCGCTGCCGGCCTTGTAGGCACTCTCGTCGCTGGCCTTGCCCGAGCCGGTCAGCTTGCCCAGCAGCGAGCTGCCCGCTTCCGCACTGCCGCCACCCAGATACTTGTTCTTCAGGCAGTATTCGAGCACGCCGGTCAGGTTGCTCGGGCTCGCCTGATCCACCGAAGGCAGGCCCCCGCCGCCACCCGTGACCGCCCCCACGGCCCCCGTCAGATCCTTCAGCGACTGCGCCTGCGCCGCCAGCGGGGCCACGGCCAGCGCCAGGGCCGCGGCGACGGCACAGCAGCGGCGAACGGAACGGCGTTGCACGGTCATGACGACGGCCTCCCCAAATTGCCAGCATGCCGACGGCCCGCCTCACGGTCCCCCGGCACCGGCGACCGCCAGACTACCAGCCACGCAGGGCGGAAGTCAGCCGGTTTCCGTCAGGCGACGGCACGGCGCCGACCGGCTGCCCCAACCCCAAGGACCATCATCCTTGAATACATCAACCATAGGATGATAATACGCTCCGACCTGCGTCCAACCCGGAGAGCGTCATGCCCCTGGACCCCTCGCCCGCCCAAGCCACAGCCTCGCGTCTCAACGGCGCCCGCTCGCACGGCCCCGTCACCGAAGCCGGCAAGGCCGCCAGCGCCCGCAACCGCACCCGCCACGGCCTGCGCGGT
>JBATRI010000372.1:0-1768 GCA_049292515.1 Geminicoccaceae bacterium
GTGCGGCACCGGCGTCCACGGCATCCGTCGCGGCCGGCGCGTCGGCAAGCCAGGCAACGATGTCGGCCACGGTAGGCAGGCGGAACAGATCCACCACCGCCGGCGCCCGGCCGTAGCGCTCGCCGAGCTGGCGCTGCAGGCGGACGATGTGCAGCGAGGTGGCGCCGAGATCGAACAGGTTCTGCCGCTCGCCAACGGAATCGGTCTCCAGAATGGCGGCGACGAGGGCCTGGATCTCCCCGCTTTGGCCATCCCTGGCCTCGTGCGGCTCCTCGGCATGAGGCGGCCGCAGCGCCTGGCGGTCGACCTTGCCGTTGGCGGTGAGCGGCAGGGATGGCACCAGGGTGATTCGGCGCGGCACCATGTAGTCGGGCAGCCGCCCCGCCAGATGCTGACGCAGGCTACTCGTCAGATCGACGGCTTCGGGCTCCTCGGCGTGGGGCACGCCGCCGGCGAGGGCGTGCACCAACACGTGATCCGTACCCAGCGCCAGGGCGGCATGCAGGTCTTCGACCTCGAGCCCGCCGATCGGGCAGAGACCGAGCTGTGTCGAAACCAGCCCGTCCATCAGCAGCTGGCCGACATAGCCCGCCTCGATCAGGCAGAACGGCTCGGCAGCGGCGCCGTAGGTAGGCCGCATCACGGCAAGGTCGGCGACCAGCAGCAGGGTGAAGGCGGCTTCCGCGACGATCCGCGCGGTTGGCGCATGCGCGACATACAGTGGCGGCAGTTTGTCGGCCAGACGGGCCAGCACGTGGTCGACGGGGTCATGATAGTAGACGCCGCCGGGGAGGTTCTCGATCCGCCCGGGCCGCACCAGGACATAGGTCTGCACGGCATAGAGCGAGCCTGCCGACGGGTAGCGGTGCTTGACCAAGCCGCCTTGCTGACCGGCGAGACAGCCGAGCAGGCCGTCGAACGCGTCACGCTCGACCGGCGTCGAGCGAAACCGGCGGACGGATTGGCGTGACGCGTAATCGGCGGGCTCACTGCGGCGCCCGAGGCGCTCGAGCGGTCTGCCGTCGAGACGGCGACGACCCGGCCGCGCGAGGACCTGGATCGCCTTGGTACGCTCGCCGCCGTCGCCATCGCTGTGTCGGGGCACGACGAAGGCGTGGAGTGTTTTGAGGTTGGGCTGGCCTGTTGCGGGCAGGGCGGCGGCGACGGCGTCGAGGACGGCGGGGTGCTGGAGGAGGTGGGCCTCGATCTCGCCGAGCTCGATGCGGTGGCCCTGGATCTTGACCTGGAAATCCTCGCGGCCGAGGAACTCGAGCAGCTGGCCGGGGCGGAAGCGGCCGAGATCGCCGGTGCGGTAGCGGCGCTCGCCGGTCATGGGATCGGTGCGGAAGCGCTCGGCGGTGCGCAAGGCGTCGCCCCAGTAGCCGCGTGCCAGGCCGATCCCGCCGATCTCGATCTCGCCCACCACCCAGTCCGGGCAGGGCTCGAGCCTGTGGTTGACCACGTGCATGCTCTGGTTGGCCAGCGCCCGGCCGTAGGGTACGGACGGCCAGCCCGGCTCGGGGGTGCCGATGGTGTGCGCCAGCGACCAGATCGCGGCCTCGGTGGCGCCGCCCAGGGCGACCAGCTCGGCTTCGGGGGCGATCGCCCGCAGCCGCGGCACCAGCTCCAGCGGCACCCAGTCGCCCGAGAGCAGGAACAGCCGCGGCGGGGCGGCACCGGCCAGCCCGTGCTCGACCAGCATCGCCGCCAGGGCCGGCACGGTGTTCCAGACCGTGACGCCATGCCGGCCGAGCAGCCGGGCCCAGGC
>JBATRI010000373.1:0-3613 GCA_049292515.1 Geminicoccaceae bacterium
ATCGAGCTGAGCCCGCGTCAGCCGGCCGTGCGGGCGGCCAGCATGCTGCGCAGGAAGGTGGCACCCGCATCGATCCCCTCGGGGTCGATGCTGTGCGGCAGCCCCGGGCGGACGATCCACTGCACCGGCACCTCCGCCGCCTGCAGCCCCTCGACCGCCATGAACAGGGCCTGCACCGGGACGACGTCGTCGGCATCGCCGTGGACCAGCATCACTGGCGGTCGGCTGCGAATCTCGTGCGGCAGCTCGTGCGCTCCCAGCAGCGCGCCGGAAAAGCCCAGGATCGCCGCCAGAGGTCTGGGCCGGCGTGGGCCGGCGAACAGGGACATCATCGTCCCCTGCGAGAAGCCGACCAGGGCCATGCGGCTCTCGTCGAGGCCATGTTGCTGCAGGAGCTCATCGAGGTAGGCGTCGAGCAGCGGCGCCGTGCGCCGGGCGCCGGCCAGCATCACGGCTGGCCGTCGGTCCTGCAGGCTGAACCATTGCCGGCCGTAGGGAGCCATGTCGCAGGGCTCGGGCCCGTCGGGGGCGACGAACAGCGCGTGCGGCAGTCGTTCCGCCAGCATCGGCGCCAGGCCGATCAGGTCGTGCCCATCCGCACCGACGCCGTGCAGCAGGACCACGAGCTGTCGCGGCGGTCCGCCGGCCTTGGGTGCGAGGGAGGGGCCGTGAAGCTTTGCCATGTTGTTCCGGACTTGTGGTATTCGGGGCATTGCGCCAGTGCGCCGCCCCAATCATGATCCGGTCGCTGGCTGTGCTCAACCGGATTGGCAAAGGCCTACCAGCCAGGGACCCGTGGCGCTGGCATGATCAAGGGCACCGATTTCCTTCCCATGCCTGCGCCGGGCGAGCCGCCGCAGGTGACCAGGTTCGCGCCCAGCCCCAGCGGCTATCTGCATCTGGGGCATGCCTATTCGGCGCTGTTCGGGTACGAGGCGGCCCGGATTTCCGGCGGCCGCTTTCTGCTCCGCATCGAGGATATCGACCGGCAGCGCTCCCGGCCCGAGTTCGAGCACGGTATCTACGAGGATCTGCGCTGGCTCGGGATCGAATGGGACGGCAGGGTGCGCCGCCAGTCCGAGCATCTCGACGTGTATCAGGCGACCCTGGACGAGTTGCGCCGGCTCGACGTGGTCTATCCCTGCTTCTGCTCCCGCCGCCAGATCCGGCTCGAGGTCGAGCAGGCGGGCAGGGCACCGCACGGCCCGTCCGGCGAGCCGCATTATCCCGGCATCTGCCGCAATCTCGACCCGGCCGAGGGCGCGCGGCGGATCCGGAACGGCGAGCCCTACGCGCTGCGCCTCGATGTCGCCAAGTGTCTCGCCCGGACCGGGCCGCTGACCTGGGAGGACTGCCGCGCCGGCACCATCGCGGCCGATCCGATGAGCCTGGGCGACGTCGTGCTGGCCCGCAAGGACGTGCCGACCAGCTATCACCTGGCGGTCACGGTCGACGACCATCTGCAGGGCGTGACCCTGATCACCAGGGGCGAGGACCTGTTCCACGCCACGCACATGCACCGCCTGCTGCAGGCCATGCTCGGCCTGCGCACGCCGCGCTACTACCACCACAACCTGATCGCCGACAGCAGCGGTCAGCGTCTGGCCAAGCGCAACCGGGCGATCACCCTCCGCCATCTGCGCGATTGCCGCCGCACGCCGGACGACGTGTGGCAGATGATCGGGCTCTTCGCGGATGCCAACCCGAAGGCGCGTTGATTGCGACGTCGCCTGGTGGCCGCCGCCCTTCTGCTGCTTGCCGCCTGCGCCGTGCCGGGCGAACCGCCCACGCCGCTGCCCGCGACCGAGGCCCAGTGGGCGCCACGGGAAGCACCACGGGCGGTGATCGTGGCGGCGCACGGGTTCAACGACTTCAAGGGAGCGTTCGAGGAATTCGGCGCCTATGCCGCGGCGCGAGGCATCCTCGTCGAAGCCTACGACCAGCCGGGTTTCGGCGCCCGTCCCGATCGCGGCTACTGGCCCGGGACACCGGCGCTGGTGGCGGCGCTGGAAGAGGCGGTCCAGGCCGCACGTGAGCGTCACCCGGGGCTGCCCGTCTACGTGCTCGGCGAGAGCATGGGGGCCGCGGTGGCGTTGATGGCGCAGGCCGGTCCTGGTGCGGAGCCCGTGAACGGGCTGATCCTCGTGGCGCCGGCGGTGTGGAACGGCAAGGACCTGCCGCCCGGCTATCTCACGGTGCTGCGCGTGCTGTCGGCCCTGGTGCCGTCACTGCGCATCCATGGCCGCCACCTCAAGCGCATGGCCTCGGACAATATCGAGATGCTGCGCGCACTGGGTCGCGACCCGCTCTATCTGCGCGAGACCCGGGTCGATGGAATCGCCGGCTTGGTGAACCTGATGGTGGAGGCCCAGGCGGTGGCACCCCGGGTCGGCGTGCCGCTGCTGGTGCTGCTGGGCGCCAAGGACCAGATCGTGCCGCCGGATGCCGCCCAGCGGTTCGTGGCGACATTGCCCGCCGACCAATGTCAGGTCGCCACCTATGCCGATGGCTGGCATCTACTGCTGCGCGACCATCAGCGTGGCCGCGTGTTCGCCGATATCGAGAGCTGGATCGACGGGTTGCCACTGGCCTCCGGTCTGGCGCGGAGCTGCGGGCCGACGCCGCAATCCTGAGCATTGACACCTGGGAGTTGACACGCTCTTGCAGAGGTAGCTGCAGGGATACGGCGGCCTGTGGCAATGACCTGCGTTCGCCATCTGGAGATCGACACCTTGTTCGACAGCAACATAATCGGCGCGCTGATTCTCGGCGTGGTCGAAGGTGTAACTGAATTCATTCCGGTATCATCGACCGGCCATCTCATTATTGCCCGAGACTTCCTGGGCTACCCGGTCGAGCGTTTCGACGTCCTGGTGTTCGTCATTCAGCTGGCGGCCATCCTGGCCATCTGCCTGCTCTACGCCGGTCGTTTGATCCGCGTGGTGGTCGACCTGCCGAGCCGACCGGAAGCGCGCCGCTTCGTCCTCGCCGTCAGCATCGCCTTCGTGCCGTCCGTGGTGCTCGGACTGCTGCTCGAGAAGTTCATGAAGGAGCATCTCTTCACGCCCTGGGTGGTGGCGATGGCCCTCGTCGTCGGCGGCGTGGTGATCCTGGTGGTCGAGCGGATCGCCCACCGGCCACGTTTCCACGACACGTCCGAGGTACCGCCGTTCACCGCGTTCTGCATCGGCCTGTGCCAGACCCTGGCGATGATCCCTGGCGTGTCGCGCTCCGGCGCCACGATCATGGGCGGGCTGCTGCTCGGTCTCGACCGCAAGGCGGCGGCCGAGTTTTCCTTCTTCCTCGCCATTCCGACCATGCTCGGTGCCGGCGCCCTCGACCTCTACAAGGGCTGGCGCCTGATCGACGGCTCGTTGGCGATCGATATCGCGGTCGCATCGGTGGCCGCCTTCGTGACCGCGATCGTCGTCGTGCGTGCGTTCGTCGCATACATCGCCCGCCACGATTTCACCCCGTTCGGGTGGTATCGGATCGTGGCGGGCGTCGTGATGCTCGGCCTGCTGGCGACCGGTGCTGTGTGACCGGCGTCAGGCCTTGGGCTTGCGCGTCCGGGGCGCGCGCGGCCGCGGCGGTGCCGGGGGAGGGGCTGCCG
>JBATRI010000374.1:0-2442 GCA_049292515.1 Geminicoccaceae bacterium
GGGCAGCCCCGTCCGCTCGGCGACGTCCGCCGCCAGCCGATCCGCCAGCGGCGCATCCTCGGCGGGCAGCGGCGCACCGGCCAGCGGCTTCAGCATGGCCGCAAGGGCCAAATCGTGGTCGCTCTGCCGCAGCAGCCACGCCACCACCGCATCGTCCAGCCGCAACGGTCGAAGCGGCACCGGCAACCCGTCGCCCGCCTCCACGACGATGCAGCGCAGGCGGGCCAGCGGTGCCGACGGCAGCAGCACCGCGCGCCCTTGCGCCGGATCGCCGCCGAACAGCCGCTGGGCCAGCGCCAGAGTGGGCCAGCGCAGGTGCGGATCGTCGCGCAACAGGCCGTAGAGCTCGGCGAAACCCGGCTCGATCTCGGGCGCGAAGAGCAGCAGCACGAGGTCGGTCTCGAACTCCCCGAGCCCCAGCCGTTCCGCGAACGCCGCCAACGGCTCCCAGCGCAACAAGGGCACCTGGGGCGCGTCGGCCGCCGTCTCGCCGCGCCGCCGCTCGGCTGCCAGCAGCGCGTGCAGCCGCTCCAGCTCCATCGCCAACGACGTGGGGGCCGTGGCCTGGACGAGGCATGGGCGGAAGGCCTGCGTCATGGCATCAGCCGCAGACCGGGCAGCGAGGCGGCACTCATCGCCCCGTCGACGATCGCGCGCACGGGGTAGAGCGTCCCGCCCGCGGGCGGAATGGGCAGCAGCGCGGCGAGGCTCGCCAGCGACACGACCACCCGGTCGTCGGGCGGCGGCAGCCAGGGCTTGCTCGGATCGAGCACCACCCGCGCCGTATCGACCTCGACGTCGCCGATCAAGACGACCGTGGCCGCACCCGGCGCGAACAGTAGCTTGCCCTGGACCGTCACCGTATCGCCTGCGCTCGCCTGAGCCGGCGATACGCCGGTCACCTCCGGCAAGAGCTGCAACAGGCCCAGATCCGAGACGGTCCGTTGTGTCATGATCCCGGTGGCGCCGAGATCGTCGCGCCCGCCCGTGACCGTCTCCAGCGCCCGCTCGACCAGGACCTGCACCGTCAGCGTGCCTGCGCGCAGCCGCTCCGACGGCGGGATCGGCCGTGGCCCCGGCGGCTCGGCATCGGCCGGGTAGGTGGCGTCGGGAACGGCGATGCGCAGTCGCGTGCCAGCCTCCTCGGGCAGGACCGCGATCGGGTCGAGCCCACCCAGCCGGACCAGCGTGCGCACACCCTGGAAGTTGCGCCCGCGGATCGTGATCGGTTGGCCCAGGCGGACGCGGGTCTCGGTCTCGGGGTCGCTCGGTGCGGCCGGGGTCAAGAACACCCGATCGATCGCCGGCCGTGTTCCGAGATCGGCTGCGATCCGCCGTTGCAGGACGGGGCGCGGGCTCGTCCGCGGGGTCAGTGCGGTGATCTGCACGACCGACACCGTCAGCATCACGGCACGCCGCAGCGCCGCATCCGGCAGGGCCGTCCAGATCTTCGCGAAGTCCTCCAGCGTGGTCGGATGGAGGCTGATCTTGAGCGTCTCGTGCTCGTCGAGCAGCACGGGATCGAGGATCGGCGCACCGGCCGGCCGGTCGCGCGAGGTCAACGCCAAGAGATGCCGGCTGACGATTTTGTGGTCGTGCAGCGCGCCCAGCGCGTCGCCGAGCGTGCGCTGGCAGGCGAGATCGGCCTCGGTCGCCGTCTCGGACGCGACGTGCGTGGTCAACAGATAGACCAGATCGAGCGACAGGGGCGGATGACCGTAGCTGCCGGGATGGCCCTCACCGGGCGGCATCTGGTTCTTCAATTGCGCGTGCTCGCGGACCTCCAGGAGATAGAGATTGATCCGCCGTTCCTGGGTGTGGTCGTCGGGGACGATGTCGGGCGGGGCCAGCGTGACCTCGACCGGGTCCTGCATGCGGTCGCGCAACAAGGCACGGAGCGACCGGCTCGCCGCCTCGATGGCGCGAAAGCCGGCCACCGCCTAGCGCCTCCCCGGATCGATGCCGGCCCGCAGCCGTGCGTAGGCCGCAAAGCCGGACGTCGCCGGTGGCCGTGCTGCGGCGGGCGGGCGGGGTGGCGGTGTCGCCGTGCGCACCTCGATCCGCCCGATCGTAATCTCGACCGCGGGCGGCGGGACGCGCTCGACGGCTTGCGCGGCCACGACCGATGCACTCGGACGCGGCTGGATCTGCAGCGCAGCGCCAGGGGGCGTGACCAAGCGCGGCGCATGCGGGATCGAGGGCGCCGGCACGGTCTCCATTGTCGGAAGCTCGCGCGGCGCAGCGTCGACCGCGGGCAGCACGACCGTCACCGGCCTCGCCACGCTGTGCTCGACCCGCGGCGACGTCGGCGCCGTCGCGGCTGCCACGGTCTCGCGGGTCACCACGGTTGGAACGGGCGGTACGACCGGCGATGACGCGACGCTCGGCAGCGGACCCGCCGCATCGGCCGGGCGCGGCGCAGCGCCGGTTGCTGGCTCCGCG
>JBATRI010000375.1:0-4742 GCA_049292515.1 Geminicoccaceae bacterium
AGCTGACCCTCCTGGAGCGCGCCGTCGACGCCGACTGGCACCCGCGCGACGCCTTCGAGCGCCACTGGGCCTCCGAGCTGGTGGCCGCAATGTGGCGCCAGCAACGCCTGCGCCGCCTCGAGCTCAAGGCCCTGGCCACCGCCGACACCGAGGAGGTGATCTCCGAAGCCAGCCTGAAGCGCCTGCAGACGCTCGGCCGCTACGGCAGCCGCATCGACGCCGACATCGGGCGCGCCCTGCGCGCGCTGCGGGTCCTGAAGAACCGCGCCACCACTGACCTCGCCGAAGCACCGCGCACGTCTGAACCCGAGCCCGCCCGCACGGTCACCCGCACCGCACCCGCCGTCACGCCGCTGCGCATGTGTGAACCCGAGCCTGCCCCGCTGCCCGTCCTCAACCGCCACGAGCGCCGCCGCCAGGAAGCCCTGGCCCGCGCCGCCGGCCGCCGCAACGCCGCCTGACCGCGGTCCCCACGCCACAGGGTCAGCCGGCGATGCACGGCTGATACGTTCCCGTAGGCGCTGGACAGCCGCGCCGGCCCGCCGCTAGATCCGGGCAACAGGGAAGGCGCCGGGCGAATCGTCGTCCGCCGCGGGCGAGCGCTGCTAGGCCAGCAGGACCGATACCTGCCCGGCGGGCGGCTGCCGCATCGGGAGGCACGGATTTGGCCGACATCTTCTATCTCTCGCATATCCGCTTCGGCAGCGGCACCCTGGCCGAGCTGGGCCAGGTGCTGGCCGGCCTCGGCGTGAAGCGGCCGCTACTGGTGGCCGATGCCGGGGTGCGGGCGGCCGGCATCGTCGACCGGGTCGCCACCGCCTGTCCCGTGGCCGCCGTCCTCTTCGACGGCACACCCACCAACCCGACCGAGGCGGCGGTCGAGGCAGCACTGGCCCTCTACCGGGCCGAGGGCTGCGACGGGGTGATCGCCGTCGGCGGCGGCTCGCCGATCGACCTCGCCAAGGGGGTGGCCCTGCTGGCCACCCACCCGGGGCCGCTCGCCACCTACGCCGCCATCCTGGGCGGCGTGCCGAAGGTCACCGCCGCCACCGCCCCGGTGATCGCCATCCCGACCACCGCCGGCACCGGCAGCGAGGTCGGGCGCGCCGCCCTGATCACCCTTACCGACGGCCGCAAGCTCGGCTTCATCAGCCCGCATCTGATCCCCAAGGCCGCCATCTGCGACCCGGAGCTGACGCTGGGCATGCCCGCCTGGCTGACCGCCGCCACCGGCATGGATGCCGTCACCCACTGTGTGGAGACCTATCTCTCGCCGCGCTTCAACCCACCGGCCGAGGCCATCGCCCTGGACGGGCTGGCGCGGGCGGTGGGGGCGATCGAGCGGGCCGTTACCGACGGCACCGACCTCGCCGCGCGCGAGCAGATGCTGATGGCGGCCCTGGAGGGCGGCCTCACCTTCCAGAAAGGCCTGGGTGCGGTCCACGCCCTGTCGCACCCGCTGGGCGGGCTCAAGGCTCCCTCGCTGCACCACGGCACGCTGAACGCCGTGCTGCTGCCGGCGGTGCTGCGCTTCAACCAATCGCACGCCGAGGCCAAGTACCGGACCTTGCGCCACACGCTGGGCCTGCCGACGGACGCCTCCCTGCCCGACTACTTCGCCGCCCTCACCGCCCGCCTGGGCCTGCCCGCGAGCCTGCGCCAGATGGGCGTGCCCGAATCCTGCCTGCCCGAGATCGCCCACAACGCCACCCTCGACCACTCGGCCGCCACCAACCCACGCCCGGCCAGCGAGGCCGATTTCCTGGCCCTGCTCGAGGAAGCGATGGCGGCCTGAGCAACCGCAAGGCGCGGCCCACGGCAACGGCGCGCCGCTGGTGGCGGCGTTGCCGCTGTGAGCAAGAGCGTGCAGGGCTTCCGGCTGGCCCGATGTACTCCCCCACCGCGCACAGATTGCATTCGACGCACTCCGCCTCGATGACCTCGCATTGCCGCCCGCCGTCGTTGTGGTGGCCCATTGCCTGGCAGCTTTCTCCTCGCAGGCGATGTGGCAGTGACTGCACTGGGCGCACTTGTCCTGGCCGACGTGTGCCTTGACCGCGTAGTCGAGGTTCAGGTGCTGCCAGTCGGTGACGCGGGGGGCTGCACGGCCGGTGATCTAATCAATGATGGCCATGCTGCATGCCAATATTTGACCAAACCCCATTTTACTACACACTTTTTTCTGACGGCTCCACTTTTTCGGACGTCTTTACCAGTCTAGCCAGTATCGTTCGTCTATTACTACGCGTCATCGAATGTATTCGCGATAGAATACTTATATACCTAAATGAAGATCAACGAGTCGATACAACCTATGGTCGATTTCCATAACGTCAAATCAACGTTATTGATGTTGACATACAAAGGAATCGTGTTAGAAAAGCTTTAAACAAGCGCAAAGCTATATGAATGTCACAGAGCAATTCTCTTCCTGCTGTCGTACTTATTGCATGTTGCTGCCTTTGGGGATGCGCGTATACGGAGATTAGTGATGATGGGTCAAAGAGAATCGTTGGCTTAGTTGACTTAAAAATATCAAGCGACAATGAACAGATAGCGATTGCTGGTGAAGTCATACGGGTTAGGTCAATTGGTCTGGCTATATTAGCTACCCCAATTAATAGTAGCATTACACTTGGATATAGTGACAATGAATTAGCTGCAGTTAAAGATAATATATTTGTAGTTGGAAATCCCCTTTCTGCAATGCGCAACATGAATCATTAAGGAATCGACATGCGAACTGCATCTAAATTAAATATATCTGCGTTTGTGATTTCGATGGCGGCGGGCTTGCTCTTGAGTGGATGTGTTTCTCGGGATAGAGTTACGTTCTTCACAGCCACAAAGCTGGCGATCGACGCCGACGCAACTACCCAGTCGTTGAGCTTCGGGCGAGATAGAGCTGAGGGGGTGTTGGGTCCAGCGTACGAAACGGGCGGTGTCCCGCCTCTAGTTGCAAAGCTCGATTCCACGCAGTCTTTACTTAAACCAGTCGTAAAGCAGTTCTACGCAACAGGAAATGCTGCTATTCTGGCATCATGCGAGGGTGGAATTCTTGCTAGCAAAAGACCCTGTCCGAACGCAGACGAACTAGAGGCGCCGCCACTTAGCGGAGATCGCCGCCTCATGTTTTTCGGCACTAGCACGGTGATAGGCTTTAAGTTGAGCTGGGCGGGAAATGTCCCAGAGGCAATTACATTAGGATATAAGAGAAAGGAGTTTTCGTCACTGCCTATCGGTATGTCAGAGCCGAGAACAGCGAGCGCGGCTGGTGGCCCGAGGAATCTAACCGTTGGTCACAATCATAACGATGGAGATCAGGCTGAGGATACATATGGATCGGTCCTGGCGTCTCTCGATCTATCAACCGATGTAACGGATTTCAATAATACATCGCTCAAAGTCAATCAATTTTTTGCTACAGGCGTAGCAGCTGATAACCTAGCTACAACGGTCCGAAGTGAGGTAGAGAAGGCAGCTGTTGAGTCTGCCCGGCGAAGTCTTGAGATTATATCTCTCAATGAGCTTACTCCATCAACAAAAACGTTGACAGATATAGTTGCGCCGGCCGGCAATGTTAATGTCGCAGTTGTTGATAGGATGAGAAAGGAATGTTGGCCTCAATTTGGCGTTCCAGCAGATACGCCAGTTAGCGAATTTGTATACAATCCGCGGCGATTTGAGAAGGAGCGCGTAGAAGTCTTAAATTGCCTGGATAAAGCGCCCTCGACGGTCGCTCGGCCAGTATTTTCGCCCTCGTCGGCTGTGATACTGCCGTCGTCGACGCCTACCCCGGCAACTCCTTCCGCTAGTACGATCAATCTGCTATCCATTCTAGCGCCAAGTGGTGAAGCAGACGCTGCCGCTATAGACAAAATGAAAACTGTGTGCTGGCCAATAGCGGGAATTCCCATGGATACACCAATTAGCGACTTTGTGTTCCAGCCTCAGTTTGAGACTAATAGACCTGAGATATTGAATTGCGTGAAGAGTACGTAGAACAAAGCCGGAAGGAAAGTGCAATGACTATGACAAGATTTTATACCGATGTTCCGATAAATGGCCCAGAAAGGCTTCAGTTACTTGCAATCCTAAAGTTTGATGGAGCGCGGATTGAGGAACAGCCGCAATCCAACAACTCAGTCACGATAATAGCAACATTCGACGCCATCGCAGAGCCAGCACCTGAGCTACCCGCGCCTGGCTCGGTGAGCGCCAATTGGATGGACGTGGCTCAAGCGGAAATAGGTGTCAAAGAGGGTGCGGGCGCTGGGCGAATAGAGCAATACCATGCCTCCACCAAAGGTGGATCACAGCCCGATTCTGTTCCATGGTGTTCATCCTTTGTTAATTTTTGCATTGAGCAGGGCGGACTAGCAGGAACAGATTCTAAACGAGCCCGATCGTGGGTTACATGGGGCGAAGAAATTGATAGTCCAAGGTCAGGCGCAATAGTTGTCTTCAGTAGAGGTAATTCCTCGCAAGGCCACGTGGGTTTCTTTGCAGGCATGAACGCTGGCCGTTTGTTGATCTTGGGCGGTAATCAGTCGAACGCTGTCAATATATCAGAGTTTAGCCCGACCAAAATATTGGCTATACGTTGGCCAAATGATTAGAGCCCGTCCGGTAGGTTGTTGAACCCTAGCAGGGGGTTGGCAGTTGGTATCGGGCGAGGAGGAGATGCCCGATGTGGACCACGGAACAGCGGCAACGGCATGATCGCGCAGGATTGCGCTACC
>JBATRI010000376.1:0-1779 GCA_049292515.1 Geminicoccaceae bacterium
GCTGCCGGGCGATCTCGGGGCCGAGGCCGCCATAGGCCCCGGTCACCAGATACCAGGCGGCAGGATCGAGGGCCGCGGCAGGGGTGGTGACGGCGGCCGGCTCGAGACGCGGCAGCAGCCGCGCCGCGCCGTGCCGGACGATCTCCTCGGCGCCGGCAAAGCGCTCCTCGATCAGCGCGCGCTCGCGGTCGGTATCGACCAGATCGAGACAGCGAACCTCGAGCTCCGGCCGCTCGCGCCGCAGTGTGCGGGCGATACCCCAGAGGGCGGCAGCGCCAGGGTCGTGTGCGTGCAGACCGGCGGCGCCGGAGGTCACCAGCATGAGGCACCGCGTGTCCGCCGGCAGCTCGCGCGCGGCCGTGACCAGCGCCATGCAGCGCTCGGCGATGGTGCCCTGGCGCGGATCGACGACGATGCGGACGGGCTCCCGCCGGCGGGCGAGCAGCACCGTCTGGCCCGGCAGCACGGCGCCATCGCCCGGCAAGGACAGAGTCTCGAAGCCGCGCGCGTCGAGCAGGCGGTGCCATGCGGGCTCCATCAGCAGCGGATAGTCGGGTCGGAGAGCGTGGTCGGCGAAGCGCCACCAACCTTCGGTCAGGCCGAAGACCAGGTCGATCCAGCCGCCCTGGGTGGTGCTTTCGAGCAGCACGAGGGCACCGCCCGGCCGCAGCGCCGCCGCCGCATGGTCGAGTGCCGTACCGAGATCGGCCGTCGCATGCAGGACATTGGCGGCGAGCACCAGATCGAAGGTGCCCTCGGGCACGTCCTGGGCAGCCAGCGGGCGCTCGATGTCGAGGAGCCGGGTCTCGACGCCCGGGAAACGGTGGCGGGCTGTATCGAGAAAAGCCGGCGAGACATCGGTGAACCAGTAGTCGACCCGCTCCGGGCCCAGCGCCTGCAGAACCGCTGCCGTGGTACCGCCGGTGCCGGCGCCGACCTCCAGGACCCTGATGCGACCGGCGGGCGGTGCGGCAAAGGCTGCGGCCAGGGCGGTGAGGCTGTTGCCGGCCCGGTAGACCGGCGCCTCACTGTAGATCGCGGCAGGCCCGCCGTCGGCGAACAGCACGGCCAGCGGATCGGTCTCGCCACGCAGGATGCCCGGCAGCGCCCGGCCACAGCGGTGCAGCAGCGCGGCTTCCGGCCCGTCGACGGTCTCTGGCGCACCCGAGGGGGCGGCGCCCACGAGCCTCGCGAGCTGACGATAGAGCGGCAGGTGACGCGGCACGACAGCGCTCTCGGGCACTGCCCTGAGCGCCGCACGCGCATGATCGATCGCCAGCGCATCGAGCTTCCGGCCCTGCCCTTCGCTCGCGGCAAGCGGTGCCACGATCCGCCGTGCCTCGGCACCGAGGCACGGCGCCTCGTGCCAGCGCACGGTATGCAGCCAGTCGCGCCAGGATTCCTGGGCTCCGGCGTCCTGCCCTCGCGGCGCCCGCAGCTCGAGCTGGTCGATGCGGGCGAGCGGCTGGCCCGTCTCGTCGAGCAGGTCGATGTCGGCGAGCGTCACTGCCCCCTCGGCACGGACCTGCGCCCGGACCCAGCGCGTGCGGGTCAAGGCGCCGAAACAGGCGAAGCCACGGATCTGCGCCGGCAGGCGCGCCGTACCGCCGCCGCCGAGGTGAAGCGCTCCGACGGTGCGCAGCGCCGCGTCGAGCACCATCTCTGGGAATGGCGACTCGACCCGGGCCAGAACCCGGCCATCGCCCCGCCACAGCTCGCGGATCACATCGAAGATCGGGCCGAAGACGAGCCCGGTGCCGGCGAGCCAGGTCTGGAAGG
>JBATRI010000377.1:0-17965 GCA_049292515.1 Geminicoccaceae bacterium
GGCCCGTCTCGAGAGCGATGCGGCGCTCGCCGCCGCGGACGCCGCCGATGCCGCCCGTCTTCGCGGTACCGAGCTGGGGCCGCTGCACGGCGTGCCGCTCGCGCACAAGGACATGTTCTATCGCGCCGGCCATCTGGCCGAGTGCGGCTCGCTGATCGCCCGCGGCCACCGGCCCACGGTCACGGCTACCGTGCTCTCCCGCCTGGATGCCGCCGGTGCGATCGATGTCGGCCGGCTGAACATGGTTGAGTACGCGCTGGGCATCACGGGGCACAACCCCCACACGGGTCATCCGCAGAACCCTTGGGACCGCAGCCGGCTCACGGGCGGGTCCAGCAGTGGTGGCGCGGCGTCGGTGGCGGCCCGCCTGGTGCCGGCGACGCTGGGCTCGGACACGGGCGGGTCGATCCGCGCTCCGGCTTCCTTGTGCGGCCTGTTTGGGATCAAGCCGACCTATGGCCGGGTGAGCCGCCATGGCTGCATGCCGCTGTCGTTCTCGCTCGATCACATCGGCCCCCTGGCGCGCTCGCCCGAGGATCTGGCGCTGATCCTGGGGATCATCGCCGGCCATGACCCCGACGATCCCACCACTTCGACGCGCCGGGTGCCGGACTATCGGGCGGAGCTCGGCCGGGACCTGAACGGCCTGCGCCTAGCCGTGGCCGCCGAAGACCCGCATGCGCCGGTGGAGGCCGAGATCGCTGCCGCCGTGGCTCGCGCCGTGGCTGTCCTGGGTGAGGCCGGGATGTCGGTGCGACCGGTGACATTGCCGTCGTTGGAGCATCTGAACGCCTTGCGACGGGTGGTGATGCTGGCGGAGTGCGCGGCGTTCCATCGCGAGCAGGTCGCCACCCGGCGGCATCGCTACAACGAGCAGACCGTGGCCCGGCTGGACCCCGGCTTCGCCCTGTCCGCGGCAGATTATCTGCGCGCGCTGGCTGCGCGTGGCCCGGTGCTGGAGCGCTTCTGTATCGAGACGATGGCCGATGCCGACATCGTCGTCCTGCCGACCACCCCGGTGGCGACGCCGCGCATCGCCGACACCGATACGGGCGGCGATGCGCAATTCGTGGCGGTGGCCAACCGGATCGGTGCCCTGGTTGGTCCGTTCAATTTTCTTGGCCTGCCGGCGCTGAGCCTACCCATCGGCCTTGATGCGGCGGGAATGCCGATCGGCCTGCAACTCGTCGCCCGCCCCTTCGCCGAAGGCTTGCTGCTGCGCGTCGCCGCGGCGTTCGATCGGGAGGTCGGCTTCTCCGCGCGCCGGCCGCCGCCCATCGGCCGAGCCTGAGCCGTGGCCGCACCAACGGCCGCTCTCCGGATCGCCCCGGAATATCGCGGCATCCTGATCACGCTGCTGGCGATGCTCATGTTCGGGCTCATGGACGCGGCCAGCAAGTATCTGAGCACGCGCTACCCGACACCACAGATCATCTGGCTGCGCTACGTCTTCACCATTCCGTTGATGGTGCTCGTGCTGGGGCCCAGCGGTGCACGCCGGTCATTGCGGTCGGCCCGCCCGTGGCTCCAGGTGCTGCGCTCGATGCTGCTGGTCACCGAGATCGGCCTGGTCGTCTGGTGCTTCGGCCGATTGCCGTTGGCCGACGTCCATGCGATTTTGGCGCTGACCCCGCTGGCGGTGACGGCGTTGGCTGTACCGTTGCTTGGCGAAGCGGTCGGGCCGCGCCGCTGGGCCGCCATCGGCGTGGGCCTGTTGGGCGTTTTGCTCATCGTTCGGCCGGGCATCGGGGCGATCCAGCCGGCCTCGCTCGTGGCGCTGCTGTCGGTCGCGCTATACGCGCTCTATCAGGTGCTGACCCGCCTGGTCGGTCGTGTCGACTCGGCCGAGACCAGCCTGCTCTGGCAGCTCGTCGTTGGGGCCATGGTGCTGAGCGTGGTGGTGCCGTTCGCATGGCGGCCGCCTCCGCTCGAGCACTGGCCGCTGTTCGTGCTGGTGGCGGCGCTGGGCGGTGTCGGCCATTACGCTATGATCAAGGCATTGCAGCTGAGCCCGGCTGCCGTGGTGCAGCCGTTCACCTACACGCTTCTGCTGTGGGCGGTGATCATCGGCTATCTCGGCTTCGGCGATGTCCCGGACGCGCTGACGCTCGTCGGTGCCGGCGTGGTGGTCGCCGCCGGGATCTACTCGGTCCTGGGCAGCCGCGCATCGCCGGCTGCCTGATAGGAACACTGCACCGTCTTCTGTGTGGAACTTCCACTGAATTCCACGAACTTCCCCACTGCCGCCCTGGGTTGGCCGGCGAACCGCTACTAGAAGGAGGAATGGAACGGTAGGGAGACGCAATATGGTTGGAAACTGCGATCGTCGCATGTTGGTGCGGGTAGGCTTGGCGACCGGCATTGTCGCTTTGACCACCGGTACCGCCGTAGCCCGGACATCGTTACGGGCACGATTGCAGGCCGACATCGACGCCTACCTGTCGTCCCGCCGCAAGCCCGAGGGCATCACCGCCATCTCGGCGTTTGTCAGCACCGGCGCCCGCGATCCGGGTATCGCCGTGGTTGCCGGAACGACGAACCGGTCGCGTCGGGTGCCGATTGACGATCGAGTCCTGATGGGCATCGGCAGCAACACCAAGGCGTTCACCTCGGCCCTGCTGCTCAAGCTCGAGACGGCGGGGCGCCTCGATATCGATCAGACTGTCGGCGACTGGCTGCCACAATATCCGGCATGGGCCAAGGTCCGCATCCGGCATCTGCTTAACATGACCAGCGGCATCCCGACCTACAGCGAGGCGCCGCGGTTCATGCGGGCGCAGGCGAACAACAAGTATCGCCATTACACACCTGAGCAATTGGTCGCCTATGCCTATCCGACGCCGACCAATCATCTGCCCATGAGCAAGGGCTATTTTTACTCGAACACCAATTATACACTGGCCGGCATGATCGTCGCCAAGGCGGGCGGCGCCAGCTACGACCAGCAGCTTCGCGAGCGGATCTTCAAGCCGCTGGGCCTGCGCGATACCTTCTACGATAGTTGGAAGCTGCCCGATGCGGTCACCGCACGCATGGCGAGTGGCTACTTCGAGAACCCGACGTGCAGCGAGTACCGACCCGGCTGCACGGTTGGACCGTTAACACCCCTGGACGGCCAGGATATGCGCCTTGCGGATGTCAGCTGGACCGGGGCGGCAGGCGGTATCGTGTCGACGCCACGCGACCTCGCCCACTGGATCCGGGGCCTATTCGGCGGTCACGTGGTGCCGCCGGCCCAGCTCGCGCAGATGAAGCAACTGGTGTCGACGCGGACCGGCAAGCCCATCGACCACGTCACGCCAAGCGATCCTGGGGGGTTCGGTCTCGGTCTGGCACAGCTCTATCATCCGCGGTTGGGTCGCTTCTGGTTCTACGAGGGCATCAATCTGGGATATCGGGGCACGTTTGCGTTTTTCCCGAAGGATGACCTGTTGCTGGCCGTGACCACCAACTCCCAGCCGCCTCAGGGCACGGATCAAATCGGCGTCCTGATGGAGAACCTCTATAACACCGTGATGCGATGATTGCGGAGCCGTCGGACCATTGCAGTGCGGGCACGCCATGGCTGACGGAGGAACCGTGGGCACGAGTGGGCGAGGTGGTCCCCATAACTTGCGCCTTATGGTGCAATCCGCTTTATCGGGGAGACCAACCGCCAGATCCGAGCTGGATGCCAGATGCCCCCCAACCCACGGATCGCACCCGAGCCCCTGACCATCATCGCCGAGTTGCGCTTCGACCCGGCGCATCGCGAGGTCATGCTGGAGCTGGCGCAGCGCCACGTCCGCAACACCCTGGCCGCCGAGCCGGGGTGCCTACGTTTTGAACTGGTGGCGCCGCAGGACGATCCGGGGTTGCTGGTGTTCTCCGAGCAGTTCGCCGGCGACGAGGCGTTCGCCGCGCACCGTGAATCGGCGCACGCGGCTTGGTTTCGCGAAGCGCGGGAGCCGTACGTTGCCGAGGCCAGTGTGCGCGAACTGCGCCCCGTGGCGGCGGCTTGGCCCGGGGCGGTGCTGTGCGCGGTGCCGGTGCTCAGGGAGTTCCAGCAATATCTGGCGCCACTGATCGACGCCGGCTTCGATCTTCGCTGGAGCGACCTCGGGCGGACCCTCACCGAGTCCGAGCTGATCGATAGCCTGAACGGTGTGGTGGCGACGATTGCCGGGATCGAGCCTTACACCGATCGCGTGTTCGCGGCGGCGCCCGCGCTCAAGGTGGTGGCTCGGCTCGGTGTCGGGTACGATCAGGTCGACGTGGCGGCGGCCACACGGCATGGCGTCGCCGTGGCGATGGCTTACGGGGCCAACCACGACGCCGTGGCCGATCATGCCATGGCCTTGATGCTGGCGGCGGCGCATCGGGTCGTCGAGTATGATCGTGGTGTACGTGCGGGTGACTGGAACAGGCTGCTGCACGGTCGTCTGCACGAGACGACGGCTGGGATCGTCGGCTTCGGCCGCATCGGCCGGGCGGTCGCCAAGCGGTGTCTCGGCTTCAACATGGAGGTGCTGGTCGCGGACCCGGTCGCCGAGGCCGACACGGTGGCTCGATTGGGCTACCGCGTGGTCGAGCTTGATGAACTTCTCGCCCGGTCGGACTTCGTATCCCTGCACGCGCCGCTCAATGCCGAGACTCGACATCTGATCGACGCACGGCGGCTGGCGGCGATGAAGCCCACGGCCATCCTGATCAACACCGCCCGTGGCGGCTTGGTCGACGAGGCGGCTCTGGTGCAGGCTCTGGAGGAGAAGCGCATTGCCGGCGCGGCACTGGACGTGTTCGAGGACGAACCTCTGCCGGACTCGACGCTGCGTCGCCTGGAGCAGGTCGTTCTCACGCCTCATGTGGCCGGGCTGAGCGCCGAAGCGTTGCGTGCCATGACCGAGCGCTCGGTCGAGAACGCCCTGGCGGTGCTCGGCGGTCGGGACCCCGGGCCGGGCTTTCTGCTCAATCCCGAAGTGATGTCGGCCTCGGCCTGAACCGCCGGGCGCCTCGTTTGACAGCCGGCGGCCGGCGGTGCTAACCCCCGCCCTTCCGCTCGTTACCCCATTCAGTCCGATTCTACCGAGACGTCGCGCGCATGGCCGACCAGATGATCATCGACAAGGACGGCACTAGGCGTCCCGTGCCGCTGCATGGCCCGGAGGCCTTCGCTGCCATGCGGACAGCTGGCCGTCTGGCGGCCGAGACGCTGGACTTCATCACCCCCTTCGTGCGTCGGGGTGTGAGCACGGGCGAACTCGATCGGCGAATCGCCGATTTCATGCACGAGCATCATGCGATCTCGGCGACGCTCGGTTATCGCGGCTACCCCAAGAGCTGCTGCATCTCGATCAACCACGTGGTCAATCACGGGATTCCCAGCGACGAGAAGCGACTTCACGACGGCGATATTGCCAACATCGACGTCACCGTCGTGCTCGACGGCTGGTACGGCGACACCAGCCGTATGTTCATCATCGGCGACAAGGCCTCGGTGAAGGCGCAAAAGCTGGTCGACGTCACCTTCGAGGCGATGTGGGCCGGCATCCGCGCCGTTCGCCCGGGCGCCACGTTGGGCGACGTCGGCCATGCCATCCAGCGGATCGCCGAGGACAACCGCTTCTCCGTCGTCCGCGATTTCGTTGGCCATGGCCTGGGCCGCGTCTTCCACGATTCGCCGGAGGTGAAGCATTACGGTAACCCCGGCGAGGGGTTGACGTTGCAGCCTGGAATGTTGTTCACGATCGAGCCGATGATCAATGCCGGCCGCCATGAGGTGAAGATCCTCGGGGACGGCTGGACCACGGTGACCCGTGACCGCTCGCTGTCGGCTCAGTTCGAGCACACGGTCGGCGTAACGGAGGACGGGGTGGAGGTGTTCACGCTGTCGCCCAAAGGCTTCGACAAGCCACCCTATCCAGTATAGCTGGCGGCAGGCCCTCGGTAGTCGGGCCGGACAGGAGAGATTGCGGACAATGAGGTCGATTATTCGCCTGGGCGCAGCGCTGGCCATCGTGAGTTCCGCGGCGGCAGAGGCGGCCGATTCACAGAACCGCTTCCAGCCTTACGGACTCGGCCGGGCCACGTGCCAGCGCTTCATCGAGCTCTGCGAGGGCAAGAAGGAGGAGTGCAAGCAGACCGGCCCGTGGCTCGACGGCTACGTCACTGCCTACAACACGTTGGACAAGGGCACGTTCGACGTATTTGCGTGGCAGTCGCCGGAATTGTTCGCGCAGCTCGTGTTCAACGTCTGCAAGCAGCATCCTGAGGCGGCCGTGGTGCAGGTGGTCAACGAGATGATCCGTGTCGTCATCGCGCCGGACAAGATCACCACCGCGGCCGACCGGGTGAAGATCGGCGACGGCAACGATGCTCTCTACTTCTACCGTGACGGCATCAAGGCCATTCAGACACGGCTGGTCGAACTGGGTTTCCTGAAGGGTGGTGCCGACGGAATGTTCGGTCCGGGTACCCAGAGCGCAGTGCAGGAATTCCAGAAGAAGGCCGGGCTCAATCCGTCCGGCATGCCGGATGACATCACCTTGATGGGCTTGTTTTACGCGGGTCCGCAACGTCCCGCTGCCGCGGCGCGGCCCAGCTCGGGCGCACCGGCGCCAGCGCCGGCGGCACCTAGCCAGAGCAGTGCTCCGCCACCGGCAAAGCTCGATCTCAACCTGATTCCGAAGACACAGTAGGCGGCCCCGAGTGAGGGCCGCCGACCGTCACATACCGCCGATGTAGTTCGGCCCGCCACCACCCTCGGGGGTGACCCAGTCGATGTTCTGGGAGGGGTCCTTGATGTCGCAGGTCTTGCAGTGCACGCAGTTTTGCGCGTTGATCTGCAAGTGCCGGACGCCATCGGCAGCCGCCACATACTCATAGACGCCGGCCGGGCAATATCGCTGCTCGGGACCGTCGTAGACCGGCAGGTTGAGGCTCTCGGCCACGGCCGGGTCCTTCAGCCGCAGATGTACCGGCTGGTCTTCCTCGTGATTGGTGTTGGACAGAAAGACCGACGACAGCTTGTCGAAGGTGAGCTTGCCGTCGGGGCGCGGATAGTCGATGCGCGGGCATTCGGCGCTTGGCTTCAGTGACGTGTGATCGGCGCGGTGACCCAGGGTCCAGGGAGCCTTGCCCCGCAATACGTAAGTGTCGAGTGCCGAATAGGCCAGCGCCGGCCACAGCCCCCAGTGGAATGCCGGCCGGATATTGCGAACCGAGCTGAGCTCGTCCCACAGCCAGGTCTGCTTCAGACGTTCAGGGTAGGCGTCGAGCGAAGGCGTGTCGCCGCCGCCCTCGAGCGCGTCGAACGCGGCCTCGGCGGCCGTCATCCCGGACTTCATTGCCGTATGGGTGCCCTTGATCTTGGGCACGTTGAGAAAGCCCGCCGTGTCGCCGATCAGCGCCCCGCCGGGGAAGACCAGCTTCGGAATCGACTGGAAGCCACCCTCGGACAGCGCGCGCGCGCCGTAGGCAATGCGCCGCCCACCCTCGAAGATCGGCCGAATGGCAGGGTGGGTCTTGTAGCGTTGCATTTCTTCAAACGGCGACAGGCTGGGGTTAGTGTAGTCTAGCCCGACCACGTAGCCGACCGAGACCAGGTTCTCACCGAACATGTAGAGCCAGGATCCACCATAGGTCTTCGTGTCGACCGGCCAGCCGATCGTGTGGATCACCCGGCCCTTGACGTGCTGCTCCGGCGTGACCTCCCACAACTCCTTCACGCCCAGGCCATAGGTCTGCGGCTGGACGCCCTCGCGCAGCTTGAACCGTTCCATCAGTGTCTTGGTGAGCGAGCCGCGGCAACCTTCGGCGAAGAGCGTCAACTTCGCATGAAGCTCCATGCCGGGTTGAAAATTGGGGCCTTCCTCGCCCGTCTTGGTGACCCCCATGTTGCCGGTAGCCACACCCATCACGCGCCCGTCGGCATCGTAGAGCACCTCTGCCGCGGCAAAGCCCGGGTAGATCTCGACCCCGAGTGCCTCCGCCTGCTGCCCAAGCCAACGCACGACATTACCGAGGCTGACAATGTAGTTGCCCTGGTTGTGCATCTGCGGCGGCGTCGGCAGACGATAGGCCTTGGTCGCGGTGAGATAGAGGAACCGGTCCTCGGTGACGGCGGTGTCAATCGGTGCACCCTGGTCCTTCCAGTCCGGAATGAGTTCGTCGAGTGCGCGCGGCTCGAGGCAGGCGCCGGAAAGAATATGAGCGCCGACCTCCGAGCCCTTCTCCAGCACGCAGACCGACACTTCCCGATCATGCTCGGCCGCAAGCTGCTTGAGCCGGATCGCGGCCGCCAGCCCGGACGGCCCGGCTCCCACGATCACCACGTCGTAGGCCATCGACTCGCGTTCCATAGGTCTCTCCGGAAAGTGCCGCACCTGCGCAGGGCGTCGCCCCTAACATGGCCCCGGCGGGCAGTGAAGGGCAGCATCGCCAGCGATGCCGTCCCGGTGGAATCAGCCGGCCAATGGAGCAAGCTGAAGCAATATGCGTGCTCCCATCCAACTGATGGCGCAAACCGCCGCAGCCAACCCCGCGGCAAGCATGAGCATCGTGCCAACGCGTCGTCGGCCATGGAACGCGGCATTTCCGCCAAATGTCGTCGACAGTAGCGGCATGGTAAACAGCGTGCCCAAGAGCATCGCCATTGCCCCGAAGCCGCGCAGGGCCCAGGCCTCGCGCCAATCGGCTCTCGAGGCCGCGTGCAGCATCTCATCCGCGTCGACGTTGCCGTAGGCCGCCAACGCCACGGTGCCGCCGCCGAACGTCCGGAATGGCACGAGCCGGCGACCGTCCTGTGCGGCCACGACCGAGAGCAAACCCGGCGGTGCTGCAGCGAAGCGGACGCGGACATCGCCGATCTTAGGGCTGACGGGATCACCGCTGTAGAGCCAGTCGCCTGCACGAGCAAACACCAGTCGGCCGCTGCGAACCGGGCCATGGCGGTCGGGTCGCCATTCGCGCGTCGCCGGAAGGGCGTCCACCAATGCCGGACCGAGCTCGTTCATCGACAGCACCACGGTCTCGGCGCGGAATCGGGCGCTGGTGAGCGGCAAGCTTGGAGGATTGGCGTGGAACGAACGCTGCTCGAAGCGGGCAGATCGGATCAGCTCCGGCGACCATATCTTCTCGTAGCGTAGGTTCTTGTTGTCGCCGGTGCCCTCCCGGGTCTCCAGCCATTGGTAGGTCTCCGCCGTGCGGTCGAGACGGAGCGCGTCGACCGCGAGCCCGAACATCGGCTCGCGCACCGGGGCGGATGCCGAGGCAGTGCCCACGACGTGCACGACGCCGCCTTCAGTGCCATTGTCGAGGCGGGCTCGCGCCACGGCGAATGCGCCGAGCTGGCGCGCCAGGGCGAACTCATTCCACGCCAGCGTGCCGGCACCGGCGAGGCCGACCAGCACGCCGATTACCGCCATCAGCCGCATGCGGCTTTCGCCTTCTCGCCATCACAACCGGAGCCGTCTAACCAATGCATCGGCGTGAGGCTAGGGGAGGTCGCGTGAGCGGTACACCAGATGCCATCCTCGACACAGGAGGACCACTCGATGAAACGCGCCTGCGGGCGGCACTGGCTGCGCTGGCGGCAATCGATGCCGACATCGCCGAAGCGCTGGACCGGTACGGCTACCCGGCACCACGTTGCCGCGATCCCGGCTTTGCGACCCTGATCCACATCGTCGCCGCCCAGCAGGTCTCCACTGCATCGGCGGCCGCCATATCCCGCAAGCTGGCAGTGACCCTTGACGGTGCGTTCACTCCCGAAGGATTGCTCGGGCTCGACGACGTCGCCATGCGAGCCGCGGGCTTCAGCGGCCCGAAGATCACTTATGCCCGTGGGCTGGCTGAAGCGCTGCTGAACGGGGACCTCGATTTGGCGGTGTTGCCGCATCTGGAGGAGGAGGCGGCCGTCGCCAGCCTCACGCGGCTCAAGGGTTTCGGGCGCTGGAGCGCCGAGATCTATCTGTTGTTCGCGCATGGCCGTGCGGATGTGTTTCCCGCGGACGACCTGGCGGTGCAGATCGCCTACCAGCGGCTCAAGCGCCTTGACGCGCGCCCGACGGCCAGGGCCCTGCGACTGCTCGTCGAACCCTGGCGACCCTATCGTGGCGCCGCTGCGGCGTTTCTGTGGCATCTCTATGGTAGCGCCACGCTGGACGGCCAGCGCTGACGGCCGACGATCCATGCCGGTCGCGGAGTTGGTCCGCTGCCGGTCCGGGTAGGCCATAAGGAGCGAGCAAGACCGCAGGAGCTAGCCATGGCCAACACCTGCCAAGCCTTTGTGTCACTGGGTGGATTCGGTGAAGTTCTCGCACGCCGCGATGCTGGGCTGCGCAGGGGGCTGAACTTGTAAACCCAGCGCCGCTCTGCTAGCTTTGCGCACGCTCCGCCGGTGGCCTTTATGCCGCCTCAAGCCCTTCACCTGACGAGACTTCCCCCGTGGCCACGACCACCCCGCCGCGCGCCTTTGAGATCGTCCCGATCGAGGAGGAGATGAAGCGCAGCTATCTCGATTACGCCATGAGCGTGATCGTCAGCCGTGCCTTGCCCGATGTACGTGACGGTCTCAAGCCGGTCCAGCGGCGCATTCTCTATGCCATGCGCGATGCCGGCTACGATTTCGGCAAGCCGCACCGCAAGTCGGCGCTGATCGTCGGCGACGTGATGGGCAAATATCATCCGCACGGCGATTCGGCGATCTACGACGCGCTGGTCCGCATGGCGCAGGATTTCAGCATGCGCCTGCCGCTGATCGATGGTCAGGGCAATTTCGGCTCGATGGACGGCGATCCGGCTGCGGCGATGCGTTATACGGAGTCCAGGCTCGCCAAGGTCGCCGACGCGCTGCTGGCCGATATCGACAAGGACACCGTCGATTTCCGGCCAAACTACGACGAGAGCCGCGACGAGCCGGCCGTGCTGCCGGCGCAGTATCCGAACCTGCTCGTCAATGGTGCCGGTGGCATCGCCGTCGGCATGGCGACCAACATCCCGCCGCACAATCTGGGTGAGATCGTCGACGCGACAATGGCGCTGATCGATGACCCTGAGCTCGACTTCGCCGAGCTTACCACCATCGTCCAGGGCCCCGACTTCCCGACCGGCGCCATCATCCTGGGCCGCAACGGGATCCTGCAGGCCTACCGGGAAGGGCGCGGCAGCATCATCGTCCGCTCCAAGACCAACTTCGAGGAGGTTCGCGGGCGGACAGCGATCATCGTCACCGAGGTGCCCTACCAGGTCAACAAGGCGCGCATGGTCGAGCGCATCGCCGAGGTGGTGCGCGAGAAGAAGGTCGAGGGCATCGCCGACCTGCGCGACGAGAGCGACCGCCACGGCGTGCGGGTGGTGATCGAGGTCAAGCGCGAGGCCGACCCCGACATCGTCCTCAACCAGCTGTTCAAGTTCACCTCGCTGCAGACCAGCTTCGGCATCAACATGGTCTCGCTGCGCGGCGGCCGGCCCGAGCAACTGGGCCTCAAGGAGATGCTGGAAGCCTTCATCGGCTTCCGCGAGGAGGTCATCCTCCGCCGGACCGCGTTCGATCTCGCCAAGGCCCGCGAGCGCGCCCACATCGTGGTCGGGCTCGTGGTCGCGGTCGCCAACATCGACGAGGTGATCGCGCTGATCCGCGCCGCTGCCGATCCGCAGTCGGCAAAGGCGGCGCTCATCGCTCGTACTTGGCCGCTGGCCGACATCCTGCCCCTGATCCAGCTGGTGCAGGTCGACGAGGGCGAAGGGGCCGATCAGATCACCCCCGACGGCTATCGGCTGTCGGAAGAGCAGGCCAAGGCCATTCTCGAGCTGCGGCTGCAGCGGCTGACCGCGCTGGAGCGGGATCGGCTCACCGACGAACTGCAGGAGATCGCCAAGAAGATCGCCGAGCTGCTGCTGATCCTGCGCTCGCGCGAGCGGCTGCTCGAGGTGATGAAAGCCGAGCTGCTGCGTGTCAAGGAGCTGTTCGATACCCCGCGCCGGACCTTCATCGACCTCGAATCCGAGCCCGACCTCGATATCGAGGAGCTGATCCAGCGCGAGGACATGGTCGTCACGGTCACCCACAAGGGGTGGATCAAGCGCGTGCCGTTGGCCTCGTTCCGGTCCCAGCGCCGAGGCGGTAAGGGCAAGACCGGCATGCGCACCCACGACGACGATTTCGTAGCGCGCATGTTCGTGGCCAGCACCCACACGCCGGTGCTGTTCTTCTCCAGCCTCGGGCGGGTTTACAAGCTCAAGGTGTACCGTCTGCCGTTGGGCACGCCGCAGGCGCGCGGGCGGGCGATGATCAACATGTTCCCCGCGCTCACCGAGGGCGAGAGCATCAGTGCCGTGATGCCGCTACCCGAGGACGAGAAGCTCTGGGAGACCATGAGCGTCTTCTTCGCGACCGCGCGTGGCAAGGTGCGCCGCAACGAGCTGGCCGACTTCATCTTCGTGCCGAGCAACGGCAAGATCGCCATGGGCCTCGACGAGGGCGATCGCCTGATCGGCGCCGAGGTCTCGGGCGACAGCCACGACATCATCCTGGCCTCGGCCGGTGGCCGGGCGATCCGCTTCCCAGCCCATGCCGTACGCGTGTTCAAGTCGCGCAGCTCCGAAGGGGTCAACGGCATGGACCTCGGTGAGGGCGACGAGGTGATCTCGATGTCCGTGATCGACCATGTCGAGGTCGAGACGGAGGAGCGGGACGACTATCTGCGGGTCAGCGGCGCTCGGCGCCGTCAGCCGGGCGAGAACGGCAGCGAGGCGCCGGAGAACGTCGAGCCCGAGCTGCTGTCGCCGGAGCGCTTTGCCGAGCTGGAGGCGAAGGAACAGCTTCTGCTCACCATCACCATCAACGGTTTCGGCAAGCGCACCTCGGCCTACGAGTACCGGGTAACGAACCGGGGTGGTCAGGGCATCATCAACATCGAGACCTCGGCGCGCAACGGCCGGGTCGCCGCCACTTTCCCGGTGGCGGAGACGGATCAGGTGATGCTGGTGACCGACCAGGGGCAGACCATCCGCATTCCCGTGCACGATATTCGCATCGCCGGACGCAACACGCAGGGCGTCAAGCTGTTCCATACGGGGTCGGACGAGCACATCGTGTCGACCGCGCGGCTCAGCGAAGGCGAGGGGGACGGCGATGGTGAAGAGGCTGGCGAGGAATGACACAGCGGCTTCGTGCCTCGTCCCCCCGCGCGAGGGGGCGGGCTAGGGTCGGTCGTCGGCGCTAGGCCGAGGCAGGGGCGAGAATCCGGCCATGACCCGATTGCGTATAGGAATCTACCCGGGGACCTTCGATCCCGTCCACAATGGGCATATCGACGTTATTCGCCGGGCGTCGACGCTGGTCGACCGGCTAATCGTCGGTGTGGCGATCAATGCCGGCAAGGAGCCGCTGTTCACGCTTGACGAACGCACCCACATGGTTGAGGCCGACATCAACACGTTGATGGCTGCCAATGCGCTCAACGGTACACAGATCGACGTGCGCCCGTTTCAGACCCTGTTGATGCATTTTGCGCACCAGAACGGTGCCGACATGGTCATCCGAGGCCTCCGCGCAGTGTCCGATTTCGAGTATGAGTTCCAGATGGCTGCGAACAACAAGCGCATCTATCCGCGGATCGAGACCGTGTTCCTGATGGCCTCAGAGACGAGCCAGTTCATTTCCTCCCGCTTCGTCAAGGAGATCCACCACCTGGGCGGCGACGTGTCGAGCTTTGTCACGGCTGCCGTGCTCAGGATGCTCGATGACAAGCGTGCCGCCAAGGATACAGCCTGACTGCGGCCCGCAGCACGCCTGTCACCCAACCTCGTCACAACGGCGTCGTGCCATGCAACCGCCGGGGAATGCCCACCATGCAGACCGCCCTGCTCGAGCCCGATCTCCGTCTGACCGTCTGCGGTCTGGACGAGCTCGAGTCGCATCGCGCCGGCCGTGCCACGCACGTGCTGTCGATCCTCGACCCAGGCTACCCGGAGCCCGCGGCTTTTGCGGCCTATGATCCGCATCACCGGCTGACGCTGCGCTTCCACGACATCATCGGCCCTTGGCCGGGATGGGAGGCGCCGGAGCGCACGCACGTCGAGCAGCTGGTGGCCTTCGGGGCCGAGCTCGATGCGGCTGGAGCCGGCCTGCGTCATCTGCTGGTACATTGCCACGCCGGCATTTCTCGCTCGACGGCCGCTCTGGCAACACTGCTGGCGCGGCATACTGAGGTAGGTAACGAGCCTGCAATCTTCGCCCGAATTCGGGAGATCCGCCCGATCGCTTGGCCGAATTCGCGAATGATCGGTTTCGCCGACGAAATCCTGGAGCGTGGCGGACGGCTCAGCGCGGCCTTGCGCGACCACTATCGCCTGCAGGCTCCGGCCCGCCCCGAATTCATGGCCGAGCTGCGCCGCAATGGCCGCGGCGCGGAGATCCCTGACGATTAGCAGGGCCGATGTGGCCGTCGCGGTGAATTCGTCTGCCACCTCGGGCACCAGTGGTGCTAGACCGCTGCCATGAGCGATACGAACGACGAGCGCGAGGCGCTGGCTTGGTCGGCCTTTCTGGCCGATGAGCACGGCACGGCTTTTCGCCTTTTCCTGCGGTTGGCGTTGGACGGCTCGGCCGAGGCGCAGCGCCAGGTCGGGCTGATGCACGACCAGGGCAAAGGTGTCCGGCAAGACCATGTGCAAGCGGCGCGGTGGTATCGAACCGCCGCCGATCAGGGTGATGCCCATGCTCAGCACAGTCTGGCGGTCTGCTACCTGATCGGTGAGGGTGTCGAGCGCGACTCCTCGCATGCGGCCCGCTGGTTTCGCCGCTCGGCCCAACAAGGGCACGAGGGTTCGCAGTGCGAGCTGGGGCTACTCTACGAGACCGGCGACGGTGTCGGCCGCGATCTGCACCGGGCAATCCATTGGTATCGCCTGGCGGCAGTCCAGGGCATGCCGGAAGCGGTGGCCCGGCTGGCCATCGTGCTGAGTCGGGTGCCGCCCTCGTTCATCTGAAAGAGGCAGCTCGCCGTCGGATGACGGCGAGCCCGCTTGCTTGGGCTCACGAGCCGCCGCTTGGGGTGGCCGGGCAGTCCTTGGGGAAGTCGGCATAGGAGGTCGGGTAGCGTAGCGCCCACTCGATCAGCGCCGCGCGGTTCTCGTCATAGCGGTTGACGAATTCCCACACCTTCTTGCCTTCCGGCGTCACCTCGAAGACCCGACCGCGCCAGCTCTCGGTGATCAGCAGATTGCCGTTCGGCTGGTACTGGTGCTTGCCGATTGCATCCGTAAAGTATGGATGCTCAAGCGTGCCTTCGTAGAAGGTATCGACCTTGCCGGTGCTCGGGTCGAGCTGCAGGATCCGGCTCGCCCGGTCGGGCACGCCTCGGGACTTGGCATCGTGGTTGTAAAGATCGCGGTTGTCGTAGACCGAGATGCGGCCATTGGGCAGGAAATGCGGGTCGTGCTGGCCAAACCACGGGCCGCGCGCAGTCCACTTGATCAGTCCGGTCTTGGGGTCGAGCACCATGATCGTGCTGGGCACGCGCAACGAGATCAGCAGGTCGCCAGTGGCAAACATCGGGAATGCCGGCGCCAACTTGGCACGCAAGGGCTCGACATGGTTGAGGTGCAGCGGGTCGGGCACCGCCGACTTCCCGAGATTGCCGCCATCGGGGAAAAGAATGGGCTCGCGCGACGAGTTGTGGATCGCGTCGAGCAGGGAGATCTCCTGCAGCAGCTTGCCGTCGGCGGGTGAGATCTTGACCACCGTGTCCTCGACATAAGGCGGCATCATGCCGGGGAACTTGTCGCTGACCTCGGTGTGGCGCTGGCGTTTGTGGCCGCTGGCCCAGATATTGCCGTCATCGTCCAGCATCAGCGAGTGGTGGGTCTCGTAGTCCAGCCACCATACGACCTTGTTGCACCGATCCATCCGGACCAGGCCAAGCCCGCCGACATTGAAGATGGCGTCACCATTTGGGTACATCACCATCGCGTCGACATGGGTGTCCCAATCGTTGGTCGGCGTCAACTCAGGCGACAGCGGTGGGATGAACTGCTTCAACTCAGAATATCGCGCCACCCAGCGGTGCAGCTCCTTGCCGTCCTGGGACCACATCGCCAAGCCGATGTCGTTGCCATCCCAGATGCTGCTCATCACGGTGACACCCGGCTGGACCTCGCCGGCCACGTTCAGGGTCAGGCCACTGCCGACCGTAGGCGCCGGCCGGATGAACTTGGTTGGCTCCAGCTTCAGATAGCTCTTCCAGTTGACCCGCCAGTCCCAGATGGCATCGGAGGCCTCCTCGATCTGCGCCACGGGTGGCAGCCGCTTCCAGCCGATATAGAGCCCGCCCAACACCAGCACGGCGCAAAAGCCGAGCAGGAACACCAATTTCGCCAGGCGATCGATCATCGTTTATCCTCGGAGGGTGGCCGCCCAAGTTGGCTGCGGCCCAGTTCTGATTGACCGTCGGTCACGGTCGCTGGTCATGAGTCCAGATCGGCTGCGGCATACAATAAATGGTGAGGTGCCGTCAGGACATTCGCCGGATTGTTCAGGATGCGACGCAGACCTAGGGGAAGCGCCCCGCAGCCAATTGTGTCGGACCGCCGAACAGAGTCCGCTTTGCGACACGGCATGACAGACAAGTGGGATCCGCCGCGCAAAATCCACTCCACTCTCGACGCGTGCGCGGAGAACGATAGCGCGACATCGTCAGTTCCTACCCAGCCCGTGGCTACAACATTTCTCGATACGAGTGCGCCACCTCAGCTTCCAGTCGTAATGGAGGCAATCCCGCAGCTCACGGTGGGCGACGCGGGGATGCAAAGCGAAATCGGGCGCATGAGTCAACCGGTGTGACCACCCAAGGACTCGACATGGCGGCGAGGCAATTCAACCACAATTTGGCCGTAAGTTGCCTGTGCTATTCAGCCAGCGATTGAGCATCTCAATCTCGTGACTCATGCGATGGCTACCGGTGGATCGCTGCGCCTGAAATAGGCATCGCGCACCGGCTAGCCCATTGCCACGCATAAGAATCGGCGCAGCCATGCCTCGTTCCGATTCGATCAAGTCGTTGCAGCGGCAGGGATAGCGCCGGCTTCAAATCAACCATTGTGTGATTTGAGTTACATTTACAAAACTACATGTCTATCATGATCAACTATAAGTGCTTACATATGATTGATTTTTCCGCGTCAAAGCCTGTGTGAAACTAGCGCACTAAACGTGGCAAATAAATCATTAGGTGAACAATACACCTTTTGGTTGCTTTATGATGGCCGCGTTGGCTATACGTGGGTGACTGGTCGGCGGCGATGCGTATTCCATGGCCTGGGCGGACCACGGAAGTTAATGGAGGAACAGCACCCCACTGAAGAGGTGTACCCCGGTTCTTGTATTCGCCGTCTCGGCTGGACGTTCAACGCCAACCGGGAATAGATCGTATGATCCTGTCTTCTTCAGTATTGCGCCCGATTGAATCTGTTTTACAGTTCAATCGACTTGCAGCCTTAGTAATGCTGGTTGTCCCGGCCCTGATGACATCACCGTCGGAGGCCGTGCCATATGCCAACGACCGAATGCAGCTGCACCACAATGCAGGACGCGATGTGCCCTACATTCCCCTGGCGCGAACGGGGGCTGCCAGCAGTGCCGCGACGATTTCGATGCGGGTGACCGCTCAGATCCAGTTGGACGGCAATGCGCTCAACAATGTTCGGGGCAATCTCTATCCAATCGATATCAGTGGCAGCGGACAGTTTGGTTTCGTTCACTTCAACGGCTATCGCTACATGCGGGTCTATGATCGCACGGGCCGTAAGCTGTGGCAGATCGACAACCCGTCCGGCCGCGTCCACCGTGACTTCATTCATCGCGACACGCTGGCGGTGCTGGACAGCGACGGCAACGGCACCCAGGAAATCGCCCATTGCTGGGTCAGCGGTGGCCGCAAGCAACTGGTCCTGCGCTCCGGCAGCACCGGCAGGGTGATACGGG
>JBATRI010000378.1:0-7655 GCA_049292515.1 Geminicoccaceae bacterium
CGCGCTCGAGCCGGTCGAAGGCGCCGGACTCACGCTCGGCGCCGGCGGCGACGGCGCGATCGCGCAGCCACTCGTCAAACACCTCGCGGTCGACCATGCCGACGAAGCCGCCCTCGATGTGCATGTCGACCTTCTGGCCTTTGGGCGACACCATGCGCGCGCAGTTGACCCGGGCGACCAGCAGCTCGTCCGGGATCGCGAAGTCGCGGATCAGGCGCGGTGGGATGGCGCCACCGCAGGGCTTGATCCGCCCGGCCCGGTCGAGCAGCAGGACCGAATGACCGCGTCGTGCGAGCTCGGCCGCTGCCGTGGCTCCCGCCGGCCCGCCGCCGACAACGACCGCATCGAATGTCCGGGTGTCCGTCATGGCACTCACCTGCGGAGCCCGGCGGCATAGGACACGCCGGTGGTGGGGGAAGGGGAAGGCTGGCGCGCCGACGTGTCTCTACCAACGCCGGCGGCCAGCCCGGCCGAGATTACAAACAGCACCGCCTGGCCCGCGAACACGGTGCCGTAGGCGATGTCGGGTGATCCCATGAGATGGCGTGCAACATCGGCCGCGAGCGTGCCCGCAAATCCGCCCAGGCCGAAAGCGATCGCCTGGGCCGCGCCCCACAGGCCCATCCGCACACCCTCGCGTGCCTCCCGTCCCGTGCCGGCGAGGCCCATCATCGAGCCGATGGCCGCCACCGCGAAGGCGCCGTTGGCCACGCCTAGCCCGAACACCGTCGGGCGCAGGGGCCAGGCCGGGCCGACGAAGCCCGCACCGGCGAGGCCGGCCAGCATCACCGCCGAGGCAAGGCAGCCGCCGATCATCCAGGCACGCAGCGAGCCGAAGCGGCCGCGACCGAAGCTGCCGGCCAGCGCCACGGCGATCATGCCGATCAGCACGCCGCCATGCTGAAGGCCCGACAGCTTGGTCGACTCACCGGGTGTCATGGCGAAGACGAGGCCGGCGAACGGCTCCAGGATCAGGTCCTGGGCGCTGTAGGCGAGCATCGAGACGAACACGAAGATCGTGAACCGGCGGGCCTGCGGCTCGGACCAGACCTCGGCCAGCGCCACCAAGAACGGCGCCCTGGCGCCCGCCTGGGTGGAGCTGGCGGCATGGCTGCCTCGCTCGACACCCCAGACCGCGAGCAGGGTGAGGACGAAGGCGAACGCCACCACACCGCCGGCGACCGCGACCAGCCGCGGCGGCGAATACGGATCAAGCAGGCTGCCGGCGACGCCGGCGGTGGCAGCGATGCCGGCGATCATCATCAGCCAGACGATGGTGGCGGCCGCAGCCCGGCGCTCCTTGGTGACCCGCTTTGCCAGCAACACCAAGACGGAGGTTCCGGACGCGCCGACACCGAGCCCGATCAGCAGGAAAGCCGCCACCAAGAGGCCGATACCGGCCCATGGGTTGGTGGCGATCCAGGCCGTGGCGAGGGCGGCGAGCAGGCCGCCCGTGCAGAGCGTGGCCATGCCGCCAATGATCCAAGGCGTGGCCCGGCCGGAAACGTCGGAGCCGTACCCCATGCGCGGACGGAGCATCTGGACCGCATAGTGCAGCGCCACCAGCGCGCCGGGCAGGGTCGCCGGCAAGGCAAGCTCGACGACCATCACCCGGTTCAAAGTCGAGGTGGTCAGCACGACGATGGCACCGAGCGCGGTCTGAACCAAGCCCAGCCGGACGATGCCAAGCCAGCCGAGCGGGGCGGTGCTCACTGGGCCGCCGGGAAGGCCAGCTGCACCGCGCAGGCGGCGGTCAGCATGCCGAGGACGTAGAACGTGGTGCCGGTGGCGTTGTAGATCGGCGCGGCGGCACGCGGATCCCGCAGCATCCGGGCCATCAGCCTGATCTGCGCGAGCAGCAGCAGGGCCACGATCACTGCCTGGAACGGTTTGGCCCACCAGACCAAAACGACGATTACCGCCAGCTGTGCCAGCACCATGAACAGGCAAGCAACGTGGGCGGCGCGCTCGACCCCGAGCAACACCGGCAGGGAGGCGATGCCCATGCGGCGGTCACCCTCGACCGATTTGAAGTCGTTGAGGGTCATGATGCCGTGGGCGCCAATGCTGTAGAGCGCGGCCAGGACGATCACGGGCCAACCTGGCCAGCCTCCGACCATCACGGCGGCGCCGGTGAACCATGGCAGGCCCTCGTAGCAGGCCGCCACCGCGCTGTTGCCCCACCAGCCATTGCGCTTGAGCCGGATCGGCGGTGCGCTGTAGGCCCAGGCAAGAGCCAGCCCGATCACCGCCGCACCGAAGCCCCATGGCCCCAGCAGCGTTGCCACCAGCAGCGAAAGGCCGGTCCAGCCGATGGCGATGTACAGACCCCAGCGACCAGGGATGCGGCCGGACGGGATGGGCCGGTTCGGTTCGTTGATCGCGTCGACGTGACGGTCGAACCAGTCATTGACCGCCTGGCTGGTGGCACACACGAGCGGACCCGCGAGGACGATGCCGGCCAGCACCTCGGGCCAACGATCGGCGAGCGGGAGGCCTGAGGACACCACACCGCACCCGAAGGCCCACATCGACGCGAACCAGGTGATCGGTTTGAGAAGTTCGAGAACGGCGCCCCAATCGGGTCGCGCGTTAAGAGCAGCCGCCTGAGCCGAAGGTTCCATGGAGTCGGCGGTAGCATTGACACATTGAATCGTCAACGACGACTGACAGTCGACGCTCAACTTTTCAGTAAGTATGCTGGTGCTCCCGTACCCAGCCCGAGGCAGATCCGTGGCCGCTTCGCCGACCAGACCATCCCCCCTGCCGGCTGCTCTGAATGCAGAGCGACGCATGCTCGCCGGTCGGGCCGGCAGCCTCGGCTACTATGTTGCCGGCCAGGGCAGGCCCATGCTGCTGGTGCACAGCATCAATGCCGCCGGATCTGCCTACGAGGTCAAGCCGATCTTCGAGCACGCGATCCAGAGCCATCGCGTCCATGCCCTGGACCTGCCCGGGTTCGGCGGCTCGGATCGCAGCGAGCGGCGTTATGAGCCGGCCCTATATGTGGCCGCGATCCACGACATCCTCGATGCCATCGAGGCCGAGTCCGGGCCGGAGCCCATCGACGTGCTGGCGATCTCGCTGAGCTCGGAGTTCGTTGCCAGGGCGGCTACCCAGCGGCCTGCCAGCGTGCGAACCCTGGCGATGGTGACGCCGACCGGCTTCAGCCGATCCTACGCGGCGCCACCGTCCACGTCGGCCGCGACCCGCGAGGTACCCGGGCTCTACCGGTTCTTCACGTTCCCGCTCTGGAGTCAGGCCATCTACGACCTGCTCGTGAGTCGGCGAAGCATCCGTTATTTTCTTGAGCGGACCTTCGGCTCGAAGGCGATCGACGAGGGTCTGCTCGAGTATGACTACCTGACCGCCCATCAGCCGGGGGCGAAGAACGCGCCCTACGCCTTCGTCTCTGGCCGACTGTTCAGCCGTGATATCCCGTCGGTCTACCAGCAGCTCGAGATGCCGGTCTGGGTGCCGCATGCGACGCGCGGTGACTTCAAGGATTTCAGTGCGGCCGGCTGGACCAAGGCGCGGCCGAACTGGCTGTTGCAACCGTACGACACGGGTGCGCTGCCCCATTTCGAGCAGCCACAGCAGTTTCTCGCCGACTATGATCGATTCCTGCGCGCGGCCCCGGCCGCTCAGCCCTCGTCGGGGCCGTCCGAGCCGAGGTCGCCCAGCCCGTAGCGGCGCAGCTTGACGTAGAGACTCTGCCGACTGAGGCCCAGGATCTCTGCGGCCGAGGCGCGGTTGTCGCCGGTGAGCTCCAGGGCGGCCTCAATGCACAGGCGCTCGATCACGTCCGTGGTCTCCCGTACCAGGTCCTTGAGCGGAACGCGGCCCACCAGTTCCGTCAGCTGCTCGACCGAGCGCGGCAGCTCCGTGCCCAGGCGCGATTCGGGCGGCAGCCGGCGACCGACATTGCGAATGGTGAAGCCGTAGCAAGGCTGGTCACCCGCGGCCACCGCCACCGCCGAGACCTCGATCTCGGCTGCCGCACCATATTCGCCGCGCAAGGTGGTGGCGAACAGGCGCACGGTGCCGTGCTGACGCAGGTTGGCGATCAGGACGTTGAGGTCGACGCCGGGGCGCCCCAGCCACCGCTCCAGGGACTCGCCACGTGCCTGCTCTTCGGTCGCGAGCTGGGTAAGATCGAGAAAGGCCGCGTTGGCGGTGAGGATCCGGCCGTCGAGCCCGGTGACGACGAAACCGTCCGGCGCGCTCTCGACCAGCTCCAGCAGTCGCGACTTGGCCACAGTGACATTGCCCGCGTCCCCGCCCAGTGGCAGCAGGCGGATGAGAAACAGCGACGCGCTCTCCTGTCGGAACAAGGAGGCGAAGATCAGCAGCTCGCGCTGGCCCTCGGCGAGGCGGGCACGCACGTTTTCGGCCCGACCGCTGGCCTGCACGCCGGCCAGGAGCGTACGGATATCGACCAGGGTGGCGGGATCGAAACCATCGAAAAAGCTGTGGCCGACGATTCGTTTGGTTGTCTCGCCGAGGAGCTGACCGGCCGCTGGGTTCGCCTCGACGATCTTGTGGCTGGAGGCATCGACCACCAGGACGGCCTCGGAGGTGACCTGGAACAGGAGCCGATAACGCGTCTCGACGTGGCGCAACCGTGAATAGTCGCGCTCCATCGACTGCTGCGCCGTCACCACGCGCTGCTGCAACGCCGCCATGGCGCGCAGATCGCGGCCCAGGGCGAGGACGTTGCCGGTATCGCCAAGCCGGACTGCGGTGTAGAGCACGGGCAGGTCGGGATGATGCGGCAAGGCGTGATTAACGTGTCGCCGCCGCTCGTCGGCCGCGTCCGTCAGCATCGCCTGCACTTTGGGCCGGCTCTCCACGGTGACCGTATCGACCCATGGCCTGCCAAGCCATGTCACCAGCCAAGTTGCGGCCAACTCCTCGTCACCGCTGGCCATGTCGCGGACCACGCCCTTGTCGTCGATGATCAGCGCGATGTCCGTAGCCGTGGCCACAATCTTCGCCACGGTTGTCGCGTCGAGGTCGGCAAGCGTGTTTCCCGCCGAGCTGAATGCCCGTACGCGACCTTGTGGTCCTCCACGTTGAGGAGGGGACACCAACCTGGACACGTGTCCTATCGATCCAGTTTGCCGGAGGAGCGAATTCACTCGACTAACGGCGACGCGGCAGCATTGTCAAGAAATCTATACGTCAGAAAAAAATGACACTTTGGATAACAGTAACCGTTGGGCGTGCTTGACGGTCGTTAAGCTAGGTTGTCGAAGTTGGTGCGCGCGCTGAAGTTGAATGATTAGCGGCGACGCGCGAGTAGTGCCAGCAGGTTCTGCGCCTGCATCGGCGCCTGCCCGCCATCGATGGCGGTGGCATCGGCGCCGACCCGGGCTACCAGTTCGGGGTGGTCGATGAACAGCGGGCCGCCGACCAGCACGCCGATCGCGCGGTTGCGCGACGCTCGGCGCAACGCGCGGATGCCGGTCGCCAGTGCATCGACTCGTGTCTCGCATGCCAGCGACAGGCCGACCACGGCAAACCACTCGCTGCGCACGAGCTGCACGAGATCGCTGCCCGAGGAGATCTGCGACCCTGACCAGACGTCCCAGCCGGTCCGCCGGAAGAACTCCGCCACCATGTGCAAGCCGAACGAGTGCTGCTCGCCCGGCACCGGCACCAGCAAAACCCGCCGACCCCGCTCGTGTGGCTCGACTTCAGCACGGAACAGCGGGCTCAGCTCGTGCAACACTTCCTGGAGCCGCCCCAGCCCCACGGTGACATCGGTGAAGTTGCAGTTGTCCTCGCACCACAACTCGCCCAGGCGGCGCGCCGTCGGCGCGAGCAGATCGAGGTACAGTGTCTCCACGGGCGTCCCGCGGCCGTGCATCTCTTCCACAAAATTTCGGGCCATGGCCGTGTCACGGGTCAACACGAGTCCGGTCAACTCCTCCACCTCGACCGCACTCGGCGTGGCGGTATCGGCAGCCGGCATGCGCATGGTCTCGCGCCCCGCACGACGGGCCAGCACGAGTCTAGGAATGATCTCGGTATCGATGGCCTGGACCAGCCGGTCCCAACGCGGGCCGGCGAGTTTGCTGGTACCGGTTGCCCATCTGCCCCGGGGTCTCAAAACATTACGGGCGTTACAATCGACGGCCTGCTTCGTCGCTGCAGCCATTCCCTGACCTCCCCGAGGGCGAGGCGGCCACTATACAGATCCGTGTCGACGTCTCAACCCCGACACGAGAGTTTTTCAAGGTCTTGGGCGGCGGCAGGTGCGGCGCATGCGCCGACCCACTTTTCCCGAGGTCAAATGTAAACCAATCATGACGTCTTGAGTGGTTGACAGCTTTGAGGGGAGAGAGCTAGCCTTCGGCAACAAAGTCGAAAGGTGCAGGAGGATCAGGTGGGGCAACGGCGGCTCGAGCGGGCGGGAGGGCAGGGCCTGTACACAGCGGCCGAGCGGCGCCGGCGCGATGCTTCGAGGTGGACGCTGGTTCAGGGCATCCTCGCACCCCTGCAGTTCCTGGTCTTCCTGGTCAGCCTTGGTCTCGTCCTGCGCTACCTTGCCTCCGGCGACGGTCTCGTCGCTGCCACTTGGTCGATCGTGATCAAGACGCTGGTGCTCTACACCATCATGATCACCGGCTCGATCTGGGAGCGCGAGGTCTTCGGGCGCTGGCTGTTCGCCCCGGCATTCTTCTGGGAAGACATCGTCAGCATGCTCGTGCTGGCGCTGCACACCGCCTATCTGGTAGCGCTGTTCACGGGCACTCTCGATGCCCGCCAGCTGATGCTGCTGGCCCTGGCCGCCTACGCCAGCTACGTGATCAACGCCGCGCAGTTCGTGCTGAAGCTGCGCGCGGCGCGCCTGCAGCGGCCGACCGACGACGGGATGGCTGCGGTGGAGCAGCCGGCGTGAGCGGCTGCACCGAGGCGCCCGTGCTGCGCGAGCGTGGCCAGCGCGAGGTGTTCTGTGGCCTCACCGGCATCATCTGGCTTCACCGCAAGATCCAGGACGCCTTCTTCCTCGTCGTCGGCTCGCGCACCTGCGCCCACCTGATCCAGTCGGCAGCGGGCGTGATGATCTTCGCCGAGCCCCGCTTCGCCACCGCGATCATGGAGGAGCGCGACCTCGCCGGCCTGGTCGACGCCAACGAGGAACTCGACCGCATCGTGGCCCAGCTCCTGGCCCGCCGCCCCGACATCAAGCTCTTGTTCCTGGTCGGCTCCTGTCCGTCCGAGGTGATCAAGCTCGACCTGTCGCGCGCCGCCGCCCGCCTGTCGCAGACCTACTCGCCGGGCGTACGGATCCTCAACTACTCGGGCAGCGGGATCGAGACGACCTTCACCCAGGGCGAGGATGCCTGCCTCGCGGCCCTGGTGCCGGGCCTGCCGCGCGAGCCGGCCGGGGCGCCGCGCTCGCTGCTCGTGGTCGGTGCTTTGGCCGACGTGGTCGAGGACCAGATGCGGCGCCTGTTCCTGGGGCTGGGCATCGATCAGGTGCGCTTCTTGCCGCCCCGCCGTGCGGCCGACCTGCCGCCGGTAGGCCCGAACACCTCGTTCCTCCTGGCCCAGCCGTTCCTGGCCGAGACCGCACGGGTGCTAGAGGAACGTGGCGCGGCCCGCTTGGCTGCGCCGTTTCCGCTCGGCGCCGAGGGGACCACGCT
>JBATRI010000379.1:0-1640 GCA_049292515.1 Geminicoccaceae bacterium
CGACAAGGGGCCCTGGTGCAGGGCGATGGACAGGCCTCGCAGCCCGAGGTGGTGGACACGCTGGGCGGGCGCATGCATGTGCGCTGGGACAGCGGTGCGGCGGCCACGCCGCACGGTCAACTTGTGTACTTCGCTGAGTTTCTGGCCGCCACCGGGGTGTTCGAGCGCTGGGTGTCGGCGTGCCCGCTGGCCTACAGCAGCGGCAACGCGCCAGACAAGCGCGATGTGCTGGGCACGCTGATGCTGGGGCTGCTGGCCGGGCACCGGCGCTATGCCCACATCACCGCGCTGCGCGGGGACGCGGTGGCCGCGCAGGCGCTGGGCATGAACAAGGTGGTCAGCGAGGACGCGCTGCGCCGCGCGCTCGAGCGCATCGACGAAGCCAGCAGCACGGCCTGGATGCGACCGGCGCTGATGCACTCGGTGCGCGAGGCACTGGACAAGCCCTGGGTGCTCGACATCGACGCCAGCATCAAGCCGCTGTACGGCCGCCAAGAGGGCGCCGAGCTGGGCTACAACCCGGGCAAGCCGGGCCGGCCCAGCCATGTGCTGCACACGTTCTGGGTGGGTAACCTGCGCCTGGTGCTCGATGTCTTGGTCAGCTCGGGCAAGCAGCACACCAGCGTGCACGCCAAGGCCGCGCTCGGGCGGCTGCTCGACGAGCTGGGCGACAAGCGCCCGGCCCTCGTGCGAGGCGATTCTGGCTACGGCAACGAGGGCATCCTGCTGGAGTTGGAGAGCCGAGCCCAGCCTTACTTGCTGCGTCTGCGCCAGACGGCCAACGTGCAGCGCCTGGTGGCGATGCAGTTCGCACGACAAGACTGGAGCCGGCCCGACAACCAAGGCTGCCAGATGGTGGAGGACTGGCTGCAACTGCATGGCTGGAGCAAGAAGCGCCGGGTGGTCATCGTGCGCCAGCGCATCAAGGGTGGCATCGCACGCGAGCGGCGTGTGCACGGCAAGCAGCTCAAGCTGGACCTGGTCGGCCCGAGCGTGCACGAGGGCGACCGACTGTGGGAGTACGCGGTGATGGTCACCGATGCGAAGTACCCCATCGAGGCCATCGGCCAGCTCTACCGTGACCGGGCCGACTGTGAGAACGGGTTTGACGAGTTGAAGAACCAGTGGGGTCTGAGCGGCTTCACCACGCAGGACATCAACCGCTGCCAGACCACGGCGCGAGCTTGCGCGCTGGCCTACAACTGGTGGAGCTGGTACTGCCGCACCGCCAACCCAACGGCCAGGATGGAGGCCATCACGAGCCGACCGCTGCTGCTGGCGGCCGTGGGGCGGGCAGCGCACAGCGGCGGGCAGACAACGCTGTATCTGACCCCGATGCACGGCAAGGCCAACCTGCTCAAACCGCTGATCGCCAACATCCACGCGGCCTTGCAGCACGTCAAGGCAGCTGCGGAGCAGTTACGTGCAGCTGACCCGTGGGCAATCCTGCTGCGCTATGTGAGCGACAAGATCGCCCCGTCTCTCGGGCCGTTCAGAACCCCAGTCGGCCTTCAAGCGTCGGGGTAAGTGCCGGATTTAGGATCAGTGCGGCACTTCAGCGAGCGCGTGATCTGCGACCACGGCGGCCGGCTGGTGCGCATCAACCCGCGCGAGGCCACCGTGCCAACGCCGTTTGATGT
>JBATRI010000380.1:0-4799 GCA_049292515.1 Geminicoccaceae bacterium
GCCAGACGTCCGGCATTGGCCCGCTGGGCGAACCAGCCGGTGGCGTCGAGCGGCAACGGCAGGTGCGTGACGCCGGCTGCGGCGAGCTCGCCCTCAAGCGCCCCGCCGGCCGAAGCCACCAGGGAACGCCACCCTTCCGCACGCAGGTGGCGGGCGATGTCCAGCGTGTTGCGTCCCAGCTCGTCGCGCTCGAGGCGGGGCAGCACCTGAAGCACGGCCGGTGCGTTCCCACCAGCATGGCCCGTGGGCGCCTTGGGGCGCCGTGCCGAGGCCGGGCTCAGCACGCCTGCGCGCACTCGCCGCTTGCGTCGGCGCGGCAGGCGATCGACCTTCCAGACATGGATTGGGCTCCGCAACGGCGGCAGTTCGACGCCTCACCCTAACCAAATGCGCGTAAAGATGCAAACGGCGACCGGCCATCTCAACCGAGCAGGGTGCGAGCCGTTGGCTTTCGCGGCCAGCGCCGGGCGATCGCCGACGGTGCTGTTCCTGACGGGCTTCCGCTCCGACATGACCGGTGCCAAGGCCTTCCACCTCGAGCAGCACTGCGCCACGGCGGGCCGGGCCTTCGTACGGTTCGACTATCGGGGGCACGGTGCCTCGGGCGGACGCTTCGAGGACGGCTGCATCGGCGACTGGCGCGACGATGCGCTGGCGGTCCTCGACGAGATCATCGAAGGGCCGGTCGTGCTGGTGGGCTCCAGCATGGGCGGCTGGATCATGCTGCTGGCGGCGCTGGCCCGGCCCGAGCGGGTGCAGGGGCTGGTCGGCATCGCCGCGGCACCGGACTTCACCCACGACCTGATCCGCCCCAAGCTCACGGCAGACAACGTTCGCCAGCTCGGCCGCGACGGCGTCCTGATGGCCCCGTCGGCCTACGGCGAGCCGACGCCGATCACCCGCCGCCTGCTCGATGACGGCGACCGCCATCTGGTGCTGCAGGCACCGCTTCCGATCCGCTGCCCGGTCCATCTCCTGCACGGCCAGCTCGACCCGGACGTGCCGTGGTCGACCTCGCTCCGCCTCGCCGGCTGCCTGGAGAGCCCGGCGGTAACGGTCGAGCTGATCAAGGACGGCGACCATCGCCTGTCGCGTGAGGAGGATCTGCGGCGGATCGCGGCGGCTCTCGACCGCGTGCTCGAAGCGGCGGGCAGCCATGCCTGACGGCAGGCCTGCGATCCGCGCCTGGTTGCTGGCAGGCCTGCTCGCTAGCCTGTGCGTCGCGGTGCTGATCTGGTGGCTGCTGCCGGGCATGGAGAGCCCACCCGACCTCGCGCCGCCGGTGCCGGCGGAGGTGGTGGCCGAGGTCGAGCCACCCCCGGCCGCCCCCTGGCCGCGCCCCAAGCCCGTCGAGCTGACGCTGCCGAGCCACGACAGCCTGATGACGAACCCGTCCTGGAGCGGCGATCTTGCCGGCATGGTCAAGCGGCGGCTGGTGCGCATCCTGCTGGTGCCGAATCGGACCGACTACTATCTGGACCATGGACTTCCGCAGGGCGTGACCGCCGAGTATGTCCGCGAGCTGCAGCGGCGGCTGAACCAGCAGTTCAAGACCGGCAGCCGGCCAATCCAGGTGGCGTTCGTGCCCGTGACCCGCGACCGGCTGATCCCGTCGCTGCTGGAGGGCCTCGGCGACATCGCGGTGGCGAACCTCACCATCACGCCCGAGCGCCAGAAGCTGGTCGACTTCTCGCCGCCGTTCATGACGGACGTGCGCGAGATCGTGGTCACGGGGCCGCACTCGCCGCCGCTGCAGTCGCTGGAGGACCTGGCTGGCAGGAAGGTGCAGCTGCGCCGCTCGAGCAGCTACTGGCCCAGCCTGGAAGGCCTGAACGCACGCCTGCGCGCGTCGCATCTCGACAGCGTGAAGCTTGAGGCATTGCCGGAGGAGGTGGAGGACGAGGACCTGCTGGAGCTCCTCAACGCGGGCCTGCTTCCCTTGGTGGTGGTCGACGACCACAAGGCGCGGGCCTGGTCGCAGGCGCTGCCGTCGATCCGGCTGCACAACGATCTCACGGTACGCTCCGGCGGCCGGATCGGCTGGGCGTTCCGCAAGCGCAGCCCGGAGCTCGCCAAGTTCCTGGCCACGTTCGCCAAGGCTACCGCCCGTGGCACGGAGTTCGGCAATGTCGTCGCCGGCCGCTATCTCGTCCGGGCCGAGCAGCTGCGCCGCAACGGCCCGGAAGACCGCCGGCGCTTTCTGGACCTCCTGGCCAAGTTCCGGATTTTCGGCGACCGCTACCGCTTCGACCCGCTGCTGCTGGCGGCACAGGGCTTCCAGGAATCGGGCCTCGATCAGGGCAAGCGCAGTCGGGCGGGTGCGGTTGGCATCATGCAGATGCGGCCGGAGACCGCGCGCGACCCGAACGTGGGAATCCGGCATATCGACCGGGTCGAAAACAATATTGAAGCCGGCGCCAAATATCTGCGCCACGTCATCGACACCTATTTCGCGGACCCGCTGATCGACGACTTCAACGGCATGCTGTTTGCGCTGGCGGCCTATAATGCCGGCCCGTCGCGCATCGGCGAGCTGCGCCGGCGCGCCGCCCGCCGCGGGCTCGACCCGAATCGCTGGTTCGGTCAGGTCGAGCTGGAAGTCGCGCGCGAGATCGGCCGCGAGACGGTCACCTATGTCGGCAACATCGTGAAATACTACGTCGTCTATCGTGGCCTGGCGGAGCAGGAGGACGCCCGCAGAGTCGCTCGCAACCTGATCGTGGCGCGCTGAGGGGCCATGTACCAACCGACGCATTTTCGTGAGGACCGCCTCGAGGTGCAGCATGCACTGATCCGCGACCACCCGCTCGTCAGCGCGGGCGCGGATGGGCTGGACGCCAATCCGGTGCCGTTCGTCCTCGACGGCGATGCCGGGCAGCAGTCGGAGGGTGACGAGCGCTCGCTGGCGATGGCGCGGCTGGTGCGCGAACGCGGTCAGGTGCCGCCGTCGACGGCGAGCAGCGACGACAGCCCGGCACGGTAGTCCGGGTAGGCCAGGCGGACCCCCAGCTCGTCCTTGATCAGGTCGTTCCGGACCCGCCGGTTATCCTTGTAGAAGGTCCGCGCCATCGGGGAGAGATCGGCCGTCGCGTAGGGCTGCTCGGGCGGCGGGGCGACCTTGAGCAGCTCGGCAGCGTAGCTCACGACATCCTGCGGTGGCGCCGGCTCGTCGTCGCAGACATTGTAGATCGCCCCGGGCCGCGGCCGGCCGATCGAGGCCTCGAGCACGGTGGCGATGTCCTCGACATGGATGCGCGAGAAGGTCTGCCCCGGCTTCACGATCCGCCGCGCCGTGCCTTCCTTGAGGTTGACCAGCGCGTTGCGGCCCGGCCCGTAGATACCGGCGAGGCGGAAGATATGGACCGGCAGCCCCGATGCCAGCCACGCAGCCTCGGCTCGGGCCCGGCGATCGGCGCGGGCCAGCGTGGGCTCGATCGGCGTCGCCTCGTCGACCCAGTCGCCCTGCCGGTCGCCATAGACGGCGGTGGTGCCGAGATAGCCGACCCAGGCGAGGGAGGGCAGCGCCTGCAGCTCCGCACCGTGCCGGTCCAGCACGGGATCGCCCGCCTCGTCGGGGGCGATCGAGGTCAGGACATGGGTGACGCCCCTGAGCGCTTCGGCCGGCAGGCCGTGCGCGCGGTCGAACACGAATGCCGGCCAGCCGGCGGCGGCAAAGGCCGCGGCCTTGTCCGACCCGCGGGTGGTGCCCCGCACCTCCCAGCCCCGAGCGCTCAGCCGTTGGGCCAGCACTCGCGCGGAGTAACCGAGGCCGAAGCATAGGATGATCCCGCTCACGATAAGGCCATCTCCCATTCCTGGCACACGCCGGCGTCCGGCTCGCTGCCGGCATGGCACGCGTGGAGGTGGCGCATCCGCTCGGCCGAGACAAGCTGTGCCAGCGACCAGACGGCCATGCCGCGGACCACGGGTGCCGGGTCGGCCAGCAGCGGCTCGACGACGTCGGCGAGGGCCACCTCGCCGCTGTTGCCGATCGCCACCAGCACATTGCGCACGAACCGGTCGCGGCCGATCCGTTTGACCGGGCTGCCGGCGAAGCGGCGGCGGAAGGCCGCGTCGTCGAGGGCGGCGAGCTCGGCCAAGGGTGGGCTCACTAGATCGTCGCGCGGCCGCAGCTTCAGCTCGGCCGTGGCCCGGGCATACTTGTTCCACGGGCAGACGGCGAGGCAGTCGTCGCAGCCATAGATGCGGTTGCCCATCAAGGACCGTAGCGCAGCTGGGATCGGGCCGTGATGCTCGATCGTCAGGTAGCTGATGCAGCGCCGCGCATCGAGCCGGTAGGGGGTCGGGAACGCGGCGGTCGGACAGATGTCGAGGCAGCGCCGGCAACTGCCGCAATGGTCGCGCTCGGGCGGGTCCGGCGGCAGCTCGAGTGCCGTCAGGATCTCGCCCAGGAACAGCCAGGAGCCGAAAGCGCGCGAGACCAGGTTGGTGTGCTTGCCCTGCCAGCCCAGGCCCGCCTGCTGCGCCAGCGGCTTCTCCAGCACCGGTGCCGTGTCGACGAACACCTTGACCTCGGTCTGGAACCTGGCCGCGATCCAGCCGGCCAGCTCCTTCAGCCTGCCCTTGAGCACGTCGTGATAGTCGCGGTGGCGGGCATAGACCGAGAGGTAGCCGCGGTCGGGCCGGTCCAGCTCCGGCAGCGGGTCGTGGTCCGGGCCGTAGTTCAGGCCGCAGACGATGGCCGTGCGTGCCTCGGGCCAAAGGCAGTCGGGGGAGCTGCGGCGCTCCGGCTCGCGGGCGAGCCAGCCCATGGTGCCGTGATCGCCTGCCGCCAGGGC
>JBATRI010000381.1:0-5491 GCA_049292515.1 Geminicoccaceae bacterium
GGATCAGCCGCGCCACCAGGGATGCCGTCAGCACGACGACGACGACGCGCAGATACTGCATGAACGCCACCAGCCGCGGGTCGGCTCCGTACTCCTCGGCCATCGCCACCATGGCCGAGGCGGCTCCCGGCGACGAGCCCCAGGCCGCGGTGGTGCCGGGTAGGACCGCCAGCCGGGTCAGCCCCCAGCCGACCAGCCCGCCGGCGAGGATGGTGGTGGCCACGGTGAGCAGCATCAGCGGCCAGTCGGCGACGACGGTGGCGACGATGCTGCCCGTGATCGAGTGGGCAACGAGGCAGCCGATCAACGCCTGGGCCGAGAGAAAGAACGGCCGCCGCACCCGCACGGTGGCGCCGCGGAGCGCCAGCGCCATCCCGGCCAGCATCGGCCCCAGCAGGAACGCCGCTGGAAACCCCGCCAGCACCAGCAGTGAGGCCAGGGCCAGCGACATCCCGAGCAGGATCGCCCACTGCCACGGCGGGTGCAGGCGGCTCAACCCATGGACCCCGCGTCATCACTCTTGCGCAGTGGGACCCAGCCACTCGAGCGATTGACAGCAGCTTCCTCGAGCATGGGTCGCCGGGCGTCAGACCCGTCGGTCGGAACGGGGGCATCGTCGGGCGTGGCGGCGCGAAACGGTGGGTTGATCCACATCATCAGCTATCCCGGCGGCTGGTCCAGCAGTTCCCGGTACCGCAGCCGGCCGTCGCCCACCAGCGTCAGGGTCAGCACGTCACCGTCGACCGCATAGCCGGTCACCCGTTCCAGCGCTGCCAGATAGGCGGCCTCCTCGTTCATCGCCGGCGGCGGGCAGGCCATCTGCGAGGCGCCGATCCCGGATATGGAGAGCTGCGTGCCGGCGAGCGTGATTCCGCCGAAGTAGCGGTTGCAGCCGCCCTTGCCGCTGGCTTGGCCAGCCTCGGTGTCGATCTCGAGCGTGATCGGAACGCTGGGATGCATCGGCGCCGCATCCGGCGTCGCCTGCAGCTCGAACAGTTGCCAGACCTTGCCGTGGAACGGATCGGCCGGCGACTCGACCGCCACCGTATGCACTTGCTCGTGCCGACTATTGCTTTCGGGCATCCGCGCTGCCGCCTGGGGCGCTTGGGCCGCGACGACTACAGCCAGCGACGCTGCCAGTCCCAACATCCGCACCATCGCCCACTCCCTACGCCCGGTGCCGTTCGATGAGAGGTAGCACGTGGCGCCGGCTGCGGCGACGCGGCAGCTATTCGGCGCTGAAGGTGATCAGCTGGACAGGCCCCAACTTGCCCCAGCGGCCATTGGTCACCAGGAACGCCGCCCGTCCGGTCCCATTCCAGTTCGGGATCGCCGTGGCGACATCCCCGTCGCCGGTCGTAGCCTGGGGAATCTCCAGGGTACGATAGCTCTTACCGTTGCCGTTGTTGAGCAGCATGACATCCTGGACGCTCGGGTTGGAACCTTGCACGATGTACATGTCCGGCTTCCCGTCGAGGTTCACGTCCCCGACCGCGAGGTCGCGGCCCTGCTGCAGAGCGAAGGTGAAATGGGCCTTCGGGAACGTGCCGCCGACGTTCAGCCAGACGGAAAAGCGCTTCAGCTCGACGATCAGCAGGTCGGGCCGACCATCGCCGTTGACGTCCGCCAGATCGATCTCCTCCGCCACCCGCTTCTTGTAGGCAGTCGTGGCGGAGATGTCGGTGAAGATGCCTGCAGCGTTGCGGTAGGTCACGATGCGGAGCGTGGTATCGACCTTGCGCCGCAGCACGATATCCGCCCAGCCGTCGCCATCGATGTCGCCGGTCGCGACCGCGATGGAATGCAGGACGCTGCGGACCACCGAGTCGGTGATCTCCTCGAACCTGCCGCCGAGATTACGGAACAGGCGGTTCTCAGGCGGATAGATCGACGGGCCTTCGTTGGCGACCACGAGGTCCGGCAGACCGTCGCGGTCGAAGTCGAGGACGGCCGGTTCGCGGCCACGGCCACGCACGTCGGCCACACCCCAGCTTCGGGCGACATCGGTGAAGGTGCGGTCGGCCCGCTGGATGAACAGCGAGTTCGGGTATTCCTTCTTGCAGGTCCCGTTGCAGGCACCGGTGACGCAATAGACGTCGGGAAGGCCGTCGGGGAGACCGCCGTCGACCAGGCTGCCGAAATCCGCGACGACACAGCCATGCCGATCGGTCTTGTGGAACGTGCCCGCCAGGACCTCGCGGAACGTCCCGTCCGGCTGGCTCTGCAGCAGTGGCCATGGCGAGCCGCCATGGGTCGAAAGAAGAATGTCGCGGACCCCGCCGCCGTCATAGTCGAACACGGGGGTCTCGCCTTGAGTCGCGGCCACCGGATTGCCGTGAAAATTCAGCCCGATCTCGGCGGCGATGTCGCGCGCGACCGGATCGCCGGTAAGGGCCTGGGCGGCAGGGACGGCGGAGATCGCGAGTAAGGCGAGGATGACAGCAACGTTGCGAAATCTCATAATCGCTTCCGAGTAGATTTCAATTAATTCAAATAAACCATCAATAGACCTATATCGCCTACAGCGGTCAGCTAAACAGCAGTCGAAAATAGGTTTTTCGTTTGATTCGTCAGCGCCCTCCCTGTTTTGCAGGAATTGAATGTTGTTGTGGAAGCAGCGAGACATATCGCACCAAACTCCTGATTTCCGCAGTGACTTGGGCTGCCTTGATGGATCTGGACTTACATCATGCATAACTCCCGCGTGGCATAGGTCATTTATGCAACACGTCCAGACCGATACCGCCGATGGGTATATGCGGGCTCAGCCAGAATGGCCGCCGAAGCGATGATCGGCGCATGCCTGCAACGCCGGGCGCCGCAAGCACACCGGGCGAAAGACCCTTGAACGAATTATCACATTTTGGTGATGTTCACGGCATAACCGTTCGCGGTAGAACGCGCCACGGTCAAGCCTGGGAGCCACGGCTCAGCACGGGGGACGAGCAAATCCCCGTCGAGGTTCTTCGCTCGCCCCGGCCAAGACGCTGTCGGGTCGGCTGATCCGACCCGCACTGCTTATTCCGGTACGATCTCCCCCGAGCCGCCGAACTCGGCCGGGAAGTCTTTCAGCTTGGGCAGGCCATCGCGCATCGGCAGCACCGTCTCGGCGTAGTTGACGTGCACCTGCGGCGCGAAGTCGAGGTCCGGGATGGTGGCGGCATAGACGTCGACAAAGTTCAAAGGCGCATGACCGGCCATCACGTGGCCGCCGCAGAGCTTGCAAAACTGACGCTGGCTCAGCGGCGTCTTCTCATAGGTCGCGAGATGCTCGGCGCCCCTGACCACTTCCACCGCCTCCGGCGGCCACAGCGTGAAGGCATTGACCGGCCCGCCCGACCAGGACCGGCACGACCGGCAATGACAGTAGCCCATGGCATTGGGCTTGCCGGTGGCGCGGATCTCCACCGCACCGCAAAAGCAGGTTCCCGAGTACGAATCGCTCATGTGTTTCCTCCCTGATGGTACGATTCCGCCGGAAATTGCCCTCCGACTTCGACCGGCGACAAGTTAAATCGACGTGGCTTTGCCGTCAGCACACCACCAACTCGATGGGAGCCCGGGACAGTGCCTCCGCCGCCGTCTCCCCGACGATCGAGGTCCGCCCCAGGGTCATGGCCGCCCCGCTGTCGCTGTCCATCAGGATCATGTGCAGGAAGAACACCATGCCAGGCTCGATCACGACCGGGTTGCCCGCATAAAACATCGGCCAGTCCATCCAGGACGGGGCATAGACCGCACCCAGCGAGTAGCCACAGGCATTGAGGCGGTGCTGGCGCAGGCCGCGCCGGTCGAAGACCGCGGCGTGAGCCGCGAACACCTCGCCCATGGTCTGGCCGGGGCGCATGGCGTCCTCGCAGGCCAGAAGCGCCTCGGCGGCGGCGTCGAACAGCTCGTGGTGGCGCGGGCTGGCCTCACCCACGAGCAGCGTGCGCATCAGGCAGGCATGATATTGCCGCCAGACGCCGGCGAACTCGAGCGTCAGCTGGTCGACCGGGTCGAGCCGGCGGCGCCCGGACTGGTAGCGGCAGAGCAGGGCGGCCGGGCCGGAGCCGATGATGAACGGGTTGCCCGGATAGTCGCCGCCGGCTTCGAAGATCGCATCGTGCATCCGGGCCAGGATCACGCCCTCGTCGGTGCCGGCTCTGGTATGGGCGACCGCGGCTTCCAACGCCGCATCGGCGAGCTCGCCGGCCCGACGCACCACGGCGAGCTCCGCCGGCGACTTCACCAGACGCAAGCGGGCCAGAAGACGCGAGGCGTCGTCGATCGCGGCGAAACCGTCCAGCGCCGCCGCCAGCTTCTGGCCGTTGGCGGCGGTGAGACCATGCGTGTCCCACTCGACCCCCAGCCGGCAGCCGGCGAGACCCAGCTCGGCCAGCAGCGTGCGCAGCTCCAGGGCCGGCTCGGCGCCGTCGCGGTCGACCCAGACACGGATGTCGCCCAGGGTCGAGGTCAGCTGGGCCTGGCGCAGGTCGGGCGCGCGGGTGAGCAGCGTCATGCCGCCGTCGGCCCGCAGCACCAGGCACTGGAAGAAGCAGAAGCCGAACGTGTCGAAGCCGGTGAGCCAGTACATGCTCTCCTGCTTGAAGCAGAGCAGCGCATCCAGGCCCGCCGCGGCCAGCGCGGCGCAGGCGCGGTCCTGCCGCTGCGCGTATTCGTCGACCGTGAAATGCAGTGCCATCATGGCCTCCCGGCTTGCCTCGCGGTTCGGGCTCTTACACCCTGGCCGGGAAGCTGGCCATCGGAGGCCGGCGGAGCAGGGGGCGCATGAGCAAGGAGGGCAGCGGCGGGACGACGGCGCGGGCGATCCTGCTGGTCTGTCTGGCGGGGCTGCTGTTCGTCACCATGAACAGCCTGGTCAAGGCGCTCAGCACCCGATTCGACCCGCTGATGCTGATCTGGGCGCGCTACTTCTTCCACGTCGTGCTGATCGTCGTGCTCTACCCGCGGCGCTTCCCGCAGCTGCTGCGCACCAACCAGCTGGGCGTCCAGTTCGGCCGCTCGCTCTTGATGCTGGGGGCGACGGCGCTGAACTTCCTGGCCCTGTACTGGCTGCCGCTCGGCGAGGTGGCGGCGATCACTTTCACCTCGCCGATCATCGTCGCCGCCCTGGCGGTCCCGGTGCTGGGCGAGCGGATCGGCGGGGCGCGGTGGCTGGCGATCCTGGGCGGCTTTGCCGGGGCGATGCTGATCATCCGCCCCGGTGCCGAGACGATGAACACCGGCGCCTGGCTCGCCGCCGGCTGCGCCCTCTCCTACGCGCTCTATCAGATCAGCACCCGGATCGTGCGCGAGTCCGAGCCCATGGCATCGCTGCTCTATGGCGGGCTGGTCGGCATGGTGGCGCTGTCCGTGCTGGTGCCGTTCGGCTGGAGCACGCCCACGGCCGTCGAGTGGCTGCAGCTGGCGGCGATCGGCGTGCTCGGCGCCACCGGGCATCTGCTGCTCATCCATGCGCTGCGCAGCGCCGAGGCGTCGCGGGTCAGCC
>JBATRI010000382.1:0-2438 GCA_049292515.1 Geminicoccaceae bacterium
CCCGAAGGGTTTCTCGAAGGCTTCGCCAATCTCTACGGCGACGCTGCCGAGCTGATCTGGGCCCGGATGGAGGATCGCGAGCCTGAGCCGGGGGCGGCCCTGCTACCGACCGTGCAGGACGGGCTGGCCGGCATGCGCTTTATCGAGGCGGTTCTGCAGTCGGGCCGGCAGGACGGTGTTTGGACCAGGCTCGGGCCATGACGAAGGGGACGTGCCAGCCGTGGTGAGTGAGAGTTCGCAGGCGAAGGCGGGGCCGCGGCGCAAGCTGCGGCTGGGGATGGTGGGTGGCGGCCAGGGGGCCTTCATCGGCGGCGTGCACCGGTTCGCGGCACGGCTGGACGGCCGGTACGAGCTGGTGGCCGGCGCCTTCTCGTCGACGGCGGAGAAGTCGAAGGCCTCGGGCCTGGAGCTGGGTCTGCCGGCCGAGCGCTGCTACGGCGATTTCGAGGAGATGGCCAAGCGGGAGAAGCGGCTCAAGGACGGCATCGACGTGGTGGCGATCGTCACGCCCAACCACCTCCACTTCGCGCCGGCCAAGGCGTTCCTCGACCGCGGCATCCACGTCATCTGCGACAAGCCGCTGACGACCTCGCTGAAGGACGCGAGGAAGCTGGCGGCCCTGGTCGAGAAGTCGGGCTGCCTGTTCGCGCTGACCCACAACTACACCGGCTATCCCATGGTCCGGCAGGCGCGCCAGATGGTGGCCGACGGTCTGTTGGGCAAGATCCGCGTCGTCCAGGCCGAATACGCGCAAGACTGGCTGACCACCAAGCTCGAGGATTCCGGCCAGAAGCAGGCCGACTGGCGGACCGATCCCGCCCGCTCTGGCCCGGCCGGCTGCACGGGGGACATCGCCACGCACGCGATGAACTTGGCCTCCTTCATCACCGGGCTGGCGCTGGAGAGCCTGTCGGCCGACCTCACCACCTTCCTGCCCGGCCGGGCGCTCGACGACAACGCACACATCATGCTGCGCTTTGCCGGTGGGGCTAAGGGCATGCTGTGGGCGAGCCAAGTGGCGCCGGGCAACGAGAATGCGCTGCGCATCCGCATCTATGGCGAGCAGGGCGGGCTCGAATGGGCGCAGGAGGACCCCAACTACCTGCGCTACACGCCCTACGGCCAGCCGCCGCAGCTGATCCGCCGCGGCGGTGCCGGTGCGGATGCAGTGGCCGGCCGCGTGACCCGCATCCCCGCCGGCCACCCCGAGGGCTATCTGGAGGGCTTTGCCAACATCTACAGCGATGTGGCCGAGCTGCTGTCGGCGAGGCTGGAGGGTCGCGACCCGGACCCGGCGGCGATGCTGGTGCCGACCGTCCAGGACGGCGTGGCGGGGGTCAAGTTCATCGAGGCCGTGGTCGAATCCAGCCGCAAGAACGGCGCCTGGGTCGGGGCCGGGGTCTAGATGCTTGCCGGCGGCCCGGTCCCGACCCAATGCCGCCGCTCAGTAGGCGGCCCTGGCCGATACCCGGCCTGTGGCCGGGGCATTCTCGATGACCACCTCGACCCGCCGATTCTGCTGACGGCCGGCCGCCGTGGCGTTGGTCGCCACCGGCGCATCCGGGCCGTAACCCACGGCCACCACCCGTGTGCGCGGGATACCGGCGGCCGCCAGCGTGTCAGCGACCGCATCCGCTCGGCGCTGCGACAGGACCATGTTGGTCTGGATCGATCCGGTGCTGTCGGTATGGCCCTCGATCTGGACCGCGCGGTCGGGATTTTCCTTCAGGAACGCGGCCAGCCGCACGATCTGGTTGACGGCGCCCGGCTTCAGCGTCGCCTGCCCGGTGTCGAACAGAACATCGCCGATGGTCAGCACGATGCCGCGGTCGGTCTGGCGGGCCTGCATGTCGGCCAGCTGCTGCTGCAGCGTTGTGACTTGCTGCTCGGCCGACTGGCGCATCACCTTGTTGCGCTGGTCGCCCAGGGCCGCGATCTGCGCCTGCGACTTGCGGGCCTCCGCATTGGCGCGGGCGATCTCGACCTGCTGCGAGGCCAGGACGGCGCGGTGAGCGGCCTCGTCCCGGCCCTGGCCGCCCTCCCAGGCGTTGTTGGCGCTCTGCAGCTGGCTCTGGGCCGCATCGAGCTCGGCCGGCGCGTAGGTGTTGACGTCGGGATCGGCCCGGGCCGTCTGGATCGCCGTCTGGGCCGTCGCGAGCGAGGCTGGTCGCTGCGCGCAGCCGGCCAGCGTCACCATGCCAGCCAGGATCAACCAGGTCGCGTGCTGCGGGCGAACGGTCATGGTCATTGCGTTATCCTTCGCTTAGGGCGAGACGGCGGGCGTGACCGGCCGGGGCACCGCAGTCTGCCGCAGGTCGCCGACGGTGGCCTGCATCTCGCTCAGGGTCTTGGCGTTGGCCGCCGCCTGCGCCCTTGCCTCGGCCAGTGTCGCATCGCTCTCGGCCTGATCGGCGAGGCGGCGGGCCTCCGTATACTTC
>JBATRI010000383.1:0-22210 GCA_049292515.1 Geminicoccaceae bacterium
GCGTCATGCCGCACGCGGCCAGAGCGCCGAGGCAGAGGGCCACGAGGCCCCCCCGCCGCAGGGTCTTGCGCATCAGAACTTTATCCTCGTGCCGAAGGTGCCGACATAGATCGTGCTGGTGTTGGGACCGTCGCCCTGGTCGAGATCGTAGCCCCGCATGCCCACGAACAGTTCCGTACCGTATTGCTTGATGTGCTGGAGCGCCACCAGACCAACGGTCTTGCCGTCGTCGTCGTTGTTCGGGGCATCCTTGTTGAAGCCGAAATCGATGCTGAAGGCGGTGGCGCCGATATCGAAGAACTGATGCTGCCAGCCAGCCTTGATGTACTGCAGCTCGCCGGTGCCCTCATCCTTGTCGTTGTAGGCGGTGCTGTAGGTGAGGCTCAGGCCCGTGGCCTCGTGCAGCGCCGAGGCGGATCCGGAATAGATGTTGCTGTCGCCCTCGTTGTTCGGGTTGTGCAGGCCGAGGCCGGCGACCGCCTCGATCCCGTGGCCGGTGCCTGCCCACCGCAAGGCACCACCCCATTTCTGGTCAGCACTGTACGAGGCCGCGGCACTCACGCCGTAAAAGGCCGGGGTGTCGTAGCGGATCCGGTTCTCGCGGCCCGAGTCGAAGTCGGTGAACACCTGCTTGACCTGGACGCCGCTGCTGTCGTCCCCGTCCTTGGTCAGGAAGAACAGGCCGCCGGCGACGTCGCCGGTCGCGGCATAGGCCAGCGCATCGGTCTCGGACAGATCGAGGCGGGTGATGTCCTTGGTGGCCGGATCGCCCTTGCCGAACAACACCTGGCCGTACTGGTTGCTGTTGAACAGCGCCTCGACCTTGCGCTGCTCGAACTTGTCGCCGGAATCCTCGTTGAACTGACTGACTTCATTCGAGTTGTTCGGCGACAGGCCAAGTTCGATGTTGGTGCCGACGCTGAAATCATCGGTAACCTGGCCTCTACCCGTGAACAGCAGGCGCGACACCGAGTAATTGTTGTCGACGAAATAGACCTTGGTGTTCTTGCCGTCACCGGCCACGTTCATCAGGCGGTTGACCTGGCCGCCGAGTGTAAGCTTGATCTTCGAATTGGTCGACACGATCAGCGGCTTCTCGACGACGTTCTTGCGCACCTCCTCGCCCTGCTCCTCGACCTGCGTGACCGTCTCTTCCTGGGTGCCCTGCAGCTCCTGCACCCGATTTTGCAGCTCACCAATGGTCTTCTGTTGCTGCTCGATCAGCTGGCGCAACTCGTCGAGCTGACGCTGCACGGTGCGCTGATCGGCCGACTGGGTCTGTGCGGGTGGCGCGGCAAAAGTCAGTGCTCCCAAGCCGGCGACGAGCACGGCACGATTCGCAACTCTGATCATGGTGGTCCTCGCGATTCCCCGCGTGCGGGGCCAATGCGCTGGGCCGCAACCTGACTTGCTCCAACTGCAGCTTCATGACATCCAGCGGACGCTCGGGCTATTGCAGCGCAGCGTTACCGTGGCGGTGCAGCTAGACGCGGCGACGACGACGCTCCCCGCGCTCGCGCTCGGCTTGACTGGCACCCGTCACCGACGGCAGGACCACGGGCCCAAGCGCAGCCGCAATGGTCGGGATGTCAGGCGTGGCGCCCCTGGCACCTTCATCGAGTGCCCGACGCATCGCGGCGATATGCACCGCGGTAGTCCCGCAACAGCCGCCCACGATCCGGGCACCGCAATCGCGGGCGAGGCCGGCATAGGCCGCCATGATCTCCGGGGTACCGCTGTAGCAGATGTGGCCGTCCTTATACTCGGGAATGCCACAATTGCCCTTGGCGACCAGGATCGGTCCCGATCCCGCCGCATCCGCCAGCCCCAGCACGGATGCCAGCAGCTGCCCAGGGCCCGTGCCGCAATTGGCGCCGAATGCCGTCGGCCGTCGCGGCAGCCGATCGAACAGCGCCACCGCGGCATCCGGGGTGATGCCCATCATCGTCCGGCCGTTGGTGTCGAAGCTGAGCGTGACCACGACCGGCAAATCGGTCGCCATGGCTCCGCGCACGGCCGCCTCGACCTCCTCGGCCGAGGACATGGTCTCGATCCACAGCACGTCGACCCCGCCGGCAGCCAACGCCACGGCCTGCTCCGCGAAGGCCTGGGCGGCGTCCTCCATCGTCAACGGCCCCAGCGGCACGATCAGTTCGCCGGTCGGGCCCATTGAACCCGCGACCACCACCGGGCGACCCGCCGCATCCGCCACCTCGCGTGCGACCATGGCGGCGGCGCGGTTGAGCTCCGCCACCCGCTCCTGCGCCTGGTGCAGCTTGAGCCGGTGGCGGCTGCCGCCGAAGGTATTGGTGAGGATGATATCGGCACCCGCATCGACAAAGCCGCGATGCACGGCGGCGATGCGGTCGGGGTGGTCGACGTTCCACAGCTCCGGGCTGTCCCCGGTGGAGAGGCCGAGCGCGAACAGGCCCGTGCCCATGCCACCATCGGCAAGCAGCACCGGCTTCGCGTCGAGCAACGATTCCAAGGTCGTCATGATCAGGCGGCGCTCACTCTGGCGCGGCGCCGCGGCCGACTGTCCGCCTCGCTGGTGCGACCCACAGCGCGGCGCCGTTCGCGCAGCAACTGCAGAATGTCGAGCCGCTCGGGCGTGTCGGCATAGGGCCAGCGCGCGATTTCCTGCGTCGTACGCAGACATCCCTCGCATAGATGCCGGTCGCCGTCGAGGCGGCACACACCGATGCAGGGCGACGGGATGTCGCTCATCACACTCACGACGGCGGAGCTCCAATGCTGATCCACTGATCACTCATATAGGGATCAGTCATCCTGGCTGGCTGTGTGGGCGCGACACACCCTGTCCTACCGGCGGCGCGGCTCCGCCCTCACCGTGGCGATTCGTGCCGGGCGCCGACCGGCGGGATGACCGGCCAAGCGACCGCGCTCGATTGGCTTACCAAATGGTAACATAGAGCCGCTTGACCGCTCAATGCCGCGTCAAGCATAATTTTTGGTTAACTGCACTAGCAGGAGCCGATTGGAAGTCCATCGGTTTGGATTCGACGAGATGTGGCGGTCGATCTCCATAGAACTCAATGACTGCTTTCCAGTAAAATTCGTGGCCATCCGCGGACGTGCAACTGGTCGACTCGTCCGTTCGAGGGCGCTTTGTCCGTGGAATTCATCACCAGGAATTTCATGGAGGTGGAAATGATGCGCGTATTGGCCAAGCTTCTTCTTGCGACGACTCCCGTATTGACGGTTGTGGCAGCCCAGACAGCGAGCCCGGCCGATCTCGAGCTACGGCCTTTGGGTCAATACACCGAGGAGGCGGAGGTCAAGGTTCAGCTACCGCCCGTCCCGCCGGACACGGCCCCGCGCACGATCTACGTCAAGGGATGTCGCAAGAACGTCTCCGAGGTCGGGGCGTATGACCCGCGGACCCGACGTCTGTTCGTCAGCAACTACGCAACCCGGATCAACGCGGACGGCTCCGTCGGCACCACCCTTGAGAATGCGATCGACATCTTCAGCATGGCCCGGCCGGATCGCACGCCCAAGCTACTGAAGCGCGTGCGACTCGCCGACACCGCCCTGGGAGATTCCTATCTCTCCCCGACCAGTGTCGCCGTGCACTTTCCATGGCTGGCCGTGGCCGCCGAGGTGACCGACGATGTCCCCGCTCCTCGGGCATTCACCGATCCGGGCAAGCTGCTGCTCTTCGATCTCGACGGCAACCTGCTGCGCAGCTTCGATCTGTCGAGGAAAGCACCCGGCGGTCGGCCGCAGCGCGGCTTTCACCCCGGGTCCGGGCCGGACATGGTCACGTTCACGCCAGATGGACGGCACATCCTGGTGGCGATCGAGGGCGAGCCCGACAAGCTCCCGCCAGGCCCTGCCAAGGTCGACCCCGAAGGCTCGGTGGCGATCCTGGACCTGAGCCGCGGGCTGGCGCATGCAGCGCTGCGGCTGGCCGACTTCTCCCGGTTCGACGCGGGCAAGCTGGTGCAACGCGGCGTCCGCATCGGCGCCGATCTGACCGATGTGGAGCCGAACCCCTTGCAAAAACGCCTGAACTCGGCAGCCAAGGATATGGAGCCCGAGTTCATCGCCGTGTCGCGAGACTCCCGCTGGGCCTATGTGTCGCTGCAGGAGAACAATGCGGTCGCGGTCGTCGACGTCGATGCTGCCCGGGTGACCGACATACTGCCGCTGGGGCTCAAGGACCATGGTGCACCTGGTGCGGGGCTCGATCCGAGCCGTAGGGACGGACCCGATGGGGACCCGATCGAGAACATCGCGCCACAGCCGCTCCGCGGCGCCTACCAGCCCGACGGGATCGCGACGTTCGAAGCCGGCGGCAGGCGCTATCTCCTGACGGCCAACGAAGGCGATGCCAGGAACGGTGACTTCGACATCGCCGAGCTCGCTGACCTCGTCACCGGCAAGGATTCGAACGGGACCAGCTTTGACGCGATCCCACTGGACCCCACCGCCTTCCCCGACGCCGCCAATCTGGTGCTCCCTGCGAGGCTGGGCGAGCTGGAAATCTCCGATCTGCCGCAAGACCTCGACCCGCGGGGACGTCATGACGGCAAGGCCCACCAGCTGGTCAGTCTGGGCGGCCGGTCATTTTCGATCTGGAGCGCCGCTGGCGGGCCGCCAGTCTATGACAGCGGCGACTTTTTCGAGCGAAAGACCGGCATCGCAACACCGGACCTGTTCAACACGCAGGACGACGACAACGTCTTCGACCGCCGCAGCCCCAAGCGTGGCCCAGAGCCCGAAGGAGTGGCGGTCGGGAAGATAGGTAGGCGCACCTATGCCTTCGTGGGTCTCGAGCGGCACAGCGGGATTATGGCCTTCGATGTCACCAATCCACGTCGACCGGTCTTCCAGGACTACGCCTACACGCGCGATTTTTCCGTCAATCCAACGGACGGGCTAAAGGCAGACGACCACGCCTACGACCTGACCCACATGCTGGCGAACTGTGCGGCGGGTGATCTCGGCCCGGAGGGCATCCTTTTCATCCCAGCCTCGCTCAGCCCGAACGACCGACCGTTGTTGATCGTCAGCTACGAGACCAGCGGCAGCACACGGATCTTCGAGATCGTGGCGACCACGTCTGGCCATCGGTAGCGTCCGGCTCAACCGATGGCTGGGGCAGGGTGTGGCTGGGGCAGGGCGTGGCTGGACGCGAGGCTCGGCGGCCGACCGACGAAGCGGCCGCTTTACCCTTCCCCTAGCCGTTGGCCGCCATCCATTGCTTGAAGGCGCGGGCGCCGCAGCGGTTGTTGTCGCCGACGGGGAAGCGCACGCAGCTCGTCGACGGCTCGTCGATACCGACCCAGTCCTTGATCAGGTGTGCCGGCAGGTCGGGCGACGAGGCGTTGTCCGTGTTGAAGTAGCTGACGAAGCCGATATCCGCGGCATTGGCCTTGAGGAAATCCAGCATGTTTCTGATGAACACCGGGTTGTCCCAGCCGTCGGACGCCGGACGCGTCCCATCAGCGTTGGTGTTCTTGGTGATCAGCGCCCACTCACCGAGGCAGAGCGGCCGGCCGATCGACTTGGCCCAGTTGAGCCAGGAGCCGATCCCCAGCGGCCCACCACTCTTGGTCTTGGTGTAGAGGCTCGCGGTCCACTCCGCATCGGTCAGCGTCGCCGGCCAGAAATTGTAATAGTCCGGCCCGACCAGCTTGGCGTTGGACGGGCAGGTCAGCACCACATTCACCGGCCCCTTATGTCCTGGCCCGGTGTTCCAGTACGGCCAGAGCTGATTGTCCGAATAGGCGAAATCGCCAGGAATAGTTGACTGTACATTTCCAAACACATCGAGAAATACGGCCACATACCGTCGAAGGGCTTCCTGTACCAATTGATAATCACCAACGGACGCAAGAAGCATCATTCCATAACTTGATCGGTAGCTTCTGTTTCCCCACTTTGTCTTGGTATTCAACTCGTGTGCCACGCGCATGACGATACGAATATTACGCAGATTATGCTTCACGAAATAATTCTGCTTGGAGAGCAGCAGCTTGGCCCGCCAGACTGGATCCATCCAGCCGTCGGCGGCGATCTGCCAGACCCGTCGCTGTTTGGCGATTTTCGACTCCGTCGTCTCATCGCCGGTATAGGTCGGCGGGACCGAGCAGTTGAGATGGTAGTCCTTGGTTACACTGGCGGCCGAGCTGGGCCAGAAATTCGGCACCACGAAGGCCGACCCGCTGCAGAACGGTGAGCTCATCCATTGCACCGCGCTGGACCGGCCGGATGCCAGATAACCGTGCGGCTTGCTGCGCGACCACGGTCCCGGATCTCTGGTGGCCGATTCGAGATAATGGCCTTCGGTATCCCACAAGTTGACGATGTCGACGCTGCGCCCCGCCGGCATCATGGCGAGCAGCGACGGGATGTCGTTATGAGCCCCGAACCAGAACGGCAACCCGGAGTTGGGCCCCGGCCCCCAACCTACCCCAGCTCGGGCAGGAGCGCTTCCAGCCACGACACCCACCATGCCGGCAATCGCTGCTGTTCCCATGCCAAGCATGAGATCACGGCGCGAAATAGATTCGCTCACCTCGATGGCTCCTATTACTTGGGCGTTACTCAGCCTTGACAGAGTCTATTTGGGTAAACTTGATATTTTGATACGTTATTCTTGATATTTTTTCGTGACTGCACGTACCGTCATGCTTCCCAACGGCAACTACTGCCCTCAGCTGATGACGACACGTTAACCTATGGACGCTCCCTTACACAACCTTAAAGTTTATTTTTTTTGCTTAAAAGTGTTGCTGCAGATGAGCAACGTCGCTCTGTTGCTTCAAATGGCTGTGGAATAGAGACAAATTTTTCAGTGAACGGGCGCCGTGCGCCTGAGTGACAGTCGCCTAATGCAAGCCAGCCACATCTCAGCTGGAGCGACATGGCTCAGCCAGCCTGCGTGTCCTACCCCGGCGTCCATACTCACGGTTTGGAGCGGGATCACGCGGTAGAGGTCCCCGAGACCAGCACCCTCGTCGATCCACCGGTCTTGGCGAGCCGCACGAGCCAGCCGGCAGTTGCATCGGGCTTGACCCAGGCCGACGAGCCTCACGCTCAGCTTGTCTCGGCCTGCCGTCGACGGAGGCGACGGTCGGAGGACCAAGCCCATGGACCTGGCGAGACAGGATTGCGGCGACGCCGATCTCGAGATGGCCGCGAGACATCAAGGCATTCGCGGTCGACGCGACACACCGCAACATCCATCGCGCACAGGCGATAGGTCAGTGCCAGAAATCGCGTTCGCCCCACCTCGCAACGACGCGAACGAGACCGGCACGGTCGCTCGGTCCGGAGTGGCCCCGAACCGGGCGGCCACGTCGACAGCTAGCCGTTGGCCGCCATCCATTGCTTGAAGGCGCGGGCGCCGCAGCGGTTGTTGTCGCCGACGGGGAAGCGCACACAGCTCGTCGACGGCTCGTCGATACCGGTCCAGTTCTTGATCAGATGCGCCGGCAGGTCGAGCGACGAGGAATTGTCCGTGTTGAAGTAGCTGACGAAGCCGATATCCGCGGCGTTAGCCTTGAGGAAATCCAGCATGTTCCTGACGAACACCGGGTTGTCCCAGCCGTCGGACGCCGGGCGCGTCCCATCAGTGTTGGTGTTCTTGGTGATCAGCGCCCACTCACCGAGGCAGAGCGGCCGGCCGATCGACTTGGCCCAGTTGAGCCAGGAGCCGATCCCCAGCGGCCCACCGGTCTTGGTCTTGGTGTAGAGGTTCGCGGTCCACTCCGCATCGGTCAGCGTCGCCGGCCAGAAATTGTAATAGTCCGGCCCGACCAGCTTGGCGTTGGACGGGCAGGTCAGGATGGAGCTCACGGGTCCTTTGTGGCCAGGCCCGGTGTTCCAGTAGGGCCAGAGCTGATTGTCCGAATAGGCAAAATCACCTGGGATACTTGACTGTACATTTCCAAAAACATCGAGAAATACGGCCATGTACCGCCTGAGAGCTTCCTGCACCAGCTGATAATCACCCACAGATGTAAGCAGCATCATCCCATAACTTGACCGGTAACTCTTGTTTCCCCATTTTGTTGCGGTATTCAACTCATGCGCAACACGCATGACGATGCGGATATTACGTAGATTAAACTTTACGAAGTAATTTTTCTTATACAGCAACAACTTCTCCCGCCAGACTGGATCCATCCAGCCGTCGGCGGCGATCTGCCAGACACGTCGCTGTTTGGCGACCTTGGAATCCGTTGCTTCACTGCCGGTATAGGTGGGCGGGACCGAACAATTGAGATGGTAGTCCTTGGTTACACTGGCGGCCGAGCTGGGCCACGATTTCGGCACCGTGATTTTCGAGCCGCTGCAGAACGGCGAGCTCATCCACTGCACCGCGCTGGCCTGACCCGACGCCAGATAGGTGTGCGGTTTGCTGCGCGACCACGGGCCCGGATCCGTGGTGGCCGACAGGATGTAGTGGCCTTCGCTCTCCCACAGGTTGACGATGTCGACGCTACGCCCCGGCGGCATCAGCCCGAGCAGCGATGGGATGTCGTCATGAGCCCCGAACCAGAACGGCAATCCCGAGTTGGGCCCCGGTCCCCAGCCGACGCCCGCTCGGGCCGGAGCGCTACCGCCGAACGTACCCGCCATGCTGCCGAGAGCAGTCGCCCCCACGCCGAGCATGAGTCCACGGCGCGAAATGTCTATTTTCAAGTCTTATGCTCCCAAAAGCTTCGCTGGCGTCTGTGCGTTGAGGCGTCTTTTTACTTTTCCTGTAAGATTGACTTGATGTTCTTTTTTGGCAGCAAGAAGATGCTCAGCGTATTACTATACGCCGATTCTAAGACAGGCTCGCACACAACCTCTGAGCGTCCAGCACCAGAAAATGTTATCCTACAAAGCTCCATAAACACAACTCTAAAGATAAAGAAATTCAGACAACCGCCGTTCGGGTGGTCGCAAAAACCCATGCAAACATGCAAGCTATTGAAAATTAACGATTTTTATCTGGCGGGCCCTGGTGTCCGATAGCGAGATAGCGATGCAAAGCGCCCATGCCGCATGCTTTCGGGCGCAACCGGCGACGTCGACGAGCGCGACTAGCGACCGGACCGGCCACGGGAGCCGCGGTCAGCCGATCCACCGCTGACCGGGTACGTCCGACACCCGCTATCAATGCCTGGGCACAGCGCCGAGAATTCGGCTTTGCGTCGGTCCCGTGCGCACGGTTGAATTGGCGCCCCCGCGTAACGTGCGTACCCACGTACAAAAAAATTTAATATGTATAGATGTTATCATTATTAGTTGATTATTTAGTATTTGAATATCTTACGGCGGGAAATTCTTTAACACTTTCGGGTGAATTCGGAATTTCGACCTTGAGACATCTCGTCCATTATGGTTGCTTCCGACTCGCCAAGCACAGCCTGCGTGGGAACAGAATGATGCAGCCCGCCGATTCCGCGGCCGATGAGTCGTGCCCATTGTCGCCTGCCCGTCTGGGCAGACACCCAGGCCAGGGGCCGTGGCGGCTCGGCCTCGTCGCGACCGTCGCCGGCATCATCACCTGCGTGCTGGCCTTATCCGCTCAGGCACAAGTCCGCGATCCCGTGGCCCGAGACATTGCCGCCGAGGTCGGGCTGAACTTCCATGGCGCCGCGCTAGCGAAAACCCAAGGCGAGACGCCGATTTTCGATTATGACGGCGATGGCGATTCCGACATTTTGCTCTCGACGCACGGTGGCTCGCCGTGGCCTTTGATGCAGAATCAGGGCAACGGTACCTTCAAGGAGGTTCTCAACGGCACCTTTTTCACGACCGACCGGCACGGCTGCGTCGATGCCGATTTCGGCAGCCTCAGCGGCAATGGCCGGCCGGATGGGCTGCCGGACCTCTACTGCGTCACCGGCGCCTGCAAGGGCACCTGCAAGAAGGAATACCCGAACTCGCTGTTCATCCAGCGCCCGGACCACACCTTCGCCGAAGTGGGCAGGAGTTGGGGCGTAGCCGATCCCCACGGCCGGGGACGCAAACCGCTCGCCTTCGACTTCAACAATGACGGCCTGCCGGACATCGTGGTCGCCAACGAGGGGCCATCGATCTATCCTCCACTGAATCGATTGTACAAGAATGTCGGTGGCAGGTTCGAGGAGGTTACCAATTCGCCGGTTGAGACCTATCTCGGTTCAGAGTGCGCCGTCTCCGGTTATGTGGATAGCGACAAGTGGCGCGACCTGATGTTCTGTAGTAAAGCGACCGGAACTGGCGTCGTAACATACAAAAACGTTAATGGTGTATTTAGCAATATAACGACCTCTACAGCCTACAAGAACAGAAAAGCACTGTCCTTGCAACTCGCTGACGTCAACAATGACAATAAACAAGATCTTCTTATTTTAGAGAAGACAAAATTTTCTGTGTGGATTAATGTCAATGGAGCTTACCCGAAAGCCAATTTTACCTACGCAATTGGCGGCGGCACTGATACCGCCGTTGGGGATGTGAATAACGATAAAAAACTGGACATCTTCATTACGCAAGGCCCAAACAGCAAATATAAACACGTTATGCTGATCAATAATGGTGACGGGAAATCTTATCATACTATTCCTCTGCCCGTATTGACACAAGGCTACGGCGATACGGTCACTAACTTCAAGAACTGGAACGGCACCGGACGTTCCGCATTTCTGGTCACCAATGGCCTATGGGGCGTTGCCGGCCCGGTTCAGCTCATCACCTTCGCGGACCAGTAAGCAGTTCGATACGGACAGGTCCGCTCGGCCGACGGCCTGGGTCGTTCCGTGGGGCCAACCACCGCTTGCCCCCATCGTGGCAGACGGAGTGCCGGCGATCCGTAGGTCGACGCCCGGCGCGATCTCGACATCTTCCTCTGCGGCGTGGCGACGGCCGCCGTGCATGGCGTGGCGGCGATTGACAGGCAGGGTCCGCCCGACCAGTCTGCCGCCGCATGAAGCCCGGCCCTGCACGCCCCGAGTAAGGCTGAAGCAAGTCGGGCCCGGCGGCATCGTTGGGAGGCGAGCCCTTGCTGAAATCGATCGACCCGCTGCTGAACGCGGACGTGCTGCATGCGCTGCGGGCCATGGGCCATGGCGACGAGCTCGTGCTCTGCGACACCAATTTCCCCGCCGACTCTGTTGCCCGCGCCACCGTGCTGGGCCGGCTGCTGCGAATCGACAACGTGACGGCCGCCCAGGCAGCACGGGCCGTGCTCTCGGTGCTGCCGCTCGACAGCTTCGTGGATGCGCCCGCCTCGCGCATGGAAATCGTCGGCAAGCCGGACGAGATCCCGGACGTGCAGCGCGAGGTGCAGGCGGAGATCGATGCGGCCGAGGGCCGCTCCTGGCCGATGGCCAGCGTCGAGCGGTTCGCATTCTACGAGCGGGCGCGCACCGCCTATGCCGTTATCGTCACCGGCGAGCGCCGGTTCTACGGCTGCTTCATCTTCAAGAAGGGGGTGATCCCACCGCCATGAGCAAGGGCAGCGGCGTCGTCATCCTCGGCATTTTCGTGGTCGACCTGGCATTCCGGGCCGGCCGCCTCCCGGTCATGGGCGAGACCATCCTGGGCTCTGGCTTCAAGCTCGGCCCCGGTGGCAAGGGCTCCAATCAGGCCGTGGCCGCCGCTCGGGCGGGGGCCGCGGTCACCTTTTTGACCAGGGTCGGCGACGACGAGTTCGGCGCGGTCGGGCGGCGGACCTGGGCGGACGAAGGCATCGACATCGGCTCGGTGATCACCAGCGAGACCCAACCGACCGGGGCCGCATTCATCTTCGTCAGCACGGAATCCGGCGACAACGCCATCATCGTCGAGGCCGGTGCCGCGGCCGAGATCGCACCCGCCGACGTCGAGGCCTGGGCCACGGCCATCGGCGAGGCTGCGGTTGTCGTCACACAGCTGGAGCAACCCCTGGCGGCAGCCCGGCGCGCGCTCGAGGTGGCTCGGGCCAACGGTACCGTCACGATCTTCAATCCGGCACCCGCGGTGCCGGTCGACGCCGCGATGCTGGCCTTGTGCGATTACATCACCCCCAACGAGACGGAAGCCGCGATCCTGACCGGCATCCGGGTCGACACCCTCGACGACGCACGAAAGGCCGGCGACTGGCTGCTGGCCAATGGAGCCGGCTGCGCCGTCTTGACCTTGGGCGCCCGTGGCGCCCTACTGCACGATGGCGAGCGGTCGATCGTGGTGCCCTCCTTCCCGGTCGATCGGGTCGTCGACACCACCGGCGCCGGAGACTGCTTCAACGGCGCCTTCGCGGCCGCTCTTGCCGAGGGTGTCGAGCCGCTGGCGGCCGTCCGCTTCGGGTGCGCTGCGGCCAGCCTGTCCGTGACCCGACCCGGCACCGCCCCGGCCATGCCAACCCGCGCCGAGATCCGGGCACTGGTCGGCTCGCAGGCCTGATGTCGGGGCGTTCGTGAGCGGGCTGCCTAGCCCTTGAACGGCAACCGGGGGAGGTGATGTACCTCCCCCGGCCGTCGGTTTTGATTACAGTTATCGGTTTTGATGACAGTTAGCAGTGCTGGCTCACGGAAGTGGCGCGCACCCGCTCCAGCCGCCGTTCGGCGCCAGTTGCCAGATGTGGCGCACGGAGCTGCTCGACCGCCGCAGATAGACCTCCAGCCGATCATCGTCGTTGGCGCCGACGGCGATCTGCTGGGCCGTGCAGCTACCCAGCCTGAACCAGCCGCTCCAGCTACCGTTCGGCACCGTCTGCCAGATGTGCCACAGCCGGCTGTTGCTACCCGAGCGCAAGGCAAACACCTCCAGACGGCCATCCTCGTTGCTGCCCGGCGCGATCAGCCGCGCCGTGCCGCCAAGCGAGGCCCAGCCGCCCCAGCTACCGTTCGGTGATGTCTGCCAGATATGCCACACCGCATTGTCCCAGCCGATCGCGAACACCTCGAGCCGGCCGTCCTCGTTGCTCGCCGGGGCCAACTGCTTCACCAGGCCGCCGAGCGACACCCAGCCACCCCAGCCATTGTTCGGCGCCGTCTGCCAGATGTGCCACAGCGCGTTGTCCGAGCCGATCGCGAACAGCTCGAGCCGACCATCCTCGTTGCGTGCCACGGTCACCTGCTTGACGAAGCCACCGAGGGAGGCCCACCCACTCCAGCCACCGTTCGGTACTGTCTGCCAGATGTGCCACACCGCATTGTCCGAACCGATCGCGAAGACTTCGAGCCTGCCGTCGTCGTTGCTGCCCACGGCGATCTGCTTGACGAAGCCGCCGAGCGAGGCCCAGCCACCCCAGCCATTGTTCGGCGCCGTCTGCCAGATGTGCCACAGCGCGTTGTCCGAGCCGATCGTGAACAGCTCGAGCCGACCGTCGTCGTTGCGCCCGACGGTGAGCTGCTTGACCACACCACCAAGCGGCGTCCAGGCGCTCCAGCCATTGTTCGGCGAGGTCTGCCAGATATGCCACACGGAACCGTTGGACCGGACGAAGAAGACCTCCTGCCGACCATCCTCGTTCCGACCTACAGTGATGAGCTTTCCACTATCGCTGAACGTATCCCATGTGCTGTTTTGCGGCTCTATTGTTTGAGCGACAGCTTCTCCATAGGTTGCTGCTCCAAGCAGCAAAGCAAGTGGAAATAATATTGCACAACATAGGCGTAAGATGCCCATTCTACGATCCACCATTCTTGGTCTCCAACTTGAAATCTATACTCCGCCACAGAGACGAAGGTGGAATATCATACTATATAATGCTAGATTTAGACAACTACATTTGCACATGACGACGACCACCTAGATTTCGTTTCCTAGTTTAATTCACTGCCCCGGTCAAAATCTTGCCTCTGGCCAATCTAAACCGGAAGTGTCCATCCGACGACATATTCAACCGTTTGGGGCAGCCTTGCGGACCATGCCTGGCAGACGGGCACACCCGCTGGTCTCCTGCGGCGGAACTGCCTACAATGGCTGCGCACGCGATCGGGGCCGGACGGCCGAGCCGAACGAAGGATGGCCGCATGCGAGCGACCTCGACGCCCCAGAGCAGCGAGTTCATTCCGGGCGATCGGGTGAGCTTCGCCTACCGCGGCAAAGCGACCGCCGGGATCGTGATCCGCGCCGCGCCGAAGACGGTGATGGTGGAGGCGGACGACGGCCGCGGGTTCCGGGTATCGCGTACGGCGTTGACCCGCGCCGCCGGCGATCCCGACGGCAGCAAGCTGCGCGAGGTGCTGGCACTGGCCCAGACGCTGATGACCCGTCATCGGCTCGCCGGCTGGAGTTTCGCCTTCGATCACGCCAAGCGCCGCGGTGCGGCCTGTCATCCGCGGCGGCGCCTGATCTCCATGGCCACAGGCTATGCCCGCATGGCCTCGCGTGAGGAGATCGAGGACGGCATCCTGCATGAGATCGCCCACGCGCTGGTCGGCTGCCAGCACCAGCATGACGCGGTCTGGCGGGCCAAGGCCCGCGAGATCGGCTGCTCGGCGCAGCGCTGCCACGCCCTCGACTTCTCCGAACCCACGGTGATCGCCCGCTGCGTGAACGGATGTTTTGCCATCGGCAAGCATCGGCGCCGGCGCAACATGCGCTGCCGGCGCTGCGGCGGGGTCGTGGTCTATGCCGCGGCTGTCCCGCAGTGAGACGCGAGCGTTGACGCGCCGCCTGTGCTGCGGGACTGATCCGCCGGGCTAGCGGATCAAGTTCATGTTGAGGCCATTGCTCGGGACATAGATCTCACGAAGCCCGACGCACCGCGCTTCGGTGCGACCGATGTTGATGCAGGAACTGAAAGGTGGTCGGTGACTGGCCAAAGGCACAAGGGCAGCCGGAACGACTGTCGGCGCCAACCCAAGCTACCCGCCAGGCCGACCAACCGACGTCTGGTCAAGGATGCAGTCTCTGGATGTGCTGCATCGGGATCAATAATATCCCTCATAGTACTCATCCCGTTCGATGCGTTCGTCATCACTCCGGCAACCGAAGACCGGATCATGTATCGTGCAGTCTTTTCCCTGAGCTTCGATCGGATATTTCACGCGTTCGAGTATGATATTCGGCAGTTAGCATGCCCTGCCACGGCATGAATTGCAGCAACTACCTAGCCCGACAGTGCAAATTGTTTATTAATTAGAGTAATTTACAATTGGTGTTTTTTACTAAATTTGTTAATATTCTGTTAGAATTTCGATTAATATTCAATAGTCTCTATTTTATTGATAGTTTATGTGCATTTCATCATCAAAATGGAATATAATGGTGAACATTTGCAGTATAAACCAACGTAAGCCCTTTGCCCTGGCGTCAGAATATGCACGCAGCCCGCTGGGCGCCTCGCCGTGATCGGAAGCGTTTGCCACGATTGTGAGATGGGCTCAGGGAGAGAAGGGCGAACCGCGCTGCCGGCCTTCAGATGCCGATTGGGCGCAATCGGCGACGTAGAATGTCCCCTGTCGGCTACACCAGATCGAGATCGAGCGACATCCTGAACGGCTCGAAGCCGAATCGCCGATAGGTCTTGATTGCAGCCTGGTTGACGCTGAGGACGGCGATCCGCAGCCGCTTCGCGCCCATCGTCCGCAGCCGGCTGCTCATCGCCTCCAGCAGCAACCGAGCCGCGCCCCTGCCGCGCCAGGCCGGCACGACGTAGAGGTCGGAAATGTGCCCGTGCGGCCGCCACGCCGCCTGCTGCAGCTCGTCACCGTCGACGGCGAGCTTACCGGCAACGAAGCCGATCGCCTGCTCAGCCTCCTCCGCGAGCAGCACCTGCACGCCGCTCTCGAGGAGCTGCCGGTAGCACAGGCGATCGACCTCGTGGCCGGGCCGACGGCTGGGGCAAAGCACCCGCTCCGCTTCCTGCAGCGCATGCAGGAACTCCAGCAGGACCGCCTCGTCCGCCGGCGTGGCGTCACGGATGGAAGGTGCCCGGCTCACGCGGACACCACGGGCATACGAGAAACGGCAATGCTACCCAGCGTCATGCACGAGCGCACGCAGTGGCCGTTTGACACCAGCTACTCGTCGCAGCTGTGGCCGAACTCGGCCAGGCCGTCGGCCAGGTAGTCGCCCAGGAGCGGCATCGCCAGAAGATAGTCGGCGACCCGCCCGGCATGCGCGTGCCGAGCGTCGCGCACCGCCTCGGCCCATTCCGCGCGCAGGCAACTGCCACGTCCGACCCAGGCCAGGGCGACGAGCTCGGCCTGCTCGTCGACATTGAGGCCGTCGATGAAGGCCGCGAGCTCCGCACCCGTGGCGTCCGACGTCTCCTCGTCGAAGCGCTCCTCAATGGCCTCGCCGGCCAGCGCCGAGTCCGGATCGTCGCCGGCGAACTCGAGCCCGGCATCCAGCGCCCTCGCCTTGACGACGATGTGACAGACCTTGTCGGGATCGATGGTGAGCATCGTCGTCCTCCCGGCCGGCTACACGCCGCGCGCGCAACTCGGCCACGCGGGAGGTTAGAACAGCGTCGCGACGGCCACAATCAAGCGCTTAGCATCCGACAATGGAATTTGCCGGTGCCACCGCGCCTCACACGCGGTAGACTCCGGGCATGTACAAGATTTTCAAGCAACGGGACCGGCGATGATACCGCAGCGATTCATCTATCGCTCGATCCTGTTCCTCGTCTTCGCCAGCCTCGTGGGCGGCGTCCTCCATCAGGTCATCTGGGCCGCGTTCCTCCACAATCCGTGGCTGAACGGGGTGATCATGGCGATCCTCCTGTTCGGGATCTTCTTCAATATTCGCCGCATCTTGCGCCTCCGGCCCGAAGCCCGCTGGATCGACGCCTTCCGCACCAGCGCGCCCGGCTTCTCGCTGCAGGATGCGCCACGCCTGCTCGCACCGATCGCGGCCGTGCTGGGCGAACGCCAGCGGCGCAGCCGGACGGCACTGACCGCCGTCTCCCTGCGCCACCTGCTGGACAGCATCGGCTCCAGGCTCGACGAGAACCGCGACATCTCGGCCTACCTGCGCAATCTTCTGATCTTTCTGGGCCTGCTCGGCACGTTCTGGGGCCTGATCCAGGCGATCGGCGCCATTGGCGGGGTGATCTCCAGCCTGACCGTCGGATCGGGCGATTTCGTCGCCGTCTTCAACGAGTTCAAGGCCGGCCTGCTGCAGCCGCTGCAGGGCATGGGCACGGCGTTCAGCGCCTCGCTGTTCGGCCTCGCGGGCTCGTTGGTGCTGGGTTTCCTGGACCTGCAGGCGAGCCAGGCCGAGCAGCATTTCAGCAACGAGCTCGAGGAATGGCTGTCCGGCATCACCCGGCTGGCGGCGCCGGAGGGTGGGCTGCCGGAGATCGGCGGCGGCCCGGCGCTGCCGGCCTACCTGTCGGCGCTGCTGCAGCAGACGGCCGACAATCTGGACGGGCTGCAACAGGCGATGGGCCGCAGCGAGAGCGAGCGCGGGATGCTGCAGGGCAGCCTCGGCCAGCTCAACCATACGCTGGGCACCCTGAGCGACCGGCTCGGGCGCGAGCAGGACATGCTGGAGCGCATGGTCGGCAGCCAGCAGGCGCTGCTGCAGCATCTGGCGCAGCGCGGCGACACGGGCGGCCTCGACCAGACGACGCGCGACCACATCCGCAACACCGACATCCAGCTCGGCCGGCTGCTCGACGAGATGGCACGTGGCCGGGTCGAGCTCAGCCGCGAGCTGCGCAACGAGATCAAGCTGGTGGCCCGCACCATCGCCATCGTCGCCGGCGAGCCGCAGGTGGTCGGGGACTAGAAGATGGCTCGCTCGCGGCGGGAAAGCCGCCACACGGTCGATATCTGGCCGGGCTTCGTCGATGCGCTGTCGACGCTGATCCTCTCGATCATCTTTCTGCTCGTGGTCTTCGTGCTGGCGCAGTTCTTTCTCGGGCAGCTGCTGCAGGGTCGCACCGAGGCCGTGCAGCAGCTCCAGGGCAAGGTCGCGGACCTGACCTCGCAGCTGGGTCTGGAGCAGGATTCGGCGGAGGAGCTGCGCCGGACCATGGCGCGGATCAATACCGACCTGCAGCAGGCTTTTCTCGACCGCGACGAGCTCTCGGCCGACCTCGGCGAGAGCCAGACCGCCCGCACGCAGCTGGGTGAGCAGGTCACCGCGCTCAACCGCGAGCAGGCGCTGATGCAGCGGACCCTGGAGGAGATGCGGCTGAGCCAGGGCCAGGCCCAGGGCAGGATCAGCGCGCTCGAGCGCGACCTCGCCACCGCCCAGCAGACGGTGGCGGCGGACAAGGGCACGATCGAGCTGCAGCTGGGCCAGCTGGTGCAGGTGCGGCGGGACATCGAGGCGCTGCAGAAGGTCCGCACCGATCTGGAAGCCAAGGTAGCCGAGCTCTCGACCAGCCTCTCCACCACCGACGAGGAGCGCCGCCGGCTGCTGGCCGAGATCGGCAGCACCCGCGACCGGGCCAGCGCGCTGGAGGCGCAGCTCGCCGATGCTGGCCAGAAAACCGTCCTCGCCCAGCGCGAGTTGCAGGCGCGCGACCTGCGCATCGAGGAGCTGCTGCGCAGCTCCAAGGAGCTAGAGGGCAAGCTCGGCGGCGAGACGACGGCCAAGGACACGGCGGTGCAGCAGGTGCAGCTGCTGACCGAGCAGATCACGACGCTGAGCCGGCAGCTCGCCGCCCTGGACCAGGCGCTGGATCTCAAGCAGTCGGCGATCGACGAGCAGAGTGCCACGATCGCCAGTCTCGGCCAGCGCCTGAATCTGGCGCTGGCGAGCAAGGTCGAGGAGCTGTCGCAATACCGCTCGGAGTTCTTCGGCGAGCTGCGCAAGGCGCTGGGCGACCGGGAGGACGTGCGGATCGTCGGCGACCGCTTCGTGTTCCAGTCCGAGGTGCTGTTCGACAGCGGCTCGGCCGAGATCGCACCCGGCGGTCGCGACCAGCTGGTCAAGCTGGCCACGGCGCTGAAGGAGATCGTCGACAAGATCCCACCGGAGCTGCCCTGGGTGCTGCAGGTCGATGGCCACACCGACCGCGTGCCGATCAGCACGCCTCGCTTCCCGACCAACTGGGAACTGTCGACCGCCCGGGCCATCGCCGTGGCGCAGTTCCTGATCGGCCAGGGCATCCCGCCCGACCGCGTGGCAGCGCGCGGCTTCGCCGAGTTCCAGCCGCTCGACCCCGGCACCGGCCCCGAGGCCAACCGCCGCAACCGCCGGATCGAGATCAAGCTGACCACCCGCTGACCGGCACCGTACGGTGCCGGCGCGATCACTCGCTCAGGCGGCACGATCCAGGTTGAACTGCAGCGCCGCGAGCTTGGCGTAGAGCCCGCCGCGGCCGAGCAGGTCCTCGTGCCGCCCCTGGTCGACCACCTGGCCCTCGTCGAGCACGACGATCCGGTCGGCCTTGAGCACGGTGGCGAGGCGATGGGCGATCACCAGCGAGGTGCGCCCCTGCATCAGGCGCTCGAGCGCCACCTGGACCAGCCGCTCGTTCTCGGCGTCGAGCGCGCTGGTCGCCTCGTCGAGCAGCATCACCGCGGGATCGCACAGGATGGCGCGCGCGATCGCGATCCGCTGCCGCTGGCCGCCCGACAGGCGCACGCCCTTCTCGCCCAGGAAGGTGGCGAAACCGTCTGGCAGCCGGTCGATGAACTCGCTGGCGGCCGCCGCGTCGGCGGCGGCGCGGACCTCTGCGTCGGTGGCATCGGGGCGGCCGTAGCGGATATTGGTCAGCGCATCGGCCGAGAAGATCACCGGCTCCTGCGGCACCAGGCCGATCCGGGTCCGGTAGGCACGGGGGTCGAATTCGGTGATCGGCACCCCGTCGAACAGGATGCGCCCGCTGCTCGGGTCGAAGTAGCGCATCAGCAGCTGGAAGACGCTGGTCTTGCCGGCACCCGATGGGCCGACCAGGGCCACGGTGTCGCCGGGTCGCACGTCGAGCTCGAGGCCACCCAGGACCATCCGCTCGGGATGCGAGGGATAGGCGAAACTGACGGCTTCGAAGCGCAAGGCCCCGGCGCTGTGCGCCGGCAGCGGTGTCGGCGTCGCCGGGGCCGCGATCTCCGCGGGCGCGTCCAGCAGCTCGAACAGGCGCTCGGTGGCCCCTGCCGCCCGCTGCAGGTCGCCGAACACGTCGCTCAGGCCGCCTACGGCACTGGCGACGACCGTGGCATAGAACACGAACGACGACAGCTCACCGGCGGTGATCCGGCCGGCGAGCACGTCCTGCCCGCCCAGCCACAGCACGGCGGTGATCGCACCGAAGACCAGGGTGATGATGATCGCACCCAGAAGTGCGCGGGCCTGGGCATAGCGCGCCGCCGCGGCGAAGGCGTATTCGGTGGCGGCGCCGAAGCGTGCGCTCTCGCGCTCTTCCTGGGCGTAGGACTGCACGGTCCGGATCGCGTTGATGGTCTCCTCGGCCGCACCCGAGACGTCGGCCATGCGGTCCTGGGCGCCGCGCGACAGCAGGCGCACCCGCCGCCCGATCACGACGATGGGCACGATCACCAGCGGTACCACCACCAGCACCAGCCCGGTCAGACGGGGGTTCGTCACCAGCAGCAGCGCGAGCCCGCCCAAGGTCAGCAGCACGTTCCGCAGGGCCTGGGTGACGCTGGTGCCGATGACGGTCTGGATGACCGTGGTGTCGGTGGTCAGCCGGGAGAGCACCTCGCCCGTGCGGGTGATCTCGAAGAAGCCCGGCGACAGGCGCAGCACATGATCGTAGACCGCCCGGCGCAGGTCGGCCACCACGCGCTCGCCCAGCCAGGTGACCAGATAGGAGCGCATGAACGTGGCCACGGCCAGCACCAGGATGACGATGGCGACGGCCTCGATGCCGTGGTCGAGCGCCTCGGGGCGACCGGCGCTGAAGCCGCCGTCGATCAGATAGCGCAGGCCGATGCCCAGGGAGAGGACCGCACTGGAGCTCAGCACCAGGGCCACCAGGGCGCCGACGACATGGAAGCGATAGGCCCCGAGATAGGCGGACAGACGACGCAGCTGACCGAGATTGCGGCTGGTCGAGCGCTGGGCAGCGATTCTGCCGAGCGAACGGGCGCTCTGATCCATGCACGATCCTTTTTTGCGGCCCGGCCAAATGGGGACGACACATCCCCTGCCGCGCCCCTTGAGTCGAACGCAGCCTCCGGCTATATACCGGCCGCCATTCAAAGAGGTAAAGAGCCGTGAAACCCGACATCCACCCCGACTACCATGAGATCACCGTGGTGATGACCGACGGGTCGAGCTTCAAGACGCGTTCCACGTACGGCAAGGAAGGTGACACCTTGACCCTCGACGTGGACCCGAAGTCGCATCCCGCGTGGACGGGTGGCACGCTGCAGGTGCTCGAGCGCGGTCAGGTCGAGAAGTTCAACCGCCGCTTCCAGAATTTCCGCCGCAAGAAGTAGCAGGCGGCGAGGAGACGAACATGAAAGTCAGGAACTCGCTCAAGACCGCCAAAACCCGGCACAAGGATTGCCGCTTGGTGCGCCGCAAGGGCCGGATCTACGTCATCAACAAGACCAACCCGCGCTTCAAGGCGCGCCAGGGCTAACCAGCCCGGGCGTCGAGTGGTCGCGGGCCGGGGCTGCCGCAGCCCCGGCTTTTTTGCGTCGGTAACGGCGGCGGACATCGCCGCCGGGCGAGCGTGAGCCTGGAGCATCCGATGCTGCTACCATCACGCCTGCCATTGCGGCCCTATGCCCTGGCCGCCGGCATCGGCTCGTTCCTGTCCGACGCCGCCGCCATGGCGCGGGTGACCGAGACCCGAAGCTTTGGGTCGAATCCCGGTGCCTTGCGGATGTTCACCTATGCCCCGCCCCGGCTGCCGGCAACGCGGCCGTTGGTGGTGGTGCTGCACGGCTGCGGCCAGGATGCGGCCCGTTTTGCCGGCGATGCCGGCTGGCTGGCGCTGGCCGAGCGGCATCGCGTGGCCCTCCTCCTCCCCCAGCAGACCAGCGCCAACAATCACGGCGGCTGCTTCAGCTGGTTCAACGCCGCCGACGCCTGTCGCGGCAGCGGCGAGGCCAAGTCGATCCGCCAGATGGTGCGGACCGCGACGCTGGGTTTCCGATCCAACCCGCGGCAGATCTTCGTGGCCGGGTTCTCGGCCGGCGGCGGGATGGCCGCGGCCCTGCTCGCGGCCTATCCGGCGGTGTTCGCCGCCGGTGGGATCGCAGCCGGCATGCCGGTGGGTGCCGCCCAGAGTTCCGTGCAGGCGTTGCTGCACATGCGCCGGGCGCAACGTTTCCGCACCCGGGTCGGGCTCGCCGCCGATGTGCGCGCGGCGGCCCCGCCAAGCTCCAGCAGGAGC
>JBATRI010000384.1:0-1798 GCA_049292515.1 Geminicoccaceae bacterium
GCCGGCGTGGCGGCACTGCTGGGTCTCGGGCTGCGCCGCCTGTCGGTGGCACCGGCGGCCCTGGGTCGGGTCAAGCTGGCCGTGGCGGAGTTCGGCGCCAGCGATGGCTGATGCCCTCCCGGCCAGCCGGGCGGAGATCATCGCCGGCTACAAATCGCTGCTGCGCTCGTTCCTCGAGCGCCGCCCGTCCGGCCTGCGCGGTCGGCTCGCCATGGCGCTGGGCAAGCACAAGAGCTTCGTCTCGCAGATCGCCAATCCGGCCTACGCCGTGCCGATCCCGGCCGGCGATCTGCCGATCATCTTCGAGATCTGCCACCTTTCGGCCCAGGAGCGGCAAGGGTTTCTCGATCTTTACCGCCAGGCGCACCCCGAGCGCTCGCGGCGCCTGGAAGCACCCGGCCCGCGTGCCCACGAGCTGCGGATCGCCGTGCCCGAGTTCCGCTCCGAGGCCACCGCGCGCGAGGTCGAGGCATTGATCCTCGACCTTGCGGCCCGCATCATCCGACTGGCCCAGCACGCCGAGGCGGACCCAGAATCAGGAGGCAAACCCAATGAAGAAGCTGATCAACCGCGTCGACGACGTCCTCGCACAGGCGCTTAGCGGCTTCGGCGCCGCGCACGCCGACCTCGTCCGCGTCCATCCCGCCCCGGCCTTCGTCACCCGCGCGGCACCCACCCGCGCCGGCAAGGTGGCCCTGATCTCGGGCGGCGGCTCCGGCCACGAGCCGATGCACGCGGGCCTGGTCGGCACCGGCATGCTGGACGCCGCCTGCCCCGGCCAGGTGTTCACCTCGCCCACGCCCGACCAGATGCTGGCGGCGGCGCAGGCCGTCGATTCCGGCGCCGGTGTGCTGTTCATCGTCAAGAACTACGAGGGCGACGCCATGAACTTCGAGATGGCGTCCGAAATGTATGAAGGCCGGCACGCCTCGGTGATCATCAACGACGACGTCGCGGTCGAGAACTCCACCTGGACCACCGGCCGCCGGGGCGTCGCCGGCACCGTGATCGTCGAGAAGATGGTGGGTGCCGCCGCCGAGGCCGGCGCCGACCTCGAGGCCCTGCAGGCATTGGGCCGGCGCGTCAACGACCGTACCCGGTCCATGGGCGTGGCGCTGACCTCGTGCACCGTGCCCGCCGCCGGCAAGCCCACCTTCGACCTGCCGGAGGACGAGATGGAGATGGGTGTCGGCATCCACGGCGAGCCCGGCCGCCGCCGCGTCAAGCTGCAGCCTGCCGACGCCATCGCCGCGGAAATGCTGACCGCCATCACGGCCGACCTCGCCGCCCCTGCCGGCGCCGAGCTGCTGCTGCTGGTCAACGGCTTCGGCGGCACGCCGGCCATGGAGCTCTACCTGATGTACGATTCCGCCCGGCGCCAGCTCGAGGCCAAGGGCCTGACCGTCAGCCGCTCGCTCGTCGGTAGCTACTGCACCTCGCTCGACATGGCCGGCTGCTCGCTGACCGTGACCGCGCTCGACGACGAGCTGCGCGACCTGTGGGACGCGCCGGTGCACACGGCGGCGCTGCGCTGGTAGCGGGCGTCAGTGGGTCCTCGGCACCGCAGCCTCGAACCAGTCGAGCGCCAGTGCCGCCCAGCCCGACGGCACCTCGTGGCCGCCGGGATGCAGTACGAAGGTCAGCGCCGAGCCCGGCGCACAGGTGGTCCATGAGCGGCGCCAGAACTGGGCGTCGGTCGCGAACCGATCGGCGTGCGCGTCGGCGCAGGAGTTGACGCGGCGCCAGACCTGCAGCCCCTCGAGGACGCCATCCTGCATGGCGTCGGGCCCCTGGGCCC
>JBATRI010000385.1:0-7763 GCA_049292515.1 Geminicoccaceae bacterium
GCCGCGGCCGGGGCGGATCTCGTCGATGACGATTCCGCCCGTGACCGGCCGGCCTTCGACCTCGCTGCGGCCGTTGGCCTCGATGCGGTTGCGCGCGATCTCGACGCCGGCCGCTGCGAGGACCCGGATTCCGGCGCAGTCGCCCGGCGCGTCCGAGCCGTTGCCGACGATGCGGTTGTCGTGGACGATCAGGCCCTCGACGGCGACCAGCGCGATCCCGCCCGCCGTCTTGCCCAGCGACAGGCGCTCGCCGCGAAAGCCCGCGATCAGGTTGCCGACGACGGTCAGGCCCTCGATCAGGCCGTCGCCCTCGATCCCGGCACCGAGGCCGTCCCAGATGCGGTTGCGCAGGATCTCGATCAGCGTCGGCCGCTGCTCGCCGGCGACGACGATGCCGCTCGCGCCGATCCGCTCAATCCGGTTCGCCTCGATCCGCACGTCGCTGGCAGCGCCACGAATGCCCACGCCGGCACCCGTGACGAGGTTGTGGGCGACGCGCAGGCCGACCGCAGCGTCCGCGAGCAGGCCGAGCCGGCTGTCACCCACAGTCTCGAGGCGGCAGAAGGTGACGATCTGGTCGTTGCCGCGCTCGCTGCCGCTCATGACGACGAGCGCCGGCTCGGCCGAGCCCGTGACGACCACGTCGACGAGGCCGCTGCGACTGCCCAGGAAGACGAGCGCCTCGCCGCGCACGATCAGCCGGGAGCGGGGGAAGCAGCCGATCACCAGCACGTTGGGCCGCGCGATCGGCAGGCCCGTCACCGGATGATCGCCCGGTGCGAGGCAGATCCGTACGGGCGCCTCCGGATCGGGTGCGACGGTCGGCAACAATGCCACCGCCTGCTCCAGCGTCTCCGCGTCGCCTCCGGGGCCGACGCAGACCGTGCAGCATTCGCAAGGATCCTCGCCGGGCGGCGGGGGCGGCTGTGTTCCACCGTCCGGCGGCACCAGAGTCCGGCAGTCCTCGACGATGGCGAGCCCGCCGGGTCCGTTCGTGAACAGGGCGAGCGGTGCGTAGACGTGGCGCACGCCGTCCGGGGGCGCTCCGGTCAGCTCCCGGATCGAGCCGTCAACCGTGCGCGCCTCGAACGACCAGTGCTCGTCGACCTGTATCGCACCGCCGACCGGGTCCGTACCGAACGCGACCTCGACGCCGTCCTCCAAGGCGATCGGCCCGACACCCGCGACCATCAGCCCGTCCGCGCCGACCGCGTTGCCGTGCAGCTCCTGGCTCTGGTCCCAGCGGACCACGCGGGTATGGCGAGCCTCGAGCTCGGCGGGCGTCGCACCGAACGCGAGCTTCGCCGGATCGGGAACCGCGCGGTCCAAGAACAGCGTCCGGGTCGTCTCGTCGACGCTCTCGACCCGGGCCATGTCGCCCGCCTGACCCATCAGCTCGCGACAGTCGTCGGTAACCTCGACCCAGTCGCCCGCGGAGAACCGCAAGACCGCGTCGCGGCCGATGCGAAGGACGCGGATCTCGCTCTTGGTCCCACTGACCGCGATGGCGTGGACCGGCGAGACGATCGAGGCGTTCTCACGGCTCCACTTGAACCGCGCCTTGCCGAGCGTACCGCCGACGTGCATCTGCACGCGATAGAGCCGGTTCTCGAGGCCACGATAGCCACCCGTCGGCGAAAGGATGCACGGGTCGTCGGACGCCGGAATGGCGGTGGCGCGCGTGGTGAGCCGCGCCGCCGAGGCCGGGAACAGCGTCGCGAGGTCCATCCCGCAGCGCGTGTTGGGGGCAGCCACCAGCCGCACTTGCCACGCGACCTGGCGGCGCGTCGCCGTGTCGACCCCGTGCAGCGCCTTCTCCAGAAGATCCGGCGCCTCGACCCAGGTCAATTCGCGTTCGAACACGTCGAGCACGGCGATCCCCTGCCCGGTCGGGATCGCGGGCGGGACCGGCAGGAACGGCTGCTTCAGGTAGGTCCAGGCCTCGCCCGGCAGGACCTCCGGCGCGAGGCCGTCCGCGTAGAGCCGCCCGGTCCCGATGGCGACATCGGGACCCGCCACGGGCGTCAGCTTGAACGCGTCCGGCGTTGTCCGTTTGGAGATCCAAGCACGGCCCCAGACGTCCTTGGCGAGCTTGCGGATGCGCTGATCGACGACCTCGCCTTGCTCGTTCCAGTCGGCGTCGAGCTGGACGCGACCCTGCTGCATCGCCACGGCAGCGACCCGGCGTTCCGGCCGGAAGCTGAACCTCGAATAGTCGCCCGCCATCGTCGTTCTCTCCCTGCCGGCTCGTTCTGGCGCGGACCGGCATCACGCGCGTCACGGCATCAGGTCACCGGGAGGACGCCGGCTTCCAGCCCGAACGGCAGATACTCGCCCAGGCGCTGGGCCAGATTGGCCACGCGTTGCGGCTGCTTGAGGTGGCAGAACGCGCCCATCTCCGAGCCGTCCTCGGCCCCCTCGCGGATGGCAGCTGGTGCGTTGTCGTGGAGCTGTGCGAAGGCGGGCTGGCCGTAGCGCCGGCTGGTCCAGGCCGGCACCAGCCAGCGTGCGACCCGTGCTGCAACCTCCGCCCGCTCGGCATCGGTGAGCGGCATCCCCGCCGCCGCCTCGCACGCTTCGGCCTCGACCTGGATGCGCAGATCGGGCTGGCACCGGTAGCGGCGCGGCGTCCGCGAGCCCGGCGGCACGTAGGAAAAGCGCAGGCAGCCGAGCTGACGCCGGTTGGCGTGGAGGCGTCCCTCGAAGATCGATTCGCTGGCGAGGACCATGGCCTCGACCCAGGTCCGACCCAGCACGGTCGTCCGCTCCATCGCGGTCGGTGGGCCCGGCGACACCTCGCTGCCGATCGCGTCGTCGTCCTCGGCCGCGACCACGATCGAATCGAGGAGGCGCAGCGCTTGGCTGTACACAGGCATCAGCAGCGGCCCCGTGATCGCGAAGGCGAGATCGACCTCGAGCAATTCGTTGAGCCGGTCCGTCGTCGGCCCCGCTGCGACGACGAGCGACGGCTGGATCGCAGCCGGTCCCGTCTCCGGCCCGGTCTCGGCGATGGTGGGACCCGGGACAAGCGTCGTATGCAGGACCCGCAACCGGCCCAGCGAGCCCGTGACGCGCACCTGCCCCTCGATCAGCAGGCCAGACAGCGTCAGCGCCGCCTCGGCATGGACGCCGGTGATCTCGAGATCGCCCAGAAGATGCGGGCGCACGCCGCTCGCGGCCTCGATGGCGAGCCAGCCACCGTCGCGCGGCTCGACGCCGAGGTCCTCGACATAGCTGCGGCTGTCCTCGACGGCGATGATCGCGTCGGGCTTCGCCGGCACGCGCGCGGCCCAGTCGGCAAGCGCGGCGGTGAGCGTCGTGTGGTCGCCCGTGCCGTCCTTGCGCACGCGGATTACGACCGGCGGCTGCAGCTCGGCGGCCAGCCGGTCGCGGCGGATCGTCCAGGCCCGGCGCTCGTAGGGACCGCTGCCCAGATCGGCCGAGAATCCGTAGTGCCAGCCGAGCTCGACGCGGTCGGCGTCGGCTCCGACCCCGCCCGGCAGGGCGTCGCCGAGCGCGATCCGCCCGAGCGCCACATCGACCGCGACCTTGCCCGGCGACGGCTTGGCGAAGGTCACAAGGTTCGCGCAGACGATCGCAGCCGTCGGCACGAGCCAGCGCGTAGGCCCGCGCCAGAGCGTGATCGACAGGCTGCCGCCCGCGCCGGCCTCGTTCGGCAACGCCGGCGGGGTCGCGTAGTAGTCGGTTGTGGCCGACACCGGGCTCAGCTTCTTCGCGGCCACGAGATCGGCCCAGAATGCCGCCTTGCGGATCGGCCCCGGAACGTGCCGCTCCTGCGTCGTCCCGGCTTCGTCACCCTCGCGCGTCCAGGCCGCGAACAAGGCTGCCGCTTGACCCAGCGGGCTCGCATGCCAGCCGTAGGCGGTTCCGGCCGCGCGTCGCGCATCGCTGCCGACCAGCTCGTAGGCACCCAGCCGCCAGACGAAGAAGCCCAGCTTGCGGATCGAGTGCCAGCCGTCCTGCCGGTTGATCGGGCGGACGTCGACGCTGTGCAGGAACGGGTCAAACGCACTGCGGACGAGATCGCAGCGGACGGGACTGCGCAATTCCGCCCAGGTCGCCTCGGGGCGCCGATGGTTGCGCACCATCTGCGTCCAGCCCAGCACGCCGAAGAACTCGACCAAGTGTGCTGCCCAGCCGGTGACGTCGCGGGCCAGCTCCTCCAGCATCGGCGGCGTGCCCTTGCGGCGCCGATAATAGATCGTCTTGACCACGTCGGCCCGACGCCGGACACCCATTTCGGGCGTCAGCGACGGCCCGCGCAGATCGGCGAAGCGGCTGCGGGCTGTGTCGCTGCCGCGCAGCTCGTCCGTGCCGAACAGCGGCACGTTGCCGACCAGATCGCCGATATAGGGCAGCACCCAAGGCGTCGCAGTCTCGGCGAAGAAGTCGTCGTAAAGCCGATGGATATCGGCTTCGAGGACCTCGCCTTGCGCCTCCACGATGCCGAGCAGGCGCTCCAGCTGGCCACCTTGCTCGGCGTCGCGCTCGCGATAGTGGGCTGGCAGCAGCTCGAACAGGCTCATGCGATCCCCCCGCTGGCCGTGAGCTTCAGATCGGCGTCGGCGAGCGTCGCGATCTCGGCCGGGACGACCTCCGCACCGCCCGCCAGCACGGCGGCTGCGGGCGGATCGTTCAGCGCCTGCTTGGGCGGCCTCGCGTCGAAGATCCGCAGATGCGGCTGATCCGGACGTGTCGTCGCACTGCGGGCCGCGAGCTGCACGGCCGTCCACGTCGTCGCATCGCGGAACTGCAGCACGTCCAGATCGACGCCCAGCACGCCGGCCACCCCCTGCAACGCAGCGATCACCCGGCTCGCATCGAGCGCATGGCCGAGCTCGGTCCGCTCGAACGACAATCCGTCGAGCAGCGCCGCGCGGGCCGCTGCAAGCACGACGTCGTGCTCCCGGTCGGCTCCGACGACGAGCTTCGCCTCAACCCGCACCGGCACGCGCAGCGCATTCGCCATCAGCAGCACGTGATTGGGATCGCGCGCGGCATCGAGCGAGGCTTGCAGCCGATGCAGCGCGGTTGCGGACAGATCGCCGCCGCCGTGCGCTGCGACCGTCAGATGGACGACCCGGTCGAGCCCGCGCCAGATCCAGGTGGCCTTCGCCTTCGCAATCTCGCCGGATGTGGTAGCGAGCCACGCGAAATCCTCGATGGCGACGATCCGCCCGAAGGTCCGCACGCTGGAGGGCGCGTTCTTGCGCGCGTCCTCGATCGGATCGGGATCGGTGCCCGATTCGGCCGCGGCCGGATTCTGCGCGTCGCGCAGGCCGGGCGGACGCGACAGCAGGATGCTGAGCTGCCCCCCTTCGACATTGGCGGCCTCGCCCAAGCCCTTGCGGTAGCGGGCCAGCACGTTGCCACGACCGCTCGGCAGCCGCGCCCCCGTCCGTCCGTCGCCAAACAGGACGCGGGTCTTGCCGTCCTCCTCTTCGAGCAACGTGTAGACCCGCGCGTCGGCCGCCTGTCCGTAGAGGCTCGCCACTTCCGTCCAGCGCACGCCGTCGACCAGGATGTCGAGGGCCGCCACGCCCAGCACGTCCTTCGCCGACGGGCGTCGCGTGACCGGCGCCTTGGAGAGGACGAAGGACTGGAACGGCTTCGCCCCGTCCCCATCGCCCAGATTTTCCTCCATCTGCGTCTCGCCGTGGCCGGCGCGCTCGACATTGCCGAACAGGACGAGCCCGTCGGCTGCGAGCGGGGCGGGCAAGGCCGGGGTGAAGTCGACGGCGAGGTGATCCGCGCCTCCCCCCTGCGGCTCGCTGCCGGTCACCGTTGCGGCATGGACCGTCCCGTCCGTCGCCTTCAGCAGGATCCGCCGCTTCGGCAGGATCGCCGTCGCCGGAGCCGGCCGCAGCGTGACCCGCCCGCCCGTGACGCTCGTGGGATAGGTATGGGCGCGTGGCAAGACGGGCGTGCCCGTGACCTCGAAGAGCCGCGCCCGGCGGCGGTCGACGACGTTGGTGACCCCCGCCAGCGTCACGACCGTCACCGTGTCGGTCAGCGGCCCCAACGTCTCTGGCCGCTCGACAATCGAGGTCACCCGTCCGACCTCGACCTTGCCGTCATGCACCACGACGATCCGACTGCCGACCGCGAGGCCGCTGATCCGCGCCTCCAGCGGCCAGCGGAACGCATCGCCCAGCGTTCCCGCACCCAGCGGGAGGCCCGCCTCCGCCGAGATGTCGACCGTCTTCCAGAGTGGCGGCGGGTTCCATTTCTTGCCGACATTGTCGTAGTGGCCCGGATCATAGGCCTGATACCGGTCGGGTGCGTTCCAACCGAAGAAGCGCAGCGGCCGCACCACCCGCCGGACGACCCCGCCGCCCAGATCCTGGGTGAGCGCCGCATCGAGCGTGACGCGATGTGCCCCGTCCTCGACGGTGACACCCGTCACTCCGCGCTCTTCCAGCGCCGTCGCGGTTAAGATGACGAGGCGGTCGCCCGAATTGAGCTGCTCCGCACCGGATTCCACCAGCAGTGAGGCCCGACCGGCCGCGAGCGGGGTGTCCATCACCGGCACCGGCCGCGCCTGCAGTCGGTTGAGCGCTGCATCGGCGTCGCAGGCTTCCAGCGTCTCGAAGGTCTGCGGCTGCTCGTCGGCACCCGGCAGCGACATCAGCCGCACGCCGGGCCGAATCCGCAGCGCTGCGCCCTCATCCAACGCGAACGCGATGTCGACCTCTGAGGAGAGTCCGGGGCGCGGCCGATAGTCGAGCAGCCCCGCCAGCATCCGCACCGAATCACGGTGCACGGCCGTGCGCAAGAACGCCTCGTTGGCGATCCGCTCCTGGTAGAACGTCAGGACGTCGCAGGCCGCGGCCCACAGCTCCAATAGCGTGATCGCGTGGTCGTCGGTCGAGCGGGTGGTGAGCTCGGGGAGGTCCCCTGCCAGCCGTTCCAACATCGTCTCACGAAAGCTCGCGAAGGTGCCGACGCGATACGCGACGGCGGAAAGACCCGGGCGGTTGGTAATGGTCTGCGGGGTCGCCGGCTCGCCGGGATCGCAACATCCGCAGGCGTCGAGTGCCGCCATGGCCTAGAGCCCTCCCACGGCGGACAGCTCCAGCACGCCATTCTCCGGCAGGCTGCGGTCGTTGTCGAGCCGTGCCACCTCGAACATCCCGAGCGGCAGGACGCCCGTCTCCAGCTCGCCGGCGGGGGTCGCCCAGTAGCGGTGGAACGCCGTCACCTCCAGGGACGAGACGCCCGGCACGGCCTGCACGGCCGCGATGATCCGGCTGAGCCGGACGGGCTCGCCGAAGCGTATGCGGCCGGCATGGAAGAAGCCGACGCGGCCGTCCGCGAAGCGCCGGTTCGACAGGACCTCGCCGACCTCGCGCAGGATAGCACCCCGGAAATACCCGGTCTCGACGCAGAGCCGGATCACAAGGCGCAGCGGCACGTAGACCGCCGTGTCGAGCTCCATGTCGTAGCCGGCGAGGCGCACGCGCGTGAGTGCGGCCATGGCGCGTCGCCGAAAGCCCGGCTCCAGCTCGACCCGCCCGCCCGGCAGCGTCACGAGATCGGCCGGATCGGCCGGGTGCAGCGCCACGAACACGGTGTGCCAGCTCCCGGTCCAGCGGAATGTCGCCTTCGCGTCGGTCACACCCGGCACGGTCAGCGCGCGGGTCTGCCAGTCGGCTTCGGTGACGGCACGGAACTGGACGGCCCGCATCGCGGCCGCCGCCAAGGCCCGGACCTCGGCGATGCTCTCGGGCTCGACCCCGCCC